>CAJUAS010000087.1 GCA_910584395.1 uncultured Oscillospiraceae bacterium | reverse complement strand
GGGCCTTGGCGGCCTGGAGCGCGTCGAAGAGCACCGCGCCGGGGTCCGCGCCCTCATGCTGGCGGACCAGCTCCGCCTTGGCCCGCCCGGCCCAGATCTCCAGCTGGTCCGCCGCCGCCGCCCGGAAGGTGTCCGCCGCGCAGAGGAGGCACTTCTTCCCGCCGTAGCGGAAGAGGTCCGCCATCTTGCCGATGGAGGTGGTCTTCCCCACCCCGTTGACCCCGATGAAGAGGAACACGCAGGGAGAGGTGGAGACGTCCACCTCCGTGGTGCCCACGTCCAGCGCGTCCACGATGATCTCCCGCAGGGCGGAGCGGACCTCCTCCTGGCTCCGGAGCTTCTCCTTCCGGACCTTCTCCCGGAGCTTCCCCACGGTCTCCACGGCGGTCTCCATGCCGAAGTCGGAGAGGATCAGGGTCTCCTCCAGCTCCTCGAAGAAGGCCTCGTCCGCCTCGGTGTAGGTGGAGAAGATGTTGGTGGTGATCTTTTTCAGCTTGTCAAAGAAACCCATAGGTCCTCCTTGAGGTCTCAGCCATGAAGATGGCTGGTTCTTTGCACCCCCCATTTTCTCTTTTCCTTCCCTGAAGAAAAAGAGAAAACGGGCCGTGCACGGTCCAAAAGAGAAAAAGAAGGGGACGCGCGCGCAGGTAGTGCCGACTGAGATGGGGATATCTTCTGCCCGCGGCTCAGTTTTAGCGGGGGGTTGGAGGTTGGGGGATCGCCTGTCCGGCCCTCCTCGCTGCCGCTGACCTGGTGGGTGGGGGTTCTCCTTGTTATTTTTTCTCGTCGTATTCGATATGACTTCTGCAATCAGGGCAGGATCGCGGCCAATGGCGTCCTAAATATTGGCCGCAGTGGGGACAGCGGTGCCACTTTAGACGCAGGGCTAGGCCTGTCAGCACGATCGCCATCGCCAGCACCGTCACCGGCGTCCAGCCCGTGCTCCCCTTAGCCCCTAACAGGCCCAGGACCGCGCCCCCTAGGGCAAGTCCGATGGCGAGGTACTCCTTTTGACGCAGTGTCATGGCGCTCCTCCTAAATCATCAGTGATCCCTTTCCCGGGCCTCGTAGTCGATCTCCTTCCCACAGTGGGGGCAGTACTGCCCTTTGGTCCTGCCCAGAAACCGGCCGCAGCTTGGACAGCGCCACCACCGCTTCCACAAGACCGCCGCGCCAAAAACCATCGCCATGCCCAGCAGCAAGATCCATATGAATCCGCCGCCGATCAGCATCAGCAGCAGCCCCGCGATAAGGCCCGCGGTGCTCACAAGCTCTTTCTGCCGCAGCGTCATGGCGCACCTCCTTACTGGATGTCCAGCTCCTTTGCCATGTCGTTCAGGTTGATGGTCAGGATCTTAGAAACGCCCTTTTCCTGCATGGTCACGCCGTAGAGCACGTCGGCCTCCTCCATGGTGCCCCGGCGGTGGGTGATGACGATGAACTGGGTCTTCCCCGCCAGCTGGCGCATATACCGGGCGTAGCGGGTGACGTTCACGTCGTCCAGCGCCGCCTCGATCTCGTCCA
>CAJUAS010000086.1 GCA_910584395.1 uncultured Oscillospiraceae bacterium | reverse complement strand
GAGAACTTGGTGGACTGCCAGCTTGAGAGTTCCTCCGGCGGCAGATTGCACTGGTTCAGGGCCGTGGGGTCGTCGTTGGCGCCGTAGCTGTAGGCCGTCTGGTTGACCAGGTTGCCCGCGGCGTCGAAGATCAGGTGGCCGGTCATGAGCAGGCCCGCGTTCTTGTTGGTGCCCTTTTCGGGATCGTTGTAGAACTGGGTGGGCTTCTTGCCCCAGGTGTTGGAGACCGGGTCGTACCCTTCGCCGCCGTAGCTGCGCATGTCCTCTTCCGGCGGAATGGTCACGCAGTATTCATAGACCGTGTAGCCCGCGGGCAGGCCCTCGATCTCATAGATGGTGTTGCCGTTGGCGTCCACCTGCTTGGCCGCCACCTGGTCGTAATAGACCGTGAGGGTGTGGGCGTTGCCGCCCTCGTCGTAGACCTTGATGGGCGAGGACGTGGCGTAGGACGTGTCGGCCATGGGCGGGTTCTTGGTGGCGTCCCACTGGTCGAAGAGGGCGGTCATGGGGGAGGTGTCGCTGGTGGAGCGGTCGCCGTTGCCGTCGCTGGTCAGGCCCATGGTGAAGGTGACGTTGGTGGTGCGCTGCGGCTCCAGATACCAGGAATCCAGCACGATGTCCTGCGGCGTGCCCGTGCCCACAAAGGCGGACTCGTTGGTCTTGTCCTTGCCCAGGTTGATGGACTCGCTCTTGAAGGTCAGGCGCGTGGAGTTTTCCACCTTCCAGCCCTGGAGGCGGTAGCCTTCGGGGTTCTGGAGCTGGCGGTCGGCGTTGAAGTAGAAGTCGCCCGCGCGGGTGTAGTACATCTGGTCCGTATTGGGCTTACGCACCTTGAAAAAGCCTTCGCCGTCGATAGCCACGTCGGTGACGGAGTTGGTGGATTCCAGCGCGCCCTGCGAAAAGTCGCCCAGCACCGCGTAGGTAGCCACGCCCGCGCCGATCTGCACCGGGCCGCTGGTGGAGCCGCCGTTGATGTACAGATAGTCGTTGAAGTCCATGCGCTGGCTCTTGAAGCCGATGGTGCTGACGTTGGCGATATTGTTGCCCACAACGTTCATCTTGTTGCCGTGAGCGAGCAGGCCCGAAACGCTGGTCCACATGCTGGCTGAAAGACCCATGACTTCCTCCGTTTGAACTGTGTGCGCCGTTGGGATAGTAGCGCGGGTTGTTTATCTTGTGGCGGCGAACCGCCGGGATAGCTGTCGTTTACGCGGCCTTGGCCTGATCCGTCTCGCCGTTGCCGGGCGTTTCGTCGGAGCCGCTGCCGGAGCCTTCGCCCGAACCGGAACCTTCGTCCTTGTTTTCCTCGTCCTTGTTGCCTTCGTCGCCGTCGCCCGTGGTGTCGTCGGTCGTTTCCTTGACCTTGGGCGTGGTGACCTGGCGCACATTGGCGAGGGCGAGCAGCTGGCCGCCGTCCATGCCGAGGTAGACCGTGCCTTCGTTGTTGACCACGCCCGTCACCGTGGCGTCCACCACCTGGTCGGAGAGCACGGCCTCGCCCTTGGCGTTGAAGGCCGCCAGGGAGACGGTGTACACGCCGTCGGGCGCGTCCAGGCCG
>CAJUAS010000085.1 GCA_910584395.1 uncultured Oscillospiraceae bacterium | reverse complement strand
GACAAGCTCCCCGCCGGGACGGAGGTGGACATTGACCTCCCCGACCCCGCGCCCGTGGAGGCCCAGCCGGAGGACATCCCCCTGGACGTGGTCTATGAGGACAAAGAGGTCATCGTCATCAACAAGCCGGTGGGCATGGTGGTCCACCCTGCGCCGGGGCATCCCGGCGGCACGGTGGTCAACGCCCTGCTCCACCACTGCGCCGGCACACTGTCCGGCATCAACGGGGTGGTGCGCCCCGGCATTGTCCACCGCATTGACAAGGACACCTCCGGATTGCTCATCGCCGCCAAGACCGACCGCGCCCACCTGTCCTTGGCCGCCCAGCTCCAAGACCACTCCCTCTACCGCCTCTACCACGGCGTGGTGGTGGGGAAGCTCAAGGCTGACGAGGGGACGGTGAACGCCCCGCTGGACAGAAACCCCAAGGACCGCAAGAAGATGGCGGTGGCGGCGGGGGGCAGGGAGGCGGTGACCCACTACGCCGTGCTGGAGCGGTTCACCGGGTACACCTACGCCTCCTTTCGTCTGGAGACAGGCCGCACCCATCAGATCCGCGTCCACATGGCCCATCTGGGCCACCCGTTGTTAGGGGACAAGGTGTACGGAAGTCCCAAGGGGTATCCGGGGCTGGAGGGACAGTGCCTCCACGCCAAGGAACTGTCCTTCCTCCACCCGGCCACGGGGGAACGGCTGACAGTGGAGTGCGACCTGCCGCCCTATTTTACCGCGATATTGGAAAAACTACGCCGCCGGGAGGGTTGACAACCTCCCGGCGTTGTCGTACAATGACACTTGACCGCAGACAACAGGATATCAGGGGCGCTGGACGCAAGTCCGGCTGTGATGCGAGGGGTATTGCCCCCTCCGGTCCCTCCAAGCTGATCCGGGTAATGCCGGCGTAGCGAGTGTATTCGACATAAAAGTCGTCTCCTTGTACCGCGCCTATCTGGTGACTGCGGTACATTTTTTTAGGAGGAACGATGATTATGCAAAGCAAAAGTAAGGCCCGTCTGAACGTCCATTGGCTGGTGGAAAGCGCGCTGATGATCGCCATCGCCACCGTACTCAACGAGTACACCAAGTTCATCCCCATGCCCCTTGGCGGCGGCGTGACCATCTGCTCCATGCTGCCGCTGGTGCTGCTCTCCTTCCGCTTCGGCTGGCAGCGTGGACTGGTCAGTGCGGGCGCGTTCAGCGTTCTCCAGCTGATTTTCGGCATGGACAATGTGGCGTATGCCACCAGCGCGGTCATGGCCGCCGGTATTATTTTGCTGGACTACATCGTGCCCTACACCGTCATCGGATTGGCTGGAATTTTTAAGACCAAAAAGCTGGAAACCAGCTACATTCTCGGCATCGTCGTGACCTTTTCTCTCAGACTGCTTTGCCACTTCATCACCGGGTGGTGGATCTGGGACGCCCTGTGGCCCAACGAGTTTGGAATGATCGCCCCGGTGTATTCCCTCGCCTACAACGGCGCTTATATGCTGGGCGAGATGGTGCTCAGCAGTGTGGTGGCGATGCTTTTGTGCAAGACGGCCCTTCGGAAATACATGGAGGGCAGCGATTTGAAGTAAACCGAAAGGGGGGACGGGAATGGGCAAATTCGACGGGGTGATGATCGCCAGCGACTTTGACGACACCTTCTTTC
>CAJUAS010000084.1 GCA_910584395.1 uncultured Oscillospiraceae bacterium | reverse complement strand
TTTGTTGCCCTGGCGGACGATGCGCCCCTCCCGCTGCTGGAGGTCGGACGGACAGACTTTGCGGACAATCTATCTGCTATGCCGCTTTCCGGGCGGCGGCACGTCTGCGCCGTGTGCTTTCCGTACTCTGCTGGGTGTGTATCTTTTGGGCGCAGGGCCTACAATACTTTGCCACCGCTGAACCGGGCGTGAACTCTGCCCCGCAGCATTGGCACCGCCTGGGGGAGAGGGGGGCCGCATAGCGTTTTGTGACCTTGATATGTAACTCGTTGGAGAGAACTCCAACGAATTTGTAGTAGATTTTGATGGTCTGCTCCACCGTGCCGTCCTCTTTCTGGACACGCTCTCCCACCGTGATTTTCTCAATCAGGGCGTTGACCATAGCGGCGGACAACTCGGCGGCGTCGGCGTACCCGGCAATCAGGGAGAAGAAGTCCGTTACCCCATTGTCGGAGGTTTCCTTTTCAGCCAGTGAAGCGTTGATTTCCTCAATCCGGCCCGAAAGCTGGGCCTGTTCCGCTTCGTACTTCCGGGAAACCATGTCAAAATTGCGCTCCGTGATACGCTCCATGACCTTATCTTCATACAGGGCTGAAAATAGCTTGTCCAACTCGCCCAGCCGCTTGGACAGCTTGCGCTTCTCCCGTTCCAGCGCCTTTTGCTCGGTGGCCCCGATGGAGGATAGCTGCTGCTGAAGCTGGCGCACCCGCTTTTCATCCCCCTCCACCGCCAGCCTCGCGTAATGGCGAATATCGGCCAGCACAGCGTCAAACAAGTCCCTGGCCTCGATGGTGTGGGCCGAACAGCCCCCGGTGCCGTTGGTGCCGTAGTTGTTGCACACATACTGCACACAGTCGATGGGATCGGGCCGCTTGCGGCGGTTGGCGCTCATGGCCCGCATGGCGTAGCCGCAGTCGGCGCATTTCAGTATCCCGGAAAAGATGTTGTCAAATCCGCTCCCGCCCTTGTCCCGCCGTCTGCTGGTCATAAGCCGCTGGACGGTATCAAACTGCGCCTGGGTGACAATGCCCTCATGGGTGTTGGGTATCACCTCCCATTCCTCCGGCAGCTTGGAGGGGCGCTTCTTGCTTTTCATGCTCACCGCCACCCGCTTATACCCCACAAGGTTCCCAGCGTACACAGGGCTGCGTAGAATGGCCCTGACGCTGTTGTTGCTCCACTGGTAGCGGTTATCCTCCTTGCCCTCAAAGTGCCGCTCATAGCCGCTCTCACCCCGCTCTGCGGCGGCGTAGGCGGCGGGGCGGAGGATATGGCTGGCGTTGAGGTGGTTGCGTATCTTGCCAATGCCAGCCCCATCCAGCGCCATTTGAAAAATCAGCTTCACCACCGGGGCCGCCTTTTCGTCGATGATAAGGTGGTTGTGGTCGGCGGGGTCTTTCAGGTAGCCGTAGGGGGGAGAGGTGGACACATACAAGCCGCTGTTGAACCTGGCACGGAGGGCCGATTTCACCTTCATGGACACGTCGGCGGCGTACATCTCGTTCAGGATATTGCGAAACGGGGTGATGTCCATGGCGCTCTTGTTCAGCGTGTCCACCCCGTCATTGACGGAGATATAGCGCACCCCATGCTCCGGGAAGAACACTTCCAGATACAGCCCGCAGTCCAGATAGTTGCGGCCCAGCCGGGACAGGTCTTTGGTGATGACGCAGTTGATACGCTTGGCCTCAATGTCCT
>CAJUAS010000083.1 GCA_910584395.1 uncultured Oscillospiraceae bacterium | reverse complement strand
AATATGGAATACAGAAGGTTACCCCACGGGGGCGAGCAGATCAGCGTGATTGGCGTGGGCGGCGGCAGTCTGCCCGAGGATGTAGAGAAAGCTGCGGAAATCCTTAACGCCGCCATTGATAACGGAATAAATTTCTTTGATTTGGCCCCGTCTTACCAGCCGCCATTTTATGCGTTTGCTAAAGCATTTGCCGGACGGCGGGAGAAGGTCGTCTATAATGGTCCCCGTAATCCAGACCACCCCTGGCAAAAAGATCGTGAACGTGGTAGGATAAACAAAAGCAAAGAAAGGGGAAAAACACCATGGCACGAACAACGTACAGTCCGCAGTTCAAAGCGAAATTGGTACTGGAGGTCTTGCAAGGGGAAAAGGAACTGGAAGCCATCGCCCACGAAAACGGCATCAATCCCAATATGCTGCGCAACTGGAAGCGGGAATTTCTGGACAAGGCCAGTACGGTTTTCGAGGACCCAGCTAAGGAGGAGAAGGAAGCCAAACGGGAAGAAAGGCGGCTGAAGAAGGAGAGCGACCAGATGCTGAAAACCATCGGGCAGCTGACGCTGGAGCGTGATTTTCTTCAGGGCTGCTTTCGCCGAAGCGGGCTGCCCGTGCCCCAGCTTGGTGAGGAAAAATGAAGGGCTGTCGGTGCGCCGCCAGTGCGAACTGCTGGGGATCACCCGGTCCACAGTCTACTATGAGCGGAAACAGCCGGACGAGGAAGTACAGAAGTTGAAAGAAGCGATCATGGCCCGAATCGACTACTGGCACACTGCACTGCCGTGCATGGGGAGCCGTAAAATTGCAAAAAAGCTCTGCGATGACGGATATGTAGTGGGTAGAAAGCTGGTACGCACCTATATGCGGGAGATGGGGATCCATGCGGTGTATCCGAAGCCGAATTTGTCCAAATGCAACTTTAAGGAGGCAATCGTACCGTATTTGCTGCGAAATAAGCCCATTTTGTTCCCAAATCAAGCCTGGTCCATCGACATCACCTACATCAAAATGCAGCGCGGACATATGTATTTAACGGCAATTATCGACTGGTTCAGCCGAAAAATCATGGGCTGGGAGTTATCCGATACGCTGGAGACCGCGCCGGTTTTGGATGCGGTCCGGACGGCTGTGGAGCGCTTTGGTGCCCCGGCCATCCTCAACTCTGACCAGGGCAGCCAGTTTACTGATAAAGATTACAAATTACTCTTAAAGTCATTGAAAATCCGTCAAAGCATGGACGGCAAGTCCCGCTGGGCAGACAATATCATGATCGAGCGATGGTTCAGAAGCCTCAAGACCGAGCTGATCTACGTCAACGAGTTTCGGTCTCCCAGGGAGCTGCGCCGGGCGATTCGCCAGTATATCGGCGATTACAACACCCTGCGGCCCCACCAGGCGCTGGGGTATGAGACGCCGGAAGTAGTTTACAACGGCTGTTTTGCGCTGAATTCCGCCGGCCTTGACAGAACGCCGCTGGCCTGTTGAACCGTTGACGGCGAGGGCGCGGCGGAATCAGAGTCGAACCCTGGACGCACCCTCGCGACCGGCCATTGTAACAGGCCAGCGGCAACCTGTCAAGGCTGAACCGCTTCGCGGCGGCTCGCTCGGCTCATGCCGATTAAGGGCGGCTCGGGCCTCGTCTAAATCAAAATTGGTTAAACCTTGTTCACGCATTTTTTTCAGGAAGTGGTCTTGACAGGGGGACCATTATAGTCATGGCCTCTTTAGTCAAACCGATGACAAGATAGACTTGGATTCCGTTGCAGAGGAAGTAGGTCAGCACAAGGGTATCATATGGACACAC
>CAJUAS010000082.1 GCA_910584395.1 uncultured Oscillospiraceae bacterium | reverse complement strand
TGGAAGAGCCGGAGCGGGTGGTGTTTACCTTGAACGCCACCCACAGTCTCAACATCGCCATTCGTTCGCTGGTAAGACCGGGGGACACGGTGGTGGTCTCCGGCTGGGAGCATAATGCCGTGACCCGGCCGCTGACGGCGCTGAACGCCAATATTAAGGTGGCCGCCGGGCCGTTGTTCAATCAGGAGGCGGTGTTGGCCGCCTTTGAACGGGACCTGACCAAAAAGGTGGCCTGCGCCGTCTGCACGCAATGCTCCAACGTGTTTGGCATGATCCTGCCCATTCCGCAAATCGCGGCACTCTGCCGGGAGCGGGGGATACCCCTGATCGTAGATGCGTCTCAGGGCGCAGGCTGCCTGCCCATCAACGCAGACGGCTGGGGTGCGGCGTTTGTGGCCATGCCGGGGCACAAGGGCCTCTATGGGCCGCAGGGAACGGGTCTGCTGCTTTGCGGCAGGGACGCTGTTCCCATGCCGCTGCTTCAGGGCGGCACCGGCAGCGATTCCATCAATCAGGAGATGCCGGAGTTTCTGCCCGACCGTCTGGAGGCGGGAACGCACAACATTGCCGGTGTGGCCGGACTGCTGGAAGGACTGCGCTTTGTATCCACGCAAGGGACGCAGTCCATTCTGGCCCATGAGCGCAAGCTGCTTGCCCACACCGTAGACACGTTGGGACAATTGCCGGGGGTGGAGCTGTTCCACGACCCCTTTAGAAAGGGACAGACCGGGGTAGTCTCCTTCCGGCTGGCCCAGATGGACTGCGAGACTGCGGCGGAATGGCTGGGAGAGCACGGCGCGGCGGTGCGTGCAGGACTGCACTGCGCGCCCTTTGCCCACCGGAGTCAGGGAACGCTGGATACCGGGACGGTGCGCGTCAGCTTCTCGGCCTTTAACACCCCCAAAGAGGTAGAACGCTTTGGCGAAATGCTGGAAACCTTGATACGCAAAGGCGTTTGAGGCGGCAGAGCATATGATGGGGCGGCCCGAAGAGGGCCGCCTTTTTTTGAAAGTTAGGGGTTGACTTTAACAACGAAAAGTGCTAAAGTGCCAAAAGTAAAGGAAGTGACTCACATGGTTCTCATTATGAAATCCAAGTACACGCAGGGGCAGCTTCAAGAGGCCATCGCAGCCATGGAGGCGGGCGGGGTCAAGGTGATGATCTCCAAGGGCAGCGAGACCACTATTTTGGGCGCGGAGGGTAACTCTGCCAAGCTGGACGAGGAATACCTCAGCCAGTTGCCCGGCGTGGAACGGGTAATGCGGGTCAGCGAACCGTTTAAGGTCGCCAACCGCAAATACCACCCCGATGATTCGGTCATCGACATCGGAAACGGCGTGAGCGTCGGCGGGAAAAAGCTGACGGTGATCGCAGGGCCTTGCTCGGTGGAGAGTGAGGCACAGATCGTAGAAGTTGCAAAGGCGGTGAAGCAGAGCGGCGCCGCAGCTCTGCGCGGCGGGGCATACAAGCCCCGCACTTCCCCCTATGCGTTTCAGGGGATGGGAGTAGAGGGCGTTCGCCTGCTGATGGAGGCACGAGAAAAGACGGGGATGCCCATTGTCACCGAGCTGATGAGCGCGGATCAGCTTCCTTTCTTCGAGGAATGTGTGGACGTGATCCAGATCGGGGCGCGCAATATGCAGAACTTTGACCTTTTGAAGAAGGTGGGCCGGTGCAGGAAGCCGGTCTTGCTCAAGCGCGGCCTTTCCTCCACCATTGAGGAGTGGCTGATGAGCGCGGAATATATCATGGCAGGGGGCAATAAGGATGTGATCCTCTGCGAACGGGGTATCCGCACCTGTGAGACCTACACCCGC
>CAJUAS010000081.1 GCA_910584395.1 uncultured Oscillospiraceae bacterium | reverse complement strand
CCGGCAGCGGCAAGACCAGGTTCTGGCTCAAGCCCAACCTTTTACAGTGCCATAGTTCGTATGTCATCACTGATCCAAAAGGGGGGATCGTCGAGGAGTGCGGGGCCGTCCTGGTGCGGAACAAGTACCGCATCAAGATTTTTAACACGATCAACTTCAAGAAGTCGATGCACTACAACCCCTTCGCCTATATCCATTCGGAGAAGGACATCCTGAAGCTGGTGACAACGCTGATGGTGAACACGCAGGGCGAGGGCAAGGGCGGGGACCAGTTCTGGGAGAAAGCCGAGAAGCTCCTTTACACGGCGCTCATCGCCTATATCCACTATGTCGCCCCCGTGGAGGAGCAGAACTTCGGGACGCTCATCACCTTCCTGAACGCTATGGAGGTCCGGGAGGACGATGAGACGTTCCAGAACCCTATCGACCAGATGTTTGAGGCGCTGGAAAAGAAAGAGCCGGACCACTTTGCTGTCCGCCAATACCGGCTCTATAAGCTGGCGGCCGGCAAGACGGCAAAATCCATCCTCATCTCCTGCGGCGCTCGGCTGGCTCCCTTTGACATCGCCGAACTGCGGGAGATCACCCGGTATGACGAGTTGGAGCTGGACACCCTGGGAGACCGCAAAACGGCGCTGTTCCTTATTATGAGCGACACGGACAGCACCTTCAATTTCCTCATCAGCATGATCTACACCCAGCTTTTCAATCTGCTGTGCGAGAAGGCGGACGACCAGTACCACGGGCGGCTCCCGGTCCATGTGCGCTGCCTCATTGACGAGTGCGCCAACATCGGGCAGATACCGAACCTGGAGAAGCTGGTGGCGACCATCCGAAGCCGGGAAATATCGGCCTGCCTGGTCTTGCAGGCGCAGAGCCAGCTAAAGGCGATCTACAAGGACAACGCCGACACCATCATCGGCAACATGGACACCCGCATCTTCCTCGGCGGCAGTGAGCCGACCACCTTGAAGGAGCTTTCCGCCGCCCTGGGCAAGGAGACCATAGATATGTTCAACACCGGGGTGAGCAAGGGCAGCCAGGAGTCCCACAGCGTGAACTACCAGCGGACGGGCCATGAGCTTGCCAGCGTGGACGAGCTGGCGGTGCTGGACGGCGGCAAGTGCATCCTCCAGCTCCGGGGCGTGAGGCCGTTTTTGTCGGACAAGTACGACCTGACGAAGCACCCCAATTTCCAGTACACGGCGGACTGTGACGAGAAGAACCGCTTCGACATCGAGAAGTTCCTGGACCACCGGCTGAAGCTGCGGGCGAAGGACGAATTTGAAGTGATCGACGCGGACGGATGAGCGTCACGCCGTAAAGCCCCCTCTGCGGGGGCTTTTTCCATGTCCGGGCGTTCCCTCCCTGCACGGAACAGCGCCCGCCTGTAATGAAGCTGCCCCCACTCACCTTACGGCAGGCATCCAACAGGCGGGCTGACTGTGCGGGGCGGCGGGCGCCCTTTTGCACCATCAAAACCATTCCACGAACCGGGCGGGGCAAAGGCTCCGCCCACTGTCTTTAAGGAGGACAAAGTTATGGCATTTTTCAACAGTGCGATCGGTGTTTTGCAGACCCTCGTTGTGGCGCTGGGCGCCGGCCTCGGCGTGTGGGGCGCGATCAACCTTCTGGAGGGCTACGGCAACGACAACCCCGGAGCCAAGAGCCAGGGCATGAAGCAGTTGATGGCGGGCGGAGGCGTCGCCCTCATCGGCATCACCCTCGTTCCCCTGCTCTCCGGCCTGTTCACCGCCTGACGCTGGCATCCCGCCCATAAGGGCGGCGGTTCTCCCCCTGGCCTGCCGGAAATGGAGCTGCCCCCACCCTTACAATGGCAGGCATCCATCCAGCGGGCCAGACTGGGAAAGCCGCATAAAACCGGGGGAATCCCGTGTTTTCGTAACCAAGCAGACCTGTTTCCGGGCGGGGGCATCTCCCGCCCACCGACTTTAAGGAGGACAAAAATATGGCATTTTTCAACAGTGCGATCAATGTGCTGCAGACCCTCGTTGTGGCGCTGGGCGCCGGCCTCGGCGTGTGGGGCGCGATCAA
>CAJUAS010000080.1 GCA_910584395.1 uncultured Oscillospiraceae bacterium | reverse complement strand
GACAGAATGTGGTGCAGCAGAGCGCCGGTATCATCACCGGCACCACCAGCCTTGATTTCGCCACGGTCATAGGCGACGTGTCCGCGCAGTTGGAGGCCATGGAGCTGGGAGAGCTGTTCGGCCTTCTGGTGGAGACAATGCTGCTGAAAATCACCATGCCCATTCTGTCCTTCTGCGTGATGATTGTGCTGGTGGGGCGGATGATAGAAATTTATATCTACTGCTCTATCGGCGCGATTCCCTTCGCCACCATGACCAACCGGGAGTGGGGGCAAATGGGCAACAACTACCTGCGCGGCCTTGTGGCTCTTGGTCTGCAAGGCTTTTTCATTATGATCTGCGTGGCGATTTATGCCGTGCTGATTGGGCAGATCACCAGCGGAACCAACCTTCATATTGCTATCTGGCAATGCGCCGGGTACACGGTACTGCTGTGCTTCTCCCTGTTTAAGACCGGCTCGGTCAGCCGGTCTATTTTCAACGCACATTAAGATAGGAGGACAGTCATTTGAGCGAGAACAAAGCACCGGAAACCGGCGCGGAGGTCCCTGCCGTCCCCGGCGTGGACGTGAAAATCTATCTCCCCAAGGACCCGGAGAAGGACCATGGCAAGCTGCTGGGCTTTGCCAGCGTGAACCTGGGCGGCGTATTCGCCGTCAACAACATCCGCATTTACAATACGGAGAATGGGCCGTATGTCTCCATGCCCAGCACCAAGGGGCAGGACGGCAAATATCACGACATCTGCTGCCCCACCACCAAGGAAATGCGGCAGGCGCTGAACGCCGCTGTTTTGAGCGCATATGAGAAAGCGGTGGAGCAGGAGCGTCCCCCTTCCGTGCGCGGCGCACTCAAGAGCGCGGCGAAAGAGACGGGGGTGCGAGAAGCGGCGGCTCCTGCCCAGGAACGGAATACGGACAAAGGGGCGCGGTGATATGCTCACCTTAACCCCGGTATCACTGAAAGAGGCCAACGCTTTTGTAGCCGCCCACCACCGCCACCACAAGCCCACCAGAGGCCACAAGTTTTCCATTGGGTGTGCGGCGGAGGGGCGGCTGGTGGGCGTTGCCATTGTGGGCCGTCCCGTGAGCCGCTATCTGGACAATGGCCTGACGCTGGAAGTGACCCGGCTCTGTACCACGGGCGAGAAAAACGCTTGCAGTATGCTGTACTCTGCGGCGGCGCGGGCGGCAAAGGCTATCGGCTACCGCAAGATCATCACCTACACGTTGGACACGGAGGCCGGAGCCAGTATCCGGGCGGCGGGCTGGACGTGTATGGGGCAGGCAGGGGGAAAACGCTGGACCGGCAAACGCTGTCCCGCTGTGGACCTCTGCCCGCCGCAGATGAAATTGCGGTATGAGAAATTATTATAAAGGAAGGAGACGTTCATGGACGCAGAAAAATTGAATCAGGCACTATATGATAAGATGGCGGCGGAACAGGAGCGGTTCAAGCACGGGCTGTTGGGCATGACAGCGGAGGAAGCCCTGAACCATGCCTATGAGTACGCCATGCGGGAGGATATTCTGATGTCGTTGGAGGTGCAGGACCTCCCCGCACCCCAGGCGGAGGCGCTGCTGGAATCCCCCTGCCCTCTGGCGGATATTTACAAGGACTTCCGGGACATGGAGACAGGTCACATGGACAATATCCGGGAGTGCATTGAGGGCAGGGCCGAAAGTTTGATGGAGGCCCAGCGGGAAACTGCCCCCATTATCCCGATTTATCAGCACACCGGCGAATATGCCAGGGAGCATGGAGAGTTGGACGCTTTCCTCGCCTCCCTGGAAACGAATGTTGCCTGCCGGGATGCTATTGAGACGGCAATTAGGGAGGGCTTTGATGGAATGAGTCTCCATGCTGACACAAAGGGCGTACTGGCGGTGTTTGGTGCGGAGCGTGTAAGTCATGTACTGGCCGCTACCCTTCAAGGTATAAGGAACGATCCCCGTATTTCCAGCAGCAATCAGGCGTGGGCGGCAACTGTCCCCATGTTTGATACCGTGAGCCGTCACCGAGACTATCTCATCACAAGCCATCCTGGTGTTTTAAGCATCTTCGT
>CAJUAS010000079.1 GCA_910584395.1 uncultured Oscillospiraceae bacterium | reverse complement strand
CCTCGGTAAAGGCGTAGGACACGTGGGCGGCGGCGGTGTTGCCGTCCATGGTTTTCAGTTTTCTTGCCATTTTACTTATGTCCTCCTTATAAAAGAAGTTTTCGCATCGTTTATTGTACCACCCTTTTTTTCGTTTGTAAATTGCAAAACCACATTTTTCTTGTGAAATTTTTTGTGCCACCTGCACAATTCCGCCCCCCATCCTCCATGGGGCAAAAATTTTTGCCAAAACCCTTGCATTTTTGAAAGAACTATGGTATTATAATGGCTCGTTAAGAGTTTAACTGCGCCTATGTGCAGTTCGGAACGCAAAATAGGAAAGGAAGTACCCATATGTCTCCCTTGATGATCGTCCTGACCATTCTCTACTCCATCTTTTGTCTCTTTCTGATCGCCGTTGTTCTGCTCCAGTCCGGCAAGTCTGCGGGTCTGGGCGCGATCTCCGGCGGCGCGGACACCTTTTTGGCCAAGAACAAGGCCAAAACTTGGGACGCCCGTCTGGCCAAGATTACCAAGTGGGTGGCCATCGCCTTTATGATCCTCACTTTGGTGCTGGTTCTGTTCCTGTAAGCTCCGCAAGCCCTTCCAAACGCCCTCCCCTGTGGGGAGGGCGTTTTTTTATGCCCCCGCCGGGTATGTTTTCCGGCATATCGGTGTACACTATGGAATAGATTGGAAGGGAAAGGGGGTCAAGCCATGTTGACCAAGCTGCGCCGTGCGTTTTCCCCGGCCGCCTCGGAAAAAACGGAGGATAAGGAAGAACTGCTGGCCGCCATGCGCGCCACCCAAAGCGCGCTCAACCGCGCCTACGAGGGCTTCAACCGCACCGCTGACGGCGACCTGATCGAGTCCTATGTGTTCGAGATCAAGTCCCTCCAGCACCGCTATTCCTACCTGCTGCGCCAGCTCCGGGAGCTGGAACCTCTTGGCATCGCGGAGTGACCCCGAAGCGCGACCCGTAGGCACGTAGAGCCCGATGGACCAGCCCGCACGGCAAAAACAGGCCGGGCCCAGCCCAGTGGCATTTTGCCAAGAGGCGGGAAGTGGGGTCACGGCGTACCCAACGGGAGCGTAACAGCCCCTGTACGCAAAAAGAGGAACGCCGGTGGCGTTCCTCTTTTTGCGCTTTTTATAGCTTTTACACGTTGAACCGGAACAGCACCACGTCGCCGTCGGCCATGACGTATTCCTTGCCCTCGCTGCGAACCAGACCCTTTTCCCGGGCCGCCGCCATGGAGCCGAGGGTCTGCAGATCCTTGAACGCCACCACCTCGGCGCGGATAAAGCCCCGCTCGAAGTCGGTGTGGATCTTCCCCGCCGCCTGAGGGGCTTTCGTACCCCGGGTGATCGTCCAAGCACGGCACTCATCCTCGCCGCTGGTAAGGAAGGAAATGAGGCCCAGCAGCTCGTAGCTGGCCTTGATGAGCCGGTCAAGCCCCGACTCACTCTGGCCCAGATCCTCCAAGAACATGGCCTTGTCCTCGGGGGAAAGCTGGGCGATCTCCTCCTCCAATTTGGCGCAGACGGGAAGCACCTGCGCCCCCTCCTTGGCGGCGATCTCCGCCACCTTCTGATAATAGGCGTTGTCGGCGTGGTGTACGAAGCCGTCCTCGTCCATGTTGGCGGCGTAGATGATGGCCTTGCGGCTCAAAAGCTCCGCGTGATCCAGCAGCTTGGCGTCATCAGCGTCGTCGCAGACGAAGCTGCGGGCGGAGTTTCCGTCGTTGAGCCAGCTTGCCAGTTCCTTGAACAGCTCCACCTCATGGAGGTACTTCTTGTCCCCCTTGGCCAGATTCTCCGCCTTTTTGATCCGCCGCTCCACCATCTCCAGATCGGCCATGATCAGCTCCAGATCAATGGTGGCGATATCCCCGGCGGGATCGACGGGGACGTTCACGCTGGCGTTGTCCACCACGTGCATGATGTTGTCGTCGTCAAAGCACCGCACCACATGGATGATGGCGTCGGTGGCCCGGATGTTGCCCAAAAACTGGTTGCCCAGCCCCGCGCCCTTGCTTGCGCCCTTGACCAAGCCCGCGATGTCCACAAACTCGATCACCGCCGGGGTGGTCTTTTTGGGGTGGTACAGCTCGGAGAGCCAGTCCAGCCGCGCATCGGGCACGGTGACCACCCCCACGTTGGGGTCGATGGTGCAGAAGGGGTAGTTGGCGCTCTCCGCGCCGGCGT
>CAJUAS010000078.1 GCA_910584395.1 uncultured Oscillospiraceae bacterium | reverse complement strand
TATTACGCGCGCGTATTTTTCTCCGTGTAGGCATTGTAAGAGTTTCGTTGAGGACTGCCAGGGTGTAGAGGGAATTTCCCCGGTCGAATTTGAGCTTTTGCCCAGGGCTGGCCCCAAAGCCGGCCCGCCATTCGATTTTGGAGGTATTGACTATGGCAGATTTGAAGGCGACCCGTTGTGGTGAGCTGCCGAAAACTGAATTTTCTCCTCAGACGGAGCAGCTGATTTCGCTGCTGGAGCGTCGGGGGATCGTGGAAGACCACAGCATTGTGAATGAAAAAGCCCGTCAGGCGGAACAGGCTCTGCGCCGCAACATGTACCATAACACCCAGATGATGCTCAAGCACTACCGGGACATCGTCTGGGCGCTGGAATGCTTCCCGGAGCAGGTGGCGGAGGAGCTGGACCGCCCGCTGAAGGACTTGGACGCCCTACTCAGCATGGTGGATACTCAGCTGGCCATGGGGAACACCCGGCTGGAGCATCGGATGCTGAGTATCAAACAGTCCCGGCTGCTGCTGGACCGGATCAACGATGCCCTGACGGTACTGCGGCAGAAGCCGGGGAACGGCGAGATGATGTATAATATCATTTTCCAGACCTTTGTCACCCCGGACAAGCTCACGCACCAGGAGATCCTGTACCGGCTGGACATCTCGGACCGGCACTACTACCGGCTCCGGCAGCAGGCGGTCAACATCCTCTCCATCCGGCTCTGGACGGCCCCGGCGGGGTGCCTGGACGCATGGCTGGAGATCCTGACCTTGCTGGAGGGAAACTGATGGCAGAAAAATGGCAGGAAAATTGGCAGCGCCGCCGCTGATGACATGGGGAGTGTAAATGTGGTATGATGGTAGCGTCCAAAAGTGGGCACGGGCAGTGCGCCGGTCCCGCAGAGAGCCTTTGGCTTCCCTGCGGCCCGGCGCTTTTTGCTGTCCAGATTATCAGGAAGGAGGAACCTGTATGGCGAAAAAAGAGCACGAGAAGCACACCATCAGCCCCAGATCGGCAAGGCTGCAGCGCCGGGTACAAGCGGCAGTGTCTGCCTGCTACATGATGCTGCTGACCGCACAGCCTGCCGCAGCAGCCGACACCATGTGGACCCGCTTTTCCACGATCATTGCGGACGTCTACGGCCAGCTGGTGGGCATCTCCACTATCGTGGGCGTGACAGCCGCGGCTGTGGCGCTGCTGGTGCGCATGATCTCCCGCAACGAGCGGGCGGTTGCCGAGGCCACCAGCTGGCTCAAACGGATCGTGGTGACGTGGATCGTCCTCAACACGCTGGGATTCGCGGTGGCATACCTGCAGCCGCTGATCCAGGGCGGACAGTACACCCCCTGAGCAACCGCAAATGAACCACACAACCAAAAAAGGAGGAAACGCCCAGTGAAAAAAAGGTTCATTTCCCTGTTGGTATCGCTTCTGGTGCTGACGGCGCTGGTGCTGCCCGCCGGGGCAGCGTCTGTAGATCTGGCGGACCCGGAGGCCCTGCTGCCGGTGGACATCATCATCGACCAGGATTCCAGGGAAATCCGCAAGGTCTATGACCTCTCGCCCAACACGGACCCTGCTACGCTTCCTATGGAGGCGTTTGAGCGGGACGGGTCCAGATATGAATGCACCGACATTCTGCGGGAGGTGGTCATCGGCTCCGAGACCCAGACCATCACCCAGACGGAAACTGTGGACAGTGCCAAGAAGGACATGGAAACCGTCCTTGAACTGCTGCCCCAGGAGAAGGAGACCACTACGGAGGACGGTTTTACCGGCACCCTCCATTTGGTGCTGGACAGCATCAAGACCGAACCTGCCGGGTATGGCAGCTCCACCAAGCCTGTCACAGCCACCCGCAGCTATCCCAACCTGGCCAGCGCCGATGCCAACCATCTGCCCAAGACCATTACAGAGGGGGGCCGGACGCTGAAACTCCAGGACATCCAGTGGCAGACTGATAATACCTATAATGCCGATGACTACGAGATCGGAGACCGGTTTACCGCTATCTGTACCTACGGCGGCAGCAAGTCGGTCAGCTATGTCACCGGCTACACGACTACCGCCAATTACACTGGAGAGGTGTACCGTACCGGCGTGACGGTCATCCGCTATACCGTCATCTTTACCGGTACCCCTATCGCCTCTGTTGATCCGGAGCCTGTGGCGAAGGAGGAACAGCCGCAGGCCGGAGCGGGGTGGCCGGTTATGACAGTGCTCGGTTTGGCCGCCCTGGCCGCCGGCGCGGGCGGAACCTATTTTGTGATGAAACGAAAGGAGCGCATGAGCTATGAAGAAACTGCTGACGATGGCCGGGGTGGCGCTGATGCTCACCATGGCGATGGCCACGACGGCCATGGCGGCCGAGTATAA
>CAJUAS010000077.1 GCA_910584395.1 uncultured Oscillospiraceae bacterium | reverse complement strand
GTTTTCAGTACATCGTTTGGCCCTGCTCTGCCTGCTGAGGCCAGGGGGTGCTGAGGCGGCGCACCCTGCCGAAGCTGGTTTCCCGCACGCCGTCCGTCTCCATCTCACAGCGGCCCAAGGCGTCAAAATCGGTGAAGCCGTCCAGTATGTCCAGGAGTTCATCCCCCGCTCCCGCGTAACGCAGGGCTTCCATGCCATACTCCCTTTCGCTGTCGGTCACCAGCTCGTAGTCATCGATGTCCATGGCAATAGTGCCAGCCTCATGGAACGAGCTTGGCCCCTCCACCTCCAGAACCGCGCCGAACACCTTCAGATCCTGGCTGGTCATTGCCCGGACGCATTGGGCCAGGGTGTTGGCGTCCTCCAGGCTGACGCTGTCCGTGGACAGAAGGTGCCCCCACGGGTAGCCGATCTCCACTTCCCGGATGACGGCACCGCTCAGATCGTCCAGCCGCAGAGCCGCTTTTGCCTGTTCCAGCTCATCCTCCGGGGCGGGCAGATCCAGCCGGACGGCACCAGCGGGGGAGGCCAGCGTGAGGGCGAAAGCAGGGCGTTTTTCCTCTTTCTGCGTCTGAACCACCTCCCGGCGCTTCACATACCCCTGTTCCGTATGGACGCCGCCCAGCAGCTTCCGCTGTTCCGCACCGATCTTGGCGTAGTCCAGATAGGGTTTGGCCTCCTCGGCAAAAATGAACTTGCCGGTGATGGGGGCGGTATCCACCAGGAAACGGCCCAGATCCTCGTCCGTTTTGATGCCGGGGAACAGCTCATAGCTGTCCAGGCTGCCCGCCACGCGCAGCACATCATCCAGGCATTTGGCGTGTGCCACCATCAGCGCCCCCGCAAAAACCTTCTGGGCCTCCAGATCCATGGCATCCACCAGCCCGGCCAGCTGGTTCAGCTTCCGGACGCCTTCTTCGCTGAACAGGGCGTCGCGCTCAAGGTGTCCGGCAAGGGCTTGCGCAGCCCCTTCGCCGCCGATGATCTGCGCGGGGGCCCAGCCGCCGAAGTCCTCCACGGCGAGCACCTCGTTTCTGACCTGATCCGTTTCCGCCGGGAAACTGATGTGGGCCACATCATTGCTGAACGGGCTTTTTGCTGCATGAAGCACCATTATTTCATCCCTCCCATCTCCCGCTGGTGCTGTTCCGCGGGATTGTCCCGCATCAATTCCTCCAGCGTCACGCTGCCGTGGTAGGCCACACAGCCCAGCTCGGTGAGCGCGATGTCTGTTTCCTGGATGAGCGGCCTGGCCATGAAATCAAATTGGTCCAGGTTCTCCGCCAGCTTGCGCACCTCGCTGGCATATTGGGGCCGGGCCAGCAGCACCACTGCTTCCAGTTTATTCCGCTGAGCCGTGGTCAGCGGCTCGATGGCCCGGCACAGGCCGTTGATCTCGTCAAGGCTGTCGCGGGCGAGACTGACCGCGGCGGACACCTGCGGGGGCAGATCGTCCGTGGTGATCTCCATCCTGAAGCCATCCTGACCCGCTACCGCCCGCTCCAGCGTCCGTTGGAGCTGCGTGTCCGTGCAGGGCAGGTAGAGATACCCGGCAGCTTCGCCGTTCGATTCGGATTTGATCTCGATCACCATCTGAGGAGGTTTATAGAGGTATGCCGGGAAATGCCGCCCATCGTAGAGCGGCTCCAGTTCCAGGCCGTTGTCATAGACCACGCCGTAGGGGGTGATCGTTCCTGCTTTGTTTTGGAGCAGATCCAGGGCCGCCATCCGGCCATCAACCTGGTCGTACTCTGCCGCAGGCATAGCACCGCCGTTTATGGTCAGGGCATGGCTTTTCCCAACCCGCTCCAGATCAGAGAAGTTGGTGATCACCGTGGCCTGCTGGCAGCAGAATGTCAGGTTGATGAAGTCCTTGATGCTGGACAGGTTCAATTTGAAGGCCATGGCTTCAAATTGGGCGTCCTCACCATCGGAAAAGCTGTCCAGCCGCTTGGCCAGATAATCCAGCTCGTCCACGTTGATGGCCTGGCCGTTCAGCCGTTTGAGGGTAGGGTATAACCCCTCCAGCCCCACCACCCGGCAGTCCTGGGCGGTAGGGGAGCCAACGCCAATGTCCTCCAGCATACGGATGACGAGGTCATAATCGCTGTCCGGGATGGGGAAGTGGATGGTGGCCTGCCCGTATCCCGGGCTGGCCTGGCTGCTGAGGATTGCTTTGAAAATCATTCTGAAAAACTCCTTCCAAAATTTTTGTGCGATGGTGTGGCGGACAAATGACGCCGCCCCTCCATACGTGAAATTGGAGGGGCGGCAAGGCTGGCAGTCTCAAATTTTTATCACGTCCCGTCAACGATCCGTCTCCGAAACATAGGCCGGGCAGGTGAGGCACACGGTCTTGTTTGGCAGTTGATAGTGCTTGCCATTGAACAGGCGGGCA
>CAJUAS010000076.1 GCA_910584395.1 uncultured Oscillospiraceae bacterium | reverse complement strand
AAAGCAGATGAAGAACCAAGGGCAACTGGAGCAATTCCTGATACAGGAGCATCATGAGGCGATAGTAAACAAAGAACTGTTTGAGATATCCTGGAACAATGTATGATGTTAGCAAGAACTATTGTAATGAAGACGCCACAAAAACGGAACTTGCGGCAAGAATCATAGAAGCCCACCAACAAAAGTCAGAGGAGATGGAACGCTCCCGTCAGATAAAAGATATTCGACCATCGGAAGAAGACCTGCGGATAGCTCAGCGCACGGCTAGCCAAAAAGAAACACCGCCATATGGCGGTGTTTCTTTTGGCTTTGTCACCACGCACAAAAAATATTTTCCTTCCCTGACAGTATTTGTTGAAAAACGCTTTCGGAGGTGGTAAAATAAGAACCAGTAACCGGCCGCTGCGGCGGCTACGGCGGTTCAACGCCGAATTTGATCAATAAGGAGAGGACAAACATGAAAGTTTACAAGACCGCGGATTACGCTGCCATGTCCAAGAAGGCGGCCAACATCATCTGCTCCTTGGTGGTGCTCAAGCCCGACTGCGTGCTGGGCTTGGCCACCGGCTCCAGCCCGGTGGGCACTTACAAGCAGCTCATTGAGTGGAACAAAGAGGGCTACTTGAGCTTCTCCCATGTCAAGACCGTCAATCTGGACGAGTACCGCAATCTGCCCGTTACCCACGACCAGTCCTACCGCTATTTTATGAACGACAACCTCTTTGACCATGTGGACATTGACAAGTCGGTCACCAACGTGCCTGACGGCATGGCGGCGGACATCGAGGCCGAGTGCAAGCGGTACGACGCGCTGGTGGCCTCTCTGGGCGGCGCGGATCTGCAGCTTTTGGGGATGGGCCACGACGGCCACATCGGCTTCAATGAGCCCTGCGATGAGTTCCCGGTGGGCACCCATCTGGTGGATCTTGACCCCATGACGCTGGAGGCCAACGCCCGCTTCTTCGATAACGACCCCAAGAAGGTGCCCAATCAGGCGGTGACCATGGGCATCGGCACGATCATGTCCGCCAAAAAGATCCTTGTGGTGGTCTCCGGCGCGGACAAGGCCGGCATCGTGGCCAAAGCCCTCCTCGGCCCTGTCACCCCGCAGGTGCCCGCCTCCATCCTCCAGTTCCATCCCGACGTCACCATCGTGGCTGACGAGGCCGCGCTGGCGGAGTATATCAAGGAGGGCGGCAAGGTATGCGACTGACCGGCGCTCAGGTCTTTCATCCCCGCAAGGGCTTTGTGCTGGGTGAGGTCTGCACCGAGGGCAAGGTACTCTCCGAGCAGAGCGGGGACAAGGCCGTCGATCTGCCCGGGTGCTATGTCATCCCCGGCCTCATCGACCTGCACTTCCACGGCTGCGTGGGAGAGGACTTTTCCGACGCCACCCCCGATGGTCTGCAAAAGATCGCCGACTATGAGCTGTCCCGGGGCATCACCGGCATTTGCCCGGCGGGTATGACGCTGGGGGAGGACACCCTCACCGCCATCTGCCAAAACGCCGCCGCCCACATCGAGGGCAATAAGTCCGGCGCGGAGGTGCTTGGCCTCCATTTGGAAGGGCCGTTCATCTCCATGGCGAAAAAGGGCGCGCAGAACGGCGACTTCGTCCACGCCCCCGACGGCGATATGTTGGAGCGGCTGCAGAAGGCCGCCAAGGGCCATGTGAAGCTGGTGACCATGGCCCCCGAAGAGCCGGGAGCGATCGCATTTATCCACAAGGCGAACGAGCTGGGGGTGCGGGTGTCTCTGGGGCATACCACCGCCGACTATGACACCGCCACCGCCGCCTACAATGCCGGCGCGCGGCAGGCGACCCACCTCTTCAACGCCATGCCCCCCTTCACCCACCGCGAGCCGGGGGTCATCGGCGCGGCCGCCGATCAGGAGGAGGTCATGGTGGAGCTGATCTCCGACGGCGTTCACGTCCATCCCAGCGCAGTGCGAACCATGTTCAAGGTGTTCGGCGCAGAGCGGATGATCCTGATTTCCGATTCCCTTCGTGCCGCCGGAATGGGCGACGGCGAGTATCCCTTCGGCGGGCAGTATATCGAAGTCCACGGCGCACGGGCCACCATTCTGGGCCACCCCGAAACGCTGGCCGGCTCGGTGAGCGACCTGATGGGCTGTGTCAAGCGGGCCACCGAATTTGGCATCTCCCTCCACGCAGCCGTCACCGCCGCCTCGGTGAACCCCGCCAAGGCGCTGGGGGTCTATGACCGTCTGGGCAGTCTGGACGCGGGGAAGGACGCCAACTTCGTGGTGCTGAACCCCGATTACTCCCTCAAAGCCGTGGTATTCCGCGGGCAGGTGGTCTCCGGCGCGCTGTAAGGCCGCCGCACCGATGCAAAAAGCAGAAAAAAGCAAAAAGAGACCCGATGCACTGCATCGGGTCTCTTTTT
>CAJUAS010000075.1 GCA_910584395.1 uncultured Oscillospiraceae bacterium | reverse complement strand
CCTCATAGATGATGTTCCGCAGGACCACATCCATGCCGGAGGTCATGCCCTTGTAATCATCGCTGTCGTAGCCGTCATTGACGGAGAGATAGCGGACGCCCAGGAAGGGAAAGACGCACTCCAGATAGTTGCCCATCTGGGTATAGTCCCGGTGGCATCTGGAAAAATCCTTCGTCACCATCACATTGATGGCCCCGGTGCGAAGCTCCTTCATCAGCGCCTGGAACTGCGGGCGGTCCGTGTTGGTCCCGGTGTACCCATCGTCCACGAACTCCGTCCGGGGCGCTGTTTTCAGTTGGGGATGGCGGTCTAAAAACTGATGGATCAGCTCCCGCTGGTTGCCGATGCTGTCGCTCTCGGCCTTCCCGTCCCCGTCCGCCAGGGAAAGGCGGATATA
Source organism: uncultured Oscillospiraceae bacterium (assembly GCA_910584395.1). Taxonomy (GTDB): domain Bacteria; phylum Bacillota; class Clostridia; order Oscillospirales; family Oscillospiraceae; genus MGBC124762. The sequence goes on along the minus strand of CAJUAS010000075.1, from coordinate 2,070 downwards.
AATGCCCACCCGGTAATCAGTCATCGCCGCCCGCCTCCTTTATCTGCTCCACGCACTCCAGCATGGCGTAAAATACATCGTTGTAGTTGAACACGACCTCGATACGGCCCCCGCCGTAGACAAGCACCTTCTCGATTATCGCGTCCACAAGCTCCTGCGTCAATCCTGTCATCCCGGCAGCGCCCCGCATCATGGTGAGCCATTTGTTGTCCGGGGAGATGGACGCCAGGAACCGCTCCCGGCGCTCCACGGCCTCGTCCAAAAGGCGGTTCAGGGCTTCGTACTGCTCCTCATAGGTCTGCTTGGCAAAGGCGTATTCCTCCTCGTTCAGGATGCCCTCGACATAGCTCTCATACAGCCCCGCCCGTTTCTTTTTCAGGGCGTTCAGCCGGAGCTTGACGCTTGCCACCGCCGCCTTGTGCTTCTCCCGGACGCTGGCCTCGCCGGAGCCGCCCCGCATGGCAAGCAGGAGCTTCTCATAGTCCAGCGCCACCTGAAGCTGGTCCCGGATGGCATTGAACACCTTCTCGTTGAGGGCGTCCTGCCGGATGAAGTGGTTAAAACAGGTTGCGTGACCCCGCCGCACATGGGTACTGCAATCATAAACACCCCGGAAGGTCACATTTTTGCATCCGCAGATACGCTGCCGCTTGTAGTACATCCGCTTTCCGCAGTCGGCGCAGAATATCTTCCCGGCAAAGAGGTCGATCATGCCCGCCCGGATGTCCGCCGACCACTCCATAGCGGTCTCCCGGTGGGCGCTGTCCTCCCGCATCTGCCGCTCCACCGCCTCAAAGTCCGAGACAGAAACGATGGGCGGGTGGGCATCGGAGACAACGATCCAGTTATCTTTTTCTGTGAGCCGTTTTTTCAGCCCTTTGTAGAGCGCCGTTTCGGACTTCCCACAGATCATCTCCCCAATATACGCCCGGTTTTGCAGGATGCCCCGGATGGTGGAGGGACACCAGCCCTCGCCCTGGATGTTGCCGCCGTTCCGGGTGCCGGCCCTGCGCTTGTGCCGCTCCGGGCTTTCTATACCCCCGGCCTTCAACCGCTCAACGATGGTGTAGACCGATACCTCCTGCCGTTTCCACTCAAATATCTGCCGGACAACAGCGGCGGCTTCTTCATCCACCACATAGGCGGTCTTATCCCCGTTCCAGAGGTAGCCGTAGGGGAGGTTGCGGTTCCGAAAGCTCCCTGTCTCCATCTGCGCCCGGAGCGCCGTGGAGACCTTCTTGGAGATGTCCCGCGAGTACATGGCGTTCACCAGGTTTTGCAGGCTCACCGACAGGGACTCCATTGCGTTGCCGCAGGTGAAGTTGTCGAAATTCTCCTTCACGGAGATGAACCGTGTCCCCAGAGCTGGGAAAATCTTCTCCAGATAGTTGCCAGTCTCCACATAGTCGCGCCCGAACCTGCTGAGATCACGGACCACGATGCACTGTATCTTCCCCGTCCGCACATCGTCCATCAGGCGGTTCCACGCCGGACGGTCGAACACGGTCCCCGTCCTGCCGTTGTCCGAGTAGACCTCCGTGAGCCGGAGGTGGGGGCATCCGTCCAGATAGTCCTCGCAGACGGCGATCTGGTTTTGCAGGGAGTTCCCGTCATCGTCCTTGCCGCTGTTCTCCACCGAGAGGCGGGCATAGATGGCGGTGGGGAGCGCCGCTGTCTCTTTTTTGACTTCTGCCACAGGCTGGGCCTGTGCTTTTCTGCTCTTTCGTGCCATTTTCTCTCTCCCTCTCAGCCCACTGCCGGAAGCGGACAGTCCTTGTAGTTTTTCGCTGTCTCCATCGCCCTGGCGAACTCATCCCGATACCGAAAGACGATCTCCACCTTTTTGTCCTCATAGATGAGTATCTTATCTACCAGGGCCAAGAGCAGGCGGCGGTCAAGCTCCTGCACATTCTCATACTGTGCGAAAACCTGTACCCATGCCCGGTTCTGGCTGCCCATCGCGGCGGCGTCCTGCTGTTCCCGTTTCAGCCGCTTCAAAGCCTCCTGCTTCTCCTCGATCAGCCCCCGGTAGTTCTCCCGGAAGTCGGTGTACTCCGCCTTGTTGATGAT
>CAJUAS010000074.1 GCA_910584395.1 uncultured Oscillospiraceae bacterium | reverse complement strand
TCCACCGAGCGGTTGTGGAGCACCTGCGCGCCCAAGGTCGCCAGCTCCAGCATCTCGTCGAAGGTGATCTCATCCAGCTTGCGCGCATCCTTGACCAGCCGCGGGTCGGCGGTGTAAACGCCGTCCACATCGGTATAGATCTGGCAGAGATCCGCCTTCAGCACCGCCGCCAGCGCCACCGCCGAGGTGTCCGAGCCGCCCCGGCCCAAGGTGGTGATATCGTCATACTTGTTGATCCCCTGAAAACCGGTGACGATGACAATGGCGTTCTTGTCCAGCTCCGCCAGTACCCGCTCCGCGTCGATCCGTTTGATCGCGGCGTTGCCGTAGACGGAATTGGTCTTCATTCCCGCCTGCCAGCCGGTCAGCGACACCACCGGGCAGCCAAGGCGCTCAATGGCCATGGCGCACAGCGCACAGGAGATCTGCTCGCCCGTAGACAGGAGCATATCCATCTCCCGCTTGGACGCTTTGGGGTTGATCTCGTTGGCCTTGGCGATCAGGTCATCGGTGGTGTCTCCCTGTGCAGACAGCACCACCACCACCTTGTGTCCCCGGCGGTAGGTCTCGGTGATAATGCGGGCGACATTGCGGATCTTGTCGCTGTCCGCCACCGAACTTCCGCCAAATTTCTGTACGATAAGTCCCATATCCTATCCCAACCTCTCTGGCCCTTTAGGCCGCAAAATCTCCTTGATATACGGAGCTTCGCCTCCGCCACATCTTATGCCAGATCGGCGCTTTCGTCCAGCACCCGGATCACGCTCAAGGGCATCCGGCCGCCCAAGCGCTTCTCCAGCTCCACCTGCGTCATCGCTTCCGTAATGACTCCCACTTCTTCCTCGGGCGCACCGGGACGGCCCAGCGGCATGACGTTGCCCAGACACTCCAACTCCTTCAGCGAGCTGTTCAACCGCAAAAACCACTGGCTTTTCAGGGTCTCTGTACCCAGAACGTAGTCCTCTCCGCCCTCGCTCCACGAGAGATAGCGGCTGGTCTTGCGGTGCTGGGATGCGTCGATCACGTCGGCCACCACCGCGCTGGCGGTGGGCAGCTTTCCCGCACCCCGGCCATAAAACATCACATCTCCGATGGCGTTGCCCCGGACGGTAATGGCGTTGAACACATCCTCCACTCCCGCCAGAGGGTTGGTGTCCCGCACCAGATGGGGGGCGACATAGGCCATCACCTTGTCTCCCTGACGCAGCGCACGGCCCAGCAGCTTCACCTTCATCCCCGCGGCATTGGCATAGGACACATCCGCCAAGGTCACCTGCGTGATGCCCTTGGTGGGCACCTGATTCGGATACACGTGCCTGCCAAAGGCAATGGAAGCCAGAATACAGATCTTCCGGCAGGCGTCCAGCCCCTCCACGTCGGCGGTGGGGTCGTGTTCGGCATAGCCGCGGGCTTGCGCCTCCTTCAAGGCCTCCTCAAAGGACAGCCCCGTGCCGATCATGTGGGTCAAAATATAGTTGGTCGTTCCGTTAAGAATCCCGCGCACCTCGCTCAGCTTGTTGGCGGTCAGGCATTGGGACAGAGGATGGAGAATGGGAATGCCGCCGCCCACGCTGGCTTCAAACAGGTAGCTGACCCCGTTGGCCTTTGCCAGCTCCAACAGCTCATGCCCGTGCTGGGCCACCAGCTCCTTATTGGAGGACACCACACTCTTCCCCGCCGCCAAGGCCCGGCGGGTAAAGTCCAGCGCCACCTTCGCGCCGCCGATGGTCTCCACCACCACGTCCACCTCCGGATCGCCCTCAATGATGGCAAAATCCTTGATGATCTTGTCGGCAAAGGGGCTGTCGGGAAAATCCCGCACATCCAGAATGTACTTCAGCTCCAATGCCTGCGCGGTTTTTTCTGCAATGGACGCTCCGTTTTGGGTGATGACCTCCGCAACGCCGGAACCCACTACCCCGAACCCTAAGATCGCAACTTTTGTCATTTATACTTCCTCCTATTGTCCCGCTGGGGTCTGGCAATCCAGTACCCCGCTCACGTTTCGTATCCCGCCCAACAGTTCTTCCATAGGAAAACGCAGCGCCGATGTCTCCACATCCAAAGACACCTCCGCCACACCGCCGGCCGGCACAGACTGGTTAATGGTCAGCACGTTTCCGCCCATGGAGGCGATCCCCTGAAGCACGTTTGACAGTGCGCCGGGCTGATCCCTCAGCGTCAGCCTCAGGGTCACGATGCGCCCGCTGAGCATATCGTTAAAGGGCCGCACCGTATCCTTATACTTATAAAACGCACTGCGGCTGATGCCCACTCTGGCGGTGGCCTCGTTAATGGTGCGGGCCTCGCCTGTTGTCAACAGCTCCTTGACCTCCATCACCTTGAGAAAGATCTCCGGCAGCACCGCGCTGTCTACAATATAATACTTTCCCTGCACTCCCAAGATCCGTGCCCCCTCTCTCCGCATTCCTTCCCGGTCAGTTCTCCGGAATCCCCACCGGGACGAAAGGTTCATCCCCCGGCCCGGACTCTGGGGAAGGAGGCGGAGTCACCGCCGGAGGCTCGGTCACGACAGGTTCATCCCCGCCGTGAGCAGGATGGGTCGGCCCTACCGTCGGTTCGCCGCCCGTTCCGGGGATATAGGGCCATGTGGCTGGGTTGTTGATATCGAAATCCGGGTCTTCCGTGGGCCATGTGGAGGGGTCGTTGGGGTCAAAGCCCTCATCCACTCCCGTGCCGTTTTCCCAACCTTCAAAGTGAACCTGACACACCGCGTCCGGATCGTGGCTGCCCAGCAGCGCCTCGCTGTCGCGGGGCGTCACCATGGCGGCCGCCCCTTCCCGGACATAATCCAGCCCACTTCTGACCTCCACCGTATCTTCCGGGCAAAATTCACCGGC
>CAJUAS010000073.1 GCA_910584395.1 uncultured Oscillospiraceae bacterium | reverse complement strand
GCTCTACCGCCGGGGACAGAGCGAAAACCAGTTCTACAACTCCATCACCGCCGCGCTGGCTGCGCTCCGCTCGGGGGGTGATGGCCGTGGTTAAGCTCTACCCCCGCTTGGCGTGGCAGAACATCCGCCGGGGCAAACAGCTCTATCTGCCCTATTTGCTGACCCTGATGGTCACCGCCGCCGCCTTTTATGTAGCGGTGGCGTTAAGCCGGCCCGAGGTCTGGCCCGCGGCGAGCATCCGCTATGCCTACCTCTCCATGTTTATGGGCATCGGCACCTTCGTCATTGCGGTGTTTGCCGGGGTTTTTCTCACCTACACCGGCCGCTTTCTGGCCAAAGGCCGTCAGCGGGAGCTGGGGCTTTACAACGTTCTGGGCATGGGCAAGCGGCACATTGGGCTGGTGCTGGGGTTTGAGAGCCTGTTTTTGGGCGTTGTAGGCGTTGTGGGCGGCATTGCGCTGGGGGTGGCCTTGCAGGCGCTCTTAGGTCGTCTGCTGGGACTGCTCATGGGTCTGCCCCCCTTCGGGGCGGGGTTTTCCCATGCCGCGGCCCTGTCCACCGTGGTGCTGTTCGCGGTGGTGCTGGGATTTAATCTGCTCCTTGACCTGTTCCGCGTCCGCGCCCAGAAGCCGGCGGAGCTGCTGCGGGAGGGAAACGTGGGCGAGAAAGAGCCGAAGGCCCGGTGGCTTTTGGCGGCGGTCGGCTTTGTCGCTCTGGGGGCGGGGTATTTTATCGCCCTGACCACCAAGTCCGCCATAGACGCCATGGTGGTGTACTTTTTGGCGGTGCTGCTGGTCATCGTGGGGACGTATTGCCTCTTTACTGCGGGGAGCGTAGTCATCCTCAAGGCCCTGCGGAAAAACAAGAGCTACTACTATCAAACGCCCCACTTTATCGGCCTTTCCGGCATGATCCACCGCATGAAGCGCAACGGGGTGGGCCTCGCCAACATCTGCATCCTGTGTACCATGGTGCTGGTGATGATCTCCGGCACGCTGGGGCTTTACATCGGGGTGCGGCGGAGCGTCAACGACGTGTTCCCTCAGGAGGCGGCCATGACGGTGCGCTACGACCCGCTGGCCGAGACGCCGCTGAACAAGGACACGCTGAAAGCCGCTCTGGCCGCGTCCATGACGGACAAGGGCTACACGCCGCAGTCTGGGGTGGAGGCGGAATATCTCTCCGCACGCTTTCGGGTGCTGGCTGACGGGACGTTTGAGGATACTGCCGCGCAGCCGGAGGAGTTCACCGCCACCGCGCTTTTCAACTTCTTTGATTACGATTCCTATGAGCGTTTGGTGGGGCGGGACGCTGTCCCCCGGGACGGCAAGGCCCATGTCTATACCACCGGCAAACTGCCCGATCAGGAGAAGCTCGGGCTGGGCATCGGCGCTGACGCCAAGCCGTGGACGGTGGCGCTGGGCGAGCCGCTGGCGGAAGCGCCCAAGGTGACGACGGCGCTGGTCTATGTGTCCGAATTTGACTATACGGTGGTCCTGCCGAGGGAGACGCTTCTGGAGCTAATGGCGGCCCGCCCGTCAGGGGACTATACGGACTGGCAGATGACATGGAAGTCCTTTTGGGATCTGGGCGGCGATGTAAACGCCCAACAGGACGATCTTCAGGAGGCCATGTTTGACTTGGTGAACATGGACGCGGGGGAGTATACCTCGCTGGGACTGGAGAGCCGCGCCGATTACGCCGCCGATTACTACGCGATGAACGGCGGATTCCTGTTCCTTGGGATCTTTTTGGGGACGCTGTTTCTGCTGGCGACGCTGCTCATTCTCTATTACAAGCAGCTTTCCGAGGGGCGGGAGGATCGAAGCCGCTTCCAGATCATGAAAAAGGTGGGGCTGGAGGAGAGCGACATCCGCCGCGGGGTGAACAGCCAAATGGGGACGGTGTTTTTCGCGCCGCTGTTGGTGGCGGGCATCCATGTGGCCTTTGACTTCCCCATCATCTCCCGCCTGTTCACCCTGTTCGGGCTTTATGATCTGGGGCTGGAGCTGATCTGTACGCTGGGAGTGTTCGCCGTGTTTGCGGCCCTTTACGCGGGGATGTACCGGCTCACTGCCCGCGGGTATTGTAGGATGGTCGGGTAAACTGTCCAAATTCCCCCTTGATTTCTCTGTTGTTTTTGTGATAAAATATGAAACAACGAGGGATACATCTCTCAATCTGAAACAGGAGGGTGATGGGTATGGGACATAGGATCATTACCGTCAGCCGGGAATTTGGCAGCGGGGGACGGGAGGTAGGCAAACGTCTGGCGGAGCGCATGGGCATTGCCTACTATGACCGGGAGATCATCACTGCCGTGGCCCAGCGCAGCGGACTGGCGGAGGAGTACATCGCCAGCATTTCCGAGCGGGGCGTCAGCGCGTATTACCCCATCACATTCGGGCACACCTTTGCCCATACCTCGGCCATGCTTGACCCCCATATGGAGGTCATGGCCGAGCAGACCAAGCTCCTCAAGTCTCTGGCCCAAAAGGGAGACTGCGTCATCGTGGGCCGCTGCGCCGACGTGGTGCTGCGCGCCGAAGAGCCGTTCAACCTCTTTGTCTACGCCGACGAGGACAGCAAACTCAAGCGCTGCCGCGCCCGCCAGAGTGAGGAGGAAAAGAAGCTCACCGATGCAGAACTGAAGCGGCGCATGGCCAAGGTTGACAAGGAGCGTGCCCGTTACCGCGCCCTGCTTACCGACCGCCGCTGGGGTGATATGCGGGGCTATCATCTGTGCGTCAATACCTCCGGGTGGGATATGCACGATCTGGTGGATGTGCTGACGCCGCTGGTGGAGGCGCACTTCTCCAAAAAATAAGCGCAGAACGCAAAAAAAGACTTGACAATCGGCGGCGGCTCTGGTAACATATCATATGTTCAGCGGCCCGCCGCCGAATTTGGGGGTATAGCTCAGCTGGGAGAGCGCTTGAATGGCATTCAAGAGGTCAGCGG
>CAJUAS010000072.1 GCA_910584395.1 uncultured Oscillospiraceae bacterium | reverse complement strand
CAGCTGCTTGCTGGTCACCATAGTCAACGGATACAGCCTCGTCCCACTGCCCCCTGCGAGGATAATTCCCTTCATGTAATAACCGTCCTCCCGTCAGTTGCCGCTCTCATATGCTGAGCAGATCTCTTTTGCCTGTCCAACCAGTTTAACTTGGCCTTTTTCCAACCATACCACCCGTCCGCACATCTCCCTGATCTGCTCAATGCTATGGGACACAAACAGCACCGTGGTCCCCCCGCCCATCAGTTCCATCATGCGCCGCTTGCTCTTTTCCTGAAACTGGGCGTCACCCACCGATAGGATCTCATCCACGATCAAGATCTCCGGCTGCACTACTGTCGCAATAGAGAACGCCAGCCGAGCCAGCATCCCCGAGGAATAGTTCCGAATCGGAACCTCAATAAACTGCCCCAGCTCGGAGAATCCCACGATCTCATCGTACTTTTCTTTCAAAAACTCCTCACTGTAACCCAAGATCGCACCGTTCAGAAAAATATTTTCCCTTCCCGTCAGATCCATATCGAACCCGGACCCCAACTCCAGCATGGGCACCACGTTCCCATGGCACACCACACTGCCCTCCGTGGGCTTCAGGATGCCTGAAATCACCTTTAGCATCGTGCTTTTCCCTGCACCGTTCCGGCCGATCAGCCCCAGCGTCTCGCCCTTTTTCACTGTAAACGACACATGCTCCAGCGCTGTAAACTCCTGATAATGCAGTCTCCCCCGCAGGGCGGTGGTGACGAACTCCTTCAGCGATAGGATCCGATCGCTGTTCATTCGGAACCGCATGGACACGTCCGATACTTCTATCATCGTCTTGCTCATAGGCACCTCACAGATACAGCACAAAGCGATCCTGCGCTTTGCGGAACACCAGTGCGCCAATGAGCAGCGCTCCCAATGCCATCAGCAGGCACTGCACATAGACCGCCGGCTCAGGAGATATCCCGCTTAAAATGCACAACCGGGTATTTTTCAAGAAATGGTAAAGTGGGTTGACTTGCAAAACAAACTTGAATTCCTCCGGCAAGATGGTCTCCGGATAGAAAATCGGGGTGGCGTACATCCACATCATGCTCAGCACCCCCCACAAAAACTGGGTATCCCGGAAAAACACCATGGCCGCGGACAACAGCAGCCCCAGCCCCAGGCTGAAAACCGTCAGGCAGATCAGGAAAAAGAGCGCCAGCACGGCAGATCTATGGAATTCCACCCCGGTGATGATGCACACGATCAGCAGCGGTATGAGCGAGATCACCAGGTTCACCATCGAGGACATGACCCGGGTCAGCGGATAGATGTACTTGGGCATATAGACCTTGGTGATCAAGCTGGCGTTGCCCACGATGGAGCCCAGCGCCATGCCACAGGCTTCATTGAAAAAGTTGAACATCACGGTGCCGATGATCAGGTAGGCGGCAAAATTGGGAATATCGCTTTTGAAGATGGTGGAAAACACAAAATACTGCACCAGCATCATGAGCAGGGGGTTCAAAAAGCTCCAGAATATCCCCAATACGGAGCGCTTATACTTCGTCCTGAAGTCCCTCGCCACCAGTTGCCGGATGAGAAACCGGTACTTTTGTACCGCAATCACCGCATTCACCACGTAGCTGCGCTTGCCGCTCCGAACTCGCAGCCAAACCACGCCGAGGAACAGCAGCACCAGGCCCAGCCCCACCGCCGCAAACTGCCAGTAATGCAGCCCCGTCCAGATGTAATCCGTGCCGGACAGGGCAAAACAGAGCGTCCCAGCCGTTGGCGCTCCGTTGAGGGAGAGCTCCCAGCCCTCCTCCTGCCCCTGGGTGTTCATCAGCGGCGAAGCTGCGCTGCCCGGCTGGCTGTCGGCAGTGAGCCGCAGGAGCAGCGGCACCTGATACAAACCCTCGATAGGTGTTTCCGCCGTCAGTGTGGTCAGCCCGCCCTCCTGGATCCCGGCGGCGTCAAAGCTCTGGGACAGCAGCACCGCCCCGGAGCGCAGATCCACCAGCTCCGCCAACACGATCCCGGCGTTGGGCCGGTAGTAAGTTCCCCACTGGATGTCGATCCGCTCCAGACGCTGAATTTCGGTGGTAAACCGCTGTTCCACCACACTGCCCGAACTTAGCTCCACTGTGCCACTGTCCGCCGCGGGCAGTTCCAAATTGCCCCGGGACTGGCGCAGGTGGAGCTGTTCTCCCGCCAGAAAATAGAACAAAACCACCGCGGCAGCGTACCCGATAACCAGGATTAATGCCAACCGGCGGAGTCGCGCAGTATCGCTTTTTTTCTCCTGAGCATTGGCGTATTTTTTCATCAAATTCATCACTTCTACATGTCATTTTGAGTAAAAATCCCATTGGACCTGCCGCAGCTCTAAAACCGCCCAACAGTCTTACTTCTCCCACCCGACCGTCAGCTGTTCTTCCTCCAGCAGCCTGTCCTGGGCCCGCTCCACCAGCAGGGCCACGTTGCGTTCAATGCTCTCCCGGGTGGCCTGATACATCTTGCGCAGGCATCGGGGATTCCCTTTTTCCTCCGCCACTTGGGCCGCGGGGCACAGCCGCCGGATGGACTGGGCCGCATAGGTGCGGTCTATGAGTTTCCCCGCCCGGGTCAGAAAAATGGGGCCCGATGGGATCCCTTGCCGTGCCGCGTAGTCCAGCAGCTCTCGGCAGACGGAGTCCGGGAAACGGATGATCTCCTTGGAGCTGCGGCGGCTGATGCTGATCATCCCAGCCTTGGCCGCCTCCACCGTGAGCTGGGACAGCTCCTGAACCGGAAGATCCGAATTGCCGAACACCTTCACCAGCAGATACGCCTGCTCCCGCTCCAGGAGGCGGGCAGCGGACAGCAGCCGCAGATATTCGCTGCGCGTCAGCTCCAGCTGGGGTTCCTCAGCGCTTTCCAGCCTGTCCGTCATCTGAAGCTCCCGGGCACCCATATACCCGAGGTAGCCGTTGACGACGATGACGAACTGGTTGATCCCCGCCGCAGAGCAACCCTCCTCCGCCAGCTTTTCCCGCCACCAGGGCAGCGTGCCCCGCCGGATGGACTTGTCGTCCTCGGGCAGTGTCTGATACAGGCGGCCAATTTTCCGCCGATAGCTGTCCAAGGTTCCCTGAACCCGG
>CAJUAS010000071.1 GCA_910584395.1 uncultured Oscillospiraceae bacterium | reverse complement strand
ACCCCGTGGTCAACTCCACCCAGCGGGACTACATGGCCGGCGAGGTCTCCCGGGATATCACCGAGCGGGTGCTTCTCCCCGAGGAGATCGTGGAGGCCCACCGGGACGGCATCATCCACTTCCATGACAGCGACTATTTTGCCCAGCATATGCACAACTGCGATCTGGTCAATTTGGAGGATATGCTCCAAAACGGCACGGTCATCACCGGCACGATGATCGAGCGGCCTCACTCCTTCTCCACCGCCTGCAACATCGCCACCCAGATCATCGCGCAGGTGGCCTCCAACCAGTACGGCGGGCAGTCCATCTCCCTGACCCACCTCGCCCCCTTTGTGGACGTCTCCCGCAAGAAGATCCGCAAGGTGGTGGAGGCTGAGTTGGCCCAGATCGGCGCTGAACCCAACGAGGAAGCCGTCCAGAAGCTGGTGGAGACCCGCCTCCGGGAGGAGATCCGCCGGGGGGTGCAGACCATCCAGTATCAGGTGGTCACCCTCCTCACCACCAACGGACAAGCCCCCTTCGTGACGGTGTATATGTACCTCAACGAGGCCAAGAACGAGCAGGAGAAGAAGGATCTGGCCCTCATCATTGAGGAGACGCTGGAGCAGCGCTGCCAAGGCGTGAAGAACGAAGCCGGTATGTGGGTCACCCCCGCCTTCCCCAAGCTGATCTATGTGCTGGAGGAGGACAACATCACCGATGACGCACCCTACTACTACCTGACCAAGCTGGCTGCCAAGTGTACCGCCAAGCGGATGGTGCCCGACTACATCTCCGAGAAGAAGATGCTGGAGCTGAAGGGTGACGTGTACACCTGCATGGGCTGCCGCTCCTTCCTCACCCCCGACCGCTTTACCGAGACCGGCGTGGGCAACATTGCCAACGCGGGCAACTATGTCCCCGGCGAGCACAAGTATTACGGCCGCTTCAATCAGGGTGTGGTCACCATCAACCTCCCCGACGTGGCCCTCTCCTCCGGCGGCAACATGGAGAAGTTCTGGGATATCTTTGAGGAGCGGCTGGAGCTGTGCCACCGGGCACTGCGCTGCCGCCACGAGCGGCTCAAGGGCACGCTGTCTGACGCCGCACCCATCCTCTGGCAGTATGGTGCGCTGGCCCGGCTCAAGAAGGGGGAGCCCATCGACAAGCTGCTCTACGGCGGCTATTCCACCATCTCTCTGGGCTACGCCGGGCTGTATGAGTGCGTCAAGTACATGACCGGCAAGTCCCACACCGATCCCTCCGCCACCCCCTTTGCCTTATCTGTCATGCAGAAGATGAACGACAAGTGCAAGGAGTGGAAGCTGGCCGAGGACATCGACTACTCCCTCTACGGCACGCCGCTGGAATCCACCACCTACAAGTTTGCCAAGTGCCTGCAGAAGCGCTTTGGCGTCATCGAGGGCATCACCGACAAGGGGTATATCACCAACTCCTACCACGTCCACGTCTCCGAGGAGATCGACGCCTTTGAGAAGCTCCGCTTCGAGGCCCAGTTCCAAGCCCTCTCTCCCGGCGGCGCCATCAGCTATGTGGAAGTGCCCGATATGCAGGACAACATTGAGGCGGTGCTTCAGGTGATGAAGTTCATCTACGACAACATCATCTACGCCGAGCTGAACACCAAGTCGGACTACTGTCAGGAGTGCGGCTACGACGGCGAGATCGAGATCGTCGAGGAGGACGGCAAGTTAGTGTGGCGCTGCCCCCAGTGCGGCAATCAGGATCAGGACAAGATGAATGTGGCGCGGCGCACCTGCGGCTACATCGGCACCCAGTTCTGGAATCAGGGCCGCACGCAGGAGATCAAGGATAGGGTTCTTCACCTGTAAGGAATAAGCGCGACCCATAGATACAAAGGCCCGGATGGAGGGGAGCGAGAGCACAAGCCCAAGCGGCGTAGCCGCCGGGTGGAGCTTGAGCGAACTGAAGCCGGGCCGTTGTGTATCCAATGGGAGCGTGAGAAGGAGAGAATTTTCATGTACTACGGCAACATCAAAAACTGTGACATCGCCGACGGCGAGGGGGTGCGGGTCACCCTCTTCGTCTCCGGCTGCACCAACCGCTGCCCCGGCTGCTTTCAGCCCCAGACGTGGGACTTTCAATACGGCCAGCCCTTCACCAAGGAGACCGAGGACACGATTTTGGAGCTGCTCGCCCCCGACTACATCAACGGCCTCACCCTCTTGGGGGGCGAGCCGTTTGAGCCGGACAACCAGCGCGCCCTGCTCCCCTTTGTGAAGCGGGTGCGGGAGCGGTATCCCCACAAGACCATCTGGGCCTTTTCCGGGTTCACGCTGGACACCCTTTTGAAGCCCGGTTCTCACCCCAACTGCGAGGTCACAAGGGAGCTTTTGTCCCTCCTCGACGTACTGGTGGACGGGCCGTTCGTTCAGGAGAAGAAGAATCTGGCCCTGCGCTTCCGGGGCAGCGAGAACCAGCGGCTCATCGACCTGAACGCCACCAGAGCGGCGGGAGAGCTGGTGTTGCTGCCCGACCGGGTGCGCGGCTGAAACCTTTGTGCGGTTTTTATTGACATCCTCCCCCAAAGGCTCTACAATAAAGATGACTTTGTGAAAAAGGGGACGATCTTCCATGGCGAACTGGATGGAACTCTACCGCAGCAAGCTCACCACCGCCGAACAGGCGGCCGGCGTGGTGGAGAGCGGCGACTGGATCGACTACGGTTGGTGCGTCAACACCCCCCGGGCCATCGACGCCGCCTTGGCCAAGCGTTACGAGACGTTGGAGGATGTAAAGGTGCGCGGCGGCATCCTTTTTGAAACGCCCGCCGTGATGCAGGTGCCCGACACGGCCCGGCACTTTATCTGGAACTCTTGGCATATGTCGGGGGTGGAGCGGAAGATGATCGCCGACGGCGCGACCTACTTCAACCCCATGCGCTACTCCGAGCTGCCCCGGTTCTACCGGGAGAACGTCGCGCCCATCAAGGCCGCGTTTTTTCAGGTCTCCCCCATGGACGCCCACGGGTATTTTACCTTCGGCCCAAGCGCGTCCCATTTGGCGGCGGTGTGCGCCCGGAGCGAGTATATCTTCGTGGAGGTCAACCCCAAAATGCCCCGGTGTCTCGGCGGGGTGGACAACGCCATCCATGTGAGCCAAGTCAGCGGCATTGTGGAAAACGAAGCTGCCATGTGGGAGTTGGGCGGCGGCGGAGAGCCAACCGAGGTGGACAAGGCGGTGGCCAATCTCATCGTCAACGAGATTCCCAACGGCGCGTGCCTCCAACTGGGCATCGGCGGGATGCCCAACGCCGTGGGCGCCATGATCGCCCAGTCCGATTTGAAGGATCTGGGGGTACATACCGAGATGTACGTGGACGCCTTTGTGGACATTGCCGCGGCGGGGAAGATCACCGGCCGGAACAAGGCGCTGGATACCGGGCGGCAGGTGTACGCCTTCGGTGCGGGCACCCAGAAGCTCTACGACTATTTGGATGACAACCCCCAGTGTATGTCCGCCCCTGTGGACTACACCAACGACGTGCGGGTGCTGGCCCAGCTGGACAACTTCATCTCCA
>CAJUAS010000070.1:2079-3832 GCA_910584395.1 uncultured Oscillospiraceae bacterium | reverse complement strand
CGCACGGTCTACCACCTGGCGGGCTGTACCAAGCCCATGAAGCGGCTGTGGATTTCCAGCATGGAGGACAGCGCCATCCGGGAGGGCTTCGCCAACCTGAAACCGGGCCGGGACTATGACCCGCTGCATCAATCGGCGCTGTGCCGGGCCAAGGCGGACTGGCTGATCGGCATTAACGCCACCCGGCTTTTCTCTGTGCTGTACCACAAGACCCTGACCGTGGGCCGCGTCCAGACCCCCACCCTGAAAATGCTGGCGGACAGGGACGCCAAGATCACCGGCTTCCAGAAAGAGAAATATCACATCGTCCATATCGCCGGGGGCGGCATGGAGGCGGCAAGCGACCGCTTCCCTGACCCCGCCGAGGCGGAGAGCGTCAAGACGGCCTGCGGGGGAGCGCGGGCCGTCTGCGCTTCCATCCAGCGGGAGAAGAAAACCGAACAGCCGCCCAAGCTCTACGACCTCACCACCTTGCAGCGGGAGGCCAACCGGCTTTTCGGCTTCACGGCCAAGCAGACCCTTGACTACGCCCAAACGCTGTATGAAAAGCGCCTGCTGACCTATCCCCGGACGGACAGCCGCTTCCTCTCCGACGACATGGAGCAGACGGCGGCGGGCATCGTGGCCGGTATCGTCCCCATTCTCCCGTTTATGGAGGGGGCGGCGTTCTCTCCGAATATTCCCCGCGTCCTGAACAGCGCCAAGGTGAGCGACCACCACGCCATCATCCCCACGGCGGAGTTCGTGAAACAGGGCTTTTCCGGGCTGGCGGACAGCGAAAGGAAGCTGCTGTCCCTGGTGTGCTGTAAGCTGCTGTGCGCCGTGGCCCCGGCCCATGAGTACGAGGCTGTCACCGCCGTTTTCACCTGCGCCGGGCAGGAGTTCACCGCCAAGGGCAAGACCGTCCTGGCCGCTGGCTGGAAAGACATCGACCGCCGTTTCCGGGCCTCCCTGAAAACCGACGCTGACGAGGACGGCGGGGACGTGGCGGAATTGCCGGAGCTGGCCGAGGGGCAGGTTTTCGAGGATGTGGCCGCTTCCGTCACCGAGCATTACACGTCACCCCCCAAGCCCTACACGGAAGATACCATGCTGTCGGCTATGGAGCGGGCCGGGGCGGAGGATATGCCTGACGACGCCGAGCGCAAGGGCCTGGGAACGCCCGCCACCCGCGCTTCCATTCTGGAAAAGCTGGTGCAGATGGGCTTTGTCCAGCGCAAGGGCAAGCAGCTTCTTCCCACCAAGGACGGCATCAATCTGGCGGCGGTTCTGCCGGAGGCCCTGACCTCCCCGGCCCTCACCGCCGAATGGGAAACCCGCCTGTCCGAGATCGCCAAGGGGGAGGCCGACCCGGACGAGTTCATGGCCGGTATCGAGGCGCAGGCCCGCGACCTGGTGAAAACCTATTCCAGTATCAGCGAGGACAAGCAGAAATTGTTTCAGACCGAGCGTGTGGCCGTCGGGACGTGTCCCCGGTGCGGCGAAACCGTCTACGAGGGCAAGAAAAATTACTACTGCGGCAACCGGGCCTGTCAGTTCGTCATGTGGAAGAACGACCGCTTTTTTGAGGAACGGAAAAAGGCGTTCACCCCGAAGATCGCCGCCGCCCTGCTCAAACATGGAAAGGTGAAGATCAAGGGCCTGTTCTCCCCCAAGACCGGCAAGACCTACGACGGCACGGTGCTTCTGGCCGACACCGGCGGGAAGTACGTCAATTTCCGTATGGAGTGGAAAAAGCAATAACATTTTCAGA
>CAJUAS010000070.1:0-1979 GCA_910584395.1 uncultured Oscillospiraceae bacterium | reverse complement strand
CCGGAGGAATACCGGGTGCTGTCCTTTCCGCCCCCGCAGGTGGAGCGTGACGAGGCCAGCCGCCCCCAGCCGGAGCAGACCGCCCCGGCCTCCCAGCCCGTCATTCCCATTGTGCTGACCGGCAGGAACAACGCCGAGCGCATGAAAGAGATCACCGACAAGCTGGAAGCCGGTATTCAGGCCCTTTTTGAGAGCGAACAGTACAAAAACTACCTCACCGCCATGTCCAAGTTCCACAATTACAGCTTCAACAACACCCTCCTGATCGCCATGCAGAAGCCGGACGCCTCCCTGGTGGCGGGCTACAACAAATGGAAAGACGAGTTCGAGCGCCATGTGAAGCGGGGAGAGCGGGCTATCAAAATCCTTGCCCCGGCCCCCTACAAGGTGCGGCGGCAGGTGGAAAAGCTGGACGCCAGCGGCAGGCCCATCCCCGGCCCGGACGGGAAGCCGCTGACCGAGGAACAGGAAGTGACCGTTCCCGCCTTTAAGGTGGTGTCGGTGTTCGACGTGTCCCAGACCGAGGGCCGGGAGATACCCGACATCGCCGTGGACGAGCTGACCGGCAGCGTGGAGCGGTATCAGGACTTCTTCACCGCCCTGGAGCGGACTTCCCCCGTCCCCATCGCCTTTGAGAACATCGAGAGCGGGGCGCACGGCTACTACCACCTGGAGGAAAAGCGCATCGCCATTGACGAGGGCATGAGTGAGCTGCAAAACCTGAAAACCGCTATCCATGAGATCGCCCACGCCACCCTCCACGCCATTGACAAGGACGCCACGCCGGAGGAATTGGCCGACCGCCCCGACCGCCGTACCCGTGAGGTGCAGGCCGAGAGCGTGGCCTATACCGTCTGCCAGCACTACGGGCTGGACACGTCGGACTATTCTTTCGGCTATGTGGCCGGGTGGAGTTCCGGCAAGGAGCTGTCCGAGCTGAAAGCCTCCCTTGAAACCATCCGGGCCACGGCCAACGACCTGATTACCAAGATCGACGGCCACCTTGCCCAGCTTCAGCAGGAGCGGGAGGCCCAGCAGGAGCAGGCCCCGCCCATCTGGAACGGGCTGGACGGGCTTATCAACGACAAGCCTTTCATGCCGGGGGCCACGCCGGAGCAGCAGGCCAACGCCCTGATCGACTTTGCCGAGCGCGACGGCCAGCGGTTGGGCAACGGGGAACGCCGCCTGATCGTGGACTATGCCAATGTTATCCGGGACTATCACAAGGTTGCCGACCTTATCAATGAGCTGTGCGAGGATGGCTACGAGTTACAGCACGGCGGCGTGGATATTGCGGTGAAAATGCGGGTGGAGCGTGAGATCGCGGAAGCGCCCCCGCTTCTTCTTGACCCGGACGCCGAGCCGCTGGTGACGGTCATTTGGAGCGAGAGCGCCGACCTGCGGGATGGGGAGCAGATGCCCCTTTCCCAAGCGGACGCCGTTTTCAAGGCCCTGGACGACGCCATGCGGGACGAACCGGGCTATGACAAGACCAAGTTCCGCATCGACTTCACCATGAACGGCAAGGCGGACAACTACGAGGGACGGCAGGACTTTGGCGACGGGGACGGTTCCCTGATCGAGCATATCCAAGGCTACCATGAGTATTACGCACAGGACGAAAGCTGGAAAAACCATGTGCTTCACCATGAGGGGCCGGAGGCATGGGAGGCGGACAAGGCCGAACGGGACATGATTTTGGGCGAGTTCATTCCCTATCTGAAACTGCACTGTAACCTCTCAGCTGTGGAACGGGAGGCCCAGCGGCCCTTACAGTCCGGGGAAACGCTGCCCCCGGAGCAGATCGCCTATTTCAACGCCGTTCTGGACTATGTGCGCCAGTGCCGCCCGCTTCTCAATCAGGGCCAGTATCAGTTGCCGGAGCCGCCCCGCCTGGCCGACTTCGACGTGGAATTGCAGGAGTACAAGGCCCATGTCCTGGATGAAATTCAGCGGGAAGCCGCCGCAGCCGGTATGAC
>CAJUAS010000069.1 GCA_910584395.1 uncultured Oscillospiraceae bacterium | reverse complement strand
GCGGCAACGACTCCATGGACACCTGCAACAAGATCTCCAAGTATATGCAGAAGGTCGGCTATGAGTGCCGCATCATGGGCGTTCCCAAGACCATCGACAACGACCTGTTCGGCACTGACCACTGCCCCGGCTTTGCCTCTGCGGCCAAGTATATTGCCACCTCCTGCGCCGAGGTGTATAAGGACGCCCGCGTTTACGACACAGGCATGGTGACCGTGATCGAGATCATGGGCCGTCACGCGGGCTGGCTGGCCGGCGCTGCCGCTCTGGCGGGCGTGGTGGGCTGCGCCCCCGATCTGGTCTATCTCCCCGAGGTGGACTTCGACATGGACAAGTTCTTGGCTGATGTAGACGCCATCTATAAGAAGAACGGCAACTGCATCGTGGCTGTCTCCGAGGGCATTCACTACGCCGACGGCACCTTCGTCTCCGAGGCTAAGACCTCCGCCACCGACGGCTTTGGCCACGCACAGCTGGGCGGTCTGGCCGCTCTGCTGGCCAACATCATCAAGGAGCGCACCGGCTCTAAGGTTCGCGGCATCGAGCTTTCCCTGCTCCAGCGCTGCGGCGCTCATGTGGCCTCCCGCACTGACATTGACGAGTCCTTCCTTGCCGGCAAGACTGCGGTAGAAGCCGCTGTGGCCGGTGAGACCGACAAGATGGTTGGCTTTGAGTGCACCCGCGAGGGTGGCAAGTACACCAGCAAGACCAAGCTCTTCAACCTCTCTGAGGTGGCGAACTTTGAGAAGAAAGTTCCTCTGGAGTGGATCAATGCCGAGGGCAACGGCGTAACGCAGGCCTTTATCGACTATGCTCTGCCCCTGATCCAAGGCGATGCCAAAGCACCCACCGAGCACTCCCTTCCCCGCTTCGCCCGGCTGAAGAAGGTTCTGACCAATCCCTAACAACCGTTCCTTTTATAGTGTAAAAATCCCGGACGCAGACGCGTCCGGGATTTTTTCTTGATCGTACGATATTGCCACTTTACCGGCCTTTTTTACTTAAGATGCGCCCGGTGGAAGACCTTCTTGCCCTTTTTGATGGTCAGGCCGTCCCCCTCCAGCTCTTCCCCGCCGATCATGCGGGCGGTGTCGGCGACCTTTTCGCCGTTGACCTCTACCCCGCCCTGCTCGATAAGCCGCCGGGCCTCCTTCTTGGAGGGGACAAGACCGCACTTGAGCATCAGATCCAGAAGACCGATGAGCCCATCGGTCAGTTCCTCCCGCGTCAAGGCGGTGGCGGGCATATTTGCGCTGTCTCCGCCCTTGGAAAAGAGGGCGCGGGCCGCGTCCTGCGCCTTGCGGGCCTCCTCCGGGCCGTGTACCATGGCGGTCAATTCATAGGCCAAGATCTCCTTGGCTTCGTTGATTTTGGCATCCTCCCAATGCTCCATCTCGTCGATCTGCTCCAGCGGCAGGAAGGTGAGCCAGCGGATGCACTTCATCACGTCCGCGTCTCCCACATTGCGCCAATACTGGTAGAACTCGTAGGGGCTGGTTTTGTTGGGATCAAGCCAAATGGCGTTCCCTGCTGTTTTGCCCATCTTGTTGCCCTGAGAGTCGGTCAGCAGATTGATGGTCAGAGCGTAGGCGTCCTTGCCCAGCTTGCGGCGGATCAGCTCTGTGCCGCCCAGCATATTGCTCCACTGGTCGTTGCCGCCAAACTGCATATTGCACCCCACCGTCTGGAACATATGGTAAAAGTCATAGGACTGCATGATCATATAGTTAAATTCCAAGAAGGACAGGCCCTTTTCCATGCGCTGCTTATAGCACTCCGCCCGCAGCATATTGTTCACCGAGAAGCACGGCCCGACCTCCCGTAGCAGCTCCACATAGTTGAGCCCCAGCAGCCAATCGGCATTGTTGAGCATCATGGCCTGCCCCGGGCCTTCACCAAATTCGATGAAGCTGCTCATCTGCCGCTTAAAGCACTCGGCGTTGTGGTCGATGTCCTCGCGGGTGAGCATCTTGCGCATATCCGTCCGCCCGGAGGGGTCGCCGATCATGGTCGTGCCGCCGCCAATAAGGGCAATGGGCTTGTTGCCTGCCATCTGAAGCCGCTTCATCAGCGTCAATGTCACAAAATGTCCCGCCGTCAGGCTGTCGGCAGTGCAGTCATAGCCAATGTAGAAGGTTGCCTTTCCGTCGTTGATCAGGGAACGGATCTCCTCTTCGTCTGTGACCTGCGCGATCAGTCCTCTGGCCTTCAATTCCTCGTAAATGGTCATTTCATTCTCTCCTTTGCTGTTTCCTTCATTTTTTCTGATCTATGCCGATGCCGTTTTGGGCGTGCGTGTCAAAAGCACGTTATACACCACAATACTTCCCACCACGATGACCGCCCCGACCATGGACAGCGGCCCAATGGTCTCATGGTAAAAAAGCGCAACCAAAACAGGATTCAAAACTGGCTCAATGCCGCTTAACAGGGACGCTGTGACCGACGGAGTGGTTTTCAGCCCTTCGCACATAAGGATATAGGCCAAGCCCACCTGAAACGCCCCCAAGATCAAGAGGCTGGTCACCG
The DNA here is from genome assembly GCA_910584395.1 of uncultured Oscillospiraceae bacterium. GTDB lineage: Bacteria > Bacillota > Clostridia > Oscillospirales > Oscillospiraceae > MGBC124762. The sequence continues at coordinate 1,504 of CAJUAS010000069.1, read as the reverse complement.
GCACAGGGAAAAAGTCCCGCTCCTGAAACAAAAACGGAAGTCCCACCACTGCGCTGAAAACATCTCCCCAAAATACCGAGGAGATGGGATCGGCGCTTGGCATATCGTTGAGCATGAACACCCCTGCATAGCTCAAGCCTGAGCCGAGCGCCACCATGTTCCCAAGGGTATCCCCCACTCCAAGACTCTCCAAGAAAAAACAGACCACCCCAGCCAGCACGGCGGCGCATACGGTGAGATCCAGTCTCCGGGGCTTTTTATGGAGGAGGAGCATGGAGAGCAGAAGGACAAAAACCGGCGCGGTAAACTGCAAAACAATGGCATTGGCCGCCGTCGTCATTTTGTTGGCAAGGGTAAAGAGGATGTTCGTCCCGCTGACGCAGGCCGCTCCCAGTGCCACCCAGCGACTCCACCGGAGAGAGTGCCGCGTCAGCAGCAGGTAGCCTCCCACCACCAGCACCGCGACCATGTTTCGCCCCCCGTTGATGGACATGGCCGACCACGGGATCAGCTTGATGCACAACCCTCCGATGCTGTAAAGCACCGCCGCCAGAAATACCAGCAGCGCCCCTTTTTTCTCCGCTCTCATGTCTCAAATCGCCTCATAATAGCATAATTCCCGAAAATTGTCAAAAGATTTTCACAACAGGCCAAAATGCCGCAGCGCGGAGGACACTCCCACCTCGTCTGCCGTGTCCGTTACATAGTCGGCCACCGCCTTCAGCGAATCCATGGAATTCCCCATGGCAACGCCGATCCCGGCCAGTTTGAGCATCTCAGCGTCGTTTTCCCCGTCGCCGAAGGCCATGATCTCATCTGCGGCCCAGCCGTAACGCTCCATGGTGGCCCGCACACCCACGACCTTTCCACCGTTGCGGGGAATGATGTCGATGCCCTTGGGATGCCAGCGGGTATGGACGCAGTTGGGCATGGCTTCCAAAAACTGCGTCTCCTCTTCCGGCAAGACAAAGGGGACGAATTGATACACCTTACCCTCCAGCAGCCATGCCGGATCTTTTATTGGGTAAAGCTCCGTGTGAAGAAACTGGTAGATATCCCGCACCCGGTCGTTGATCTGGGTCATATAGCTTTCGCCGTTTCCCTCCATCAGTGCAGGCAGTTGAGGGTTTTCCATCAGCACCCGGTATGCGCCTTGAAGGTCGGCCCGGCAGATCGGCTCGTCCCGGTAAGCAGTTTCATCCCGATCGCAGCAATACTGCCCGTTCAGCGTTACATAGCCGTCCATGTCCACACCCCGCAGCATCCCTGTGCGCGCCAGATCCTGCATAGCCCGTCCAGTGCTCAAAAACAGCTTGATCCCCTTGGCCCGAAGCGCCGGAAGATCCTCCACCAGCAAGTCGGGTAAAATCTTCTGACGGAAGGACACCAGCGTCCCGTCCACATCAAAAAAGATCGCCTTGATCATCTTGCACATCCCCCTTCCCGATAACGCTGCGCTGCCGCCAGAAGCTCTCCTGCGCTCTCCAGCGCCACAGCAGTGATC
>CAJUAS010000068.1 GCA_910584395.1 uncultured Oscillospiraceae bacterium | reverse complement strand
TACGATCACCAGCTCATCGACCAGAGCGCGGAGAAGATCGTGGAGACCGCCAAGCGCACCGGGGCGAGCGTCTCCGGCCCGATCCCCCTGCCCACCAAGAAGGAGGTCGTCACCATCCTTCGGGCCGTTCACAAGTATAAGGACTCCCGGGAGCAGTTCGAGCGCCGCACCCACAAGCGGCTCATTGACATCCTCAAGCCCTCTCCCAAGACGGTGGAGGCGCTGATGGCCCTTGAGCTGCCTGCGGGCGTTGAAATTGAAATCAAGCTCTAATTTCAATTTCGCCTAAATTCGTTGTACTGCGCCCGGCTAATACCGGGCGGGTCAAGTCGCGGCGGTTACCGCCCCGACCAATAACCTTATATAAGGAGGAAGTACCAGATGGAAAAGGCCATTATCGGCAAGAAGGTCGGCATGAGCCAGATCTTCAACGAAGCCGGCAAGGTCGTCCCGGTCACCGTCATTCAGGCGGGCCCCTGCACCGTGGTGCAGAAGAAGACCGAGGAAGTGGACGGCTACAGCGCCGTGCAGCTCGGCTTCGAGGACGTACCGGAACGCAAGCTCAGCAAGCCGGAGATCGGACACCTCAAGAAGGCGGGCGACGCCCGGCTGAAGGTGCTCCGGGAGTTTAAGCTGGACAACGCCGCGGAGATGAACGTGGGCGACGTGATCACCTGCGAGACCTTTGCCGCGGGCGACCGGGTGGACGTGACCGGCATCAGCAAGGGCAAGGGCTTTGCGGGCGTGGTGAAGCGTTACGGCGCGGGCCGCACCCCCATGACCCACGGCGGCGGCCCGGTTCACCGCCACGCCGGTTCTATGGGCCCCGCCACCGACCCCAGCCGCATTTTTAAGGGGAAGATCGGCGCGGGCCACATGGGCAGCGAGCAGGTCACCGTGATGAATCTGGACATCGTTCAGGTGGACACGGAGCTGGGCCTCATCGCTGTGTGCGGCGCGATCCCCGGCCCGAAGGGTGGCGTGGTGTGCGTCCGCTCCAGCGCCAAGAAGGTCCGGGAGAAGAAGGGCGAGGCCGGCATCAGCAGCAACCCGCAGAAGGCTTCCGCCCGTATCAACCCGCAGAAGGCCTCTGCGCGTAATAAGTAAGAGAAAGGAGAGTGTCAATCATGCCTAAAGCGAACCTGTATGATATGTCCGGCAAGAAGAAGGGCCAAGTCGACCTCTCCGAGGCTGTGTTCGGCATCGAGCCCAACACCTTCGTAGTTCACGACGTGGTGAAGAACCACTTGGCCAACTGCCGTCAGGGCACCCAGAGCGCGCTGACCCGCGCCGAGGTCTCCGGCGGCGGCAAGAAGCCTTGGCGTCAGAAGGGCACCGGCCGCGCCCGTCAGGGCAGCACCCGCGCCCCCCAGTGGACCCACGGCGGCATCGTGTTCGCCCCCAAGCCCCGGGATTACAGCTACACCCTCAACAAGAAGGTGAAGCGGCTGGCCCTGAAGTCCGCCCTGTCCGCCAAGGCGGCGGAGGGGAACGTGCTGGTGGTGGACGACCTGAACCTGAGCGCCGTCAAGACCAAGGAGATGCAGAAGTTCCTGAACGCGGTGGAGGCCAAGAAGGCCGTGCTCATCACCCCGGAGGTGCGCGAGACGGTGTACAAGTCCGCCCGCAACATCCCCGGCGTCAGCACCACTACCGCCACCATCTTGAGCGTTTACGACATCGTCAACGCCAACCAGATCATTGTGGATAAGGCCGCGCTGGCCGTGATCGAGGAGGTGTTCGCGTAATGAAGACCGCGTATGACATCATCAAGCGTCCCGTCATCACCGAGCAGTCCATGTCCTTTACCGGTGACAAGCGGTACACCTTCGAGGTGGCCAAGGACGCCAACAAGATCGAGATCGCCAAGGCGGTCGAGGAAGCCTTCGGCGTGAAGGTGGCCAAGGTGAACACCATGCGGGTCATCGGCAAGATGAAGCGCATGGGCGCACAGCCCGCCGGCCGCCGCCCCAGCTGGAAAAAGGCGATGGTCACCCTCACCGCCGATTCCAAGCCCATCGAGCTGTTCGAGGGTATGGTGTAAGGGAGGAAATGAAAAATGGCTATTAAAACCTATAAGCCCACAACGCCCTCCCGCCGCCACATGACCGTGAGCGCCTTCGAGGGCATCGACAAAAAGGCCAAGCCCGAGCGCAGCCTGCTGGAGAATCTCCACAAGAACGCCGGCCGCAACAGCTATGGCCGCATCACCGTCCGCCACCGCGGCGGCGGCAACAAGAAAAAGTACCGCATCATCGACTTCAAGCGGGACAAGGAAGGGACGGCCAAGGTCATTAACCTGCAGTATGACCCCAACCGCTCCGCCAACATCGCCCTCATTGAGTATGAGGACGGCGAGCGCCGGTATATTCTGGCTCCCGTGGGCCTGAAGTCCGGGCACATCATCATGACCGGCGAGCACGCCGACATTCTGCCCGGCAACTGCCTGCCCATCAGCAAGATCCCCGTGGGCGAGATGATCCACTGCGTGGAGATCTACCCGGGCAAGGGCGCGCAGCTCGTCCGCTCCGCCGGCGTGGCCGCCCAGCTTATGGCCAAGGAGAACGGCATGGCGCAGGTGCGCCTCCCCTCCGGCGAGGTGCGCTATATCCGCGAGGAGTGCAAGGCCACCATCGGTCAGGTGGGCAACGCCGACTGGGCCAACATCCAGATCGGCAAGGCCGGCCGCAAGCGCCACATGGGCTGGCGTCCCACCGTCCGCGGCTCGGTCATGAACCCCAACGACCACCCCCACGGCGGCGGCGAGGGCAAGAGCCCTGTTGGCCGTCCCGGCCCTGTGACCCCCTGGGGCAAGCCCGCCATGGGCTACAAGACCCGTAAGGGCAAGAACCGCACCGAGCAGTTCATCGTCAAGCACCGCAACGCGAAGTAAGGAGGAGAGTAAAATATGTCTCGTAGCATTAAGAAAGGCCCGTTTTGCGCTCCTGAGCTGCTGAAGCGTGTGGACGAGCTGAACAAAGCCAACGACAAGAAAGTCCTCAAGACTTGGAGCCGGGCTTCCACCATTTTCCCCTCGTTCGTGGGGCATACCTTTGCCGTCCATGACGGCCGCAAGCACGTTCCCGTGTATGTGACCGAAGATATGGTGGGCCACAAGCTGGGCGAATTTGCCCCCACCCGTACCTTTAAGGGTCACTCGGGCACCAAGACCGGGCAGTAAGGGGGTAAATGACAATGGAAGCAAAAGCGTTTGTGAAGTATGTCCGCATTTCCCCCCGTAAGGTGAGCATCGTGTGCGACCTGATCCGGGGCAAGAATGTGAAGGAGGCCGCCGCCATTCTGGCCAACGTGCCCAAGTCTGCGTGCGAGCCCCTGTCCAAGCTCCTCAAGAGCGCGGCAGCCAACGCCGAGAACAACCACCACATGGATCCTGAGAAGCTGTACGTGAGCGAGACCTTCGCCACCCCCGGCCCGATCATCAAGCGGATGATGCCCCGGGCGCAGGGCCGCGGTTACCGCATCAACAAGCGTACCTCTCACATCACCCTCGTGGTGAAAGAGCGCTAAGGGAGGAGAGAAGATATGGGACAGAAAGTGAATCCCCACGGTTTGCGCGTGGGTGTTATCAAAGACTGGGACTCCCGTTGGTTCGTCTCCAACGAGAAGGTGGGCGACCTGCTGGTGGAGGACTACAACCTCCGCAAGGACCTGAAGAAGCAGCTCTACGCCGCCGGCGTGCCCAAGATCGAGATCGAGCGTGACAACAACAAAGTCCGCATCTATGTCCACTGCGCCCGTCCCGGTGTGATCATCGGCAAGGGCGGCGAGGACATCGAGAAGCTCCGCACGGCTCTGGAGAAGAAGCTGGGCAAGAGCGTGGCCCTCAACATTGTCGAGGTCAAGAACCCCGACACCAACGCCCAGCTTGTGGCGGAGAACATCGCCCAGCAGCTGGAGAAGCGCATCAGCCACCGCCGCGCCATGAAGAATGTCATGGGCCGCGCCATGCGCTCCGGCGCTCTGGGCATCAAGACCTGCTGCTCCGGCCGTCTCGGCGGCCGCGAGATCGCCGGTGTGGAGCATTACCACGACGGTACGATCCCCCTGCAGACTCTCCGCGCCGACATCGACTACGGCTTTGCCGAGGCTGCCACCACCTATGGCCGCATCGGCGTGAAGGTGTGGATCTACAAGGGCGAGGTACTCAGCCAGACCCTCCGCACCACCCCCCGCACCATGGACACCACCAAGCCCTTCCGTGAGCGTGGTGACCGTCCTCGCCGCGACCGCCGTGACGGCGACCGCCGCGGCCCGGCCGGGGATCGTCGCGGCCCGGGCGGTGACCGCCGCAATGGCGGCGGCCGGTTCGGTGACCGTGACCGTAAACCCGGGCCTGTTTATCAGGCTCGTCCTCAGGTGAGCATTCCCAAGCCCGCTGCCGCGCCTGCGGAGGAGGCTGTGGAAGCTCCTGTTGAAGCTCCTGTGGAAGGAGGGCAAGAATAATGCTGCTGCCTAAGAGAGTGAAATACCGCCGCGTTCACCGCGGACGGATGAAGGGCAAGGCCACCCGCGGCAACACCGTGACCTACGGTGAGTTCGGCCTTCAGGCCACCGAGCCTGCGTGGATCACCAGCAACCAGATCGAGGCCGCCCGTATCGCCATGACCCGTTACACCAAGCGTGGCGGTAAGGTGTGGATCAAGATCTTCCCCGACAAGCCCATCACCGAGAAGCCCGCTGAGACCCGCATGGGTTCCGGTAAAGG
>CAJUAS010000067.1 GCA_910584395.1 uncultured Oscillospiraceae bacterium | reverse complement strand
CCGCCACCACCCACTATGCCGAGCTGAAGCTGTACGCCATGACCACCGCCGGGGTGGAGAACGCCTCCTGCGAGTTTGACGTGGATTCCCTCGCTCCCACCTATCGGCTGCTCATCGGCGTGCCCGGCCGATCCAACGCCTTTGCCATTTCCCGCCGTCTGGGCCTGCCGCAAGAGGTCATTGACCGGGCGGCGGCCCGGGTGGACAGCGAGAACGTCCGCTTTGAGGAGGTGCTGTCCCGGCTGGAGAAGCAGCGCAAGGCGCTGGAGGAGGAGCAGACACAGGCGGCGTCCCTGCGCCGGGAGCTGGAGCAGTCCGCCGACGCGGCGCGGGCCTACCGCGCCGCGCTGGAGGAGGAGCGGCAGAAGGCCACCGCTCAAGCCCGGGCCGAGGCGCAGGAGATCGTGGACGAGGCTCGCCGCGCCGCCGACGAGGCCTTTAAGGAACTCAATAAAATGCGCCGCCACGCCAACGCCGACACCAACGAGCGGCGGGTGGCGGTGAAGTCCAAGCTTAACGCCGCCCAAGGCAAGCTGGCCCGGAGCCAGCCCGACCTGCCCCCGCCGCCTCCCACCCGGCCTGCCGAGGCGGGGGACACGGTGGAGCTTCTCTCCATGGGGGTTCAGGCGCAGGTGACGGCGGTGCGGAAGGACGGCACGCTGGAGCTTCAGGCGGGGGCGATGAAGCTCACCGCCAAACAGGAGGAAGTGCGCCTGACAGCCCCCGCACCCAAGAAAAAGCCGGCCTCTGCCGCCGTCCACCGCCCCCTTCGCATGGAGGCGACCGCGCGGGAGCTGGATCTGCGGGGGATGACGGTGGACGAGGCGCTGGCCTGTCTGGACAGCTTTTTGGACAACGCCCTTTTGGGCAAGTTAGAGACCGCCGTCATCATCCACGGCAAGGGCACGGGGGCGGTGCGCGCCGCCGTGCGCTCCCACCTTAAGGGAAACCGCTATGTAAAGTCCTTCCGCCCCGGCCGCTTTGGGGAGGGGGAGGACGGCGTGACGGTGGTAGAGTTGAAATAGTGGGGTACTTTGGCGTTGAAATTTAACCGAAATTTGGTGATTTTGACGTTGACGCTTTGAGATAAATTTGTTATGCTATCCTTACAATGGGAACTTTGCTGAAAGCGGCAAACACAGGGAGGACAGATCTATGTACGTCAAGGATGTCACCATCAACAACCAAGTCGGTCTCCATGCCCGCCCCGCAACCTTCTTTATCCAAAAAGCCAACGAGTTCAAAAGCTCCATCTGGGTGGAGCGGGAGGATCGCCGGGTCAACGCCAAGAGCCTGTTGGGCGTTCTCTCTCTGGGGATCGTGAAGGGTACGACCGTCTCTCTGATCGCCGACGGCGCGGACGAGGAAGCCGCGGTAGAGGCCCTCATTGAGCTGGTCAACACCGATTTTGACGAGTAAAGCCTGAAGCGCAGAAAAACCAGACTCTGGACTTCCCAGAGTCTGGTTTTTTGTGTTATAATAGCCGTATGATACGATCCGTGGAGGACATCCGGCGGAAGGGAGGATGACGATGACCTTTGACGAGCTGAAGGAGAAAGCCCATGCCCTGCCCTTGAAGCCGGGTGTTTATATCATGCAGAACGAACAAAATGAGGTCATCTATGTGGGCAAGGCCAAGGCCCTGAAAAACCGGGTAAGCCAGTACTTCGCCAATCTGGCGTCCCACACGGACAAGACCCGGGCCATGGTGTCCTCCATCCACCACTTTGACGTGATCGTGGCGGATAGCGAGTTTGAAGCGCTGGTGCTGGAATGCGCCCTCATCAAGCGGCATCAGCCCAAATATAACATCCTCCTCAAGGACTCCAAGGGCTATCCCTACATCCGCCTGACGGTGAAGGAGGAGTATCCCAAACTCGACCTCTCCAACAAGGTGGCGGAGGACGGCGCGCGGTATTTTGGGCCGTACGGCTCCCGGGGCGCGTCCAACGCCATCATTGACTCCCTGCTGGAGACCTTCAAGCTGCCCACCTGCCATAAAAAGTTCCCCCGGGACATCGGCAAGGGGCGGCCCTGCCTTAACTTCCACATGGGCAAGTGCGACGGCTACTGCCGCCGGGAGATGGATCAGAGCCGCTATCGGGAGAGCATGGAGCAGATCATCCGCCTGCTGGAGGGGAAGCAGGGAGAGGTCTTGAAGGACTTGAACGCCCAGATGGCCCAAGCGGCGGAGGAGCTGCAATTCGAGCGGGCGGCGGCCCTCCGCGACCGCATCCGCGCCGTGGAGCTGCTCTCCAAGCGGCAAAAGGTGGTGGGCCGTCTGGCGGACACCGACGTGGTGGGCTTCTTCCGGGGACAGGCCAAGAGCTGCTTTGTCGTCCTCCACTTTGTGGAGGGGGAGCTGGCCGCCAAGGATATGGATCTGATGGAGACCCCCATGGAGGGGGAGGAGGGACAGGTGATTTCCGCGCTGGTCAGCCAATACTATGGCGGACGGGGCGACCTCCCCAAGGATATTTTGCTCCCCTGCGAGCTGGACGACGAGGTGGCCCTGACCAGAATGCTTTCCGAGGCCGCCGGGCGGCGGGTGAATCTGGTCACTCCCCAGCGGGGGGCGAAGTTAGAGCTGATCCGTCTGGCCCGCACCAACGCCGTGGAGGAGGTGGAGCGGGCCACCAGCCGGGAGGAGCGGCAGTCCAAGACGCTGGAAGCGCTGGGGAAGATCTTGGGGCTGGAAAAGACCCCCAACCGCATCGAATCCTTCGACATCTCCAACACCGCCGGGGAGGACATCGTGGCCTCCATGGTGGTCTTTGAACACGCCCGGCCCAAAAAGCGGGACTACCGCCACTTCAAGATCAAGTCGCTGACCGAGGGCCACCCTGACGACTACCACTCCATGGAGGAGGTGCTGACGCGCCGCCTGCGCCGGTATCTGGACGGAGACACGGACTTCGGCGCGCTGCCCGACCTGTTTTTGATCGACGGCGGGCAGGAGCACGCCAAGATCGCCGTGGGGGTCTTGGGGGAGCTGGGCTTGGACGTGCCCACGGTGGGCATGGTCAAGGACGACCGCCACCGCACCCGTGCCCTCATCGACGCCGAGGGCCGGGAGTTCGGCATTCAGGGCAACCCGCCCCTCTTTGCCCTCATCGGCCAAATTCAGGAGGAGACCCACCGCTTCGCCATCGAGTTCCACCGCAAGCAGCGGAGCAAGTCGGTCAAAGGCTCGGCGCTGGACGCCGTCCCCGGCGTGGGAGAGGCCCGGCGCAAGGCACTTTTGCGGCACTTTAAGAGTATGACCGCCATCAAGGCGGCAAGCTATGAAGAGCTGGCGGAGGCGGTGGACAAAAAGACCGCACAGGCGGTATACGACCATTTCCAAACACCCAAAGAAGGAGCGTGAAGCCCATGCGTATCATCTCCGGCGAGGCACGGGGGAGAAAGCTGAAGGATCTGCCCGGTCTGGATACCAGACCCACCACCGACAAGGTGAAGGAGTCCATCTTTAACATCATCCAGTTCGACATCGAGGGACGGAGAGTCCTCGACCTCTTTTCCGGCACGGGCCAGTTGGGCTGCGAAGCCCTGAGCCGGGGCGCGGCCTATGTGACCTTTGTGGATCAGAAGCGGGAAGCGGCCAAGGTCACCGGGGAGAACGCCAAGACGGTGGCCGGCCCCGACCGCTTTGAGGTCCTGCAGCGGGATGCTCTGGCCTTTGTGGCCGGAAAACCGGGAAAATACGGCCTCATTTTCCTCGACCCTCCGTACCGGACGGGGCTGATGGAAAAATCGCTGGAGGCCATTGCGGGAATTGACATTGTGGCGGAACATGGTATAATAGTATGCGAAACTGGGGTGGAAGAGGTTCTTCCCACCCTGCCCCCGCCCTATGAAATGGGCCGGGAGTACCGCTACGGCAAGATCAAGCTCACACTTTACCATCGGCGGGAGGGCTGAGGATGAAGACCGCCATCTACCCCGGCAGCTTTGACCCGGTGACCTTGGGCCACCTGAACATTATCAAGCGTGCCTCCCGTTGCTTCGACCGGCTGGTGGTGTGCGTGATGGTCAACTCGGAAAAGCCCGGCGGGATGTTCACCCCCGACGAGCGGGTGGAGCTTTTGAAGCGGGTCACCGACAAGCTCCCCAATGTGGAGATCGACCAGTACGCCGGACTGGTGGCGGAATATGCCCGCATCCAAAAGGCGTGTACGCTGGTCAAGGGCCTGCGGGCGGTGTCCGACTATGAGAAGGAAGTGCAGATGGCCCTCATCAACCGTAAGCTCAATCCCCGGCTGGACACCATGTTCCTCACCTCCAGCGCGAAGTACACCTACCTCAGTTCCAGCGCGGTGAAGGAAATGGGACGGCATGGGGCGGACTTAAGCGATTTTGTCCCAAGAGAGATCATGGAGGACGTACAACAAAGAATGAATCGTGGGAGGTAAATAACATGGCGACTGGCGTAGAAGAACTGCTGGATATGCTCTATGAGATGATCGACGAGGCGAAGGGCGTGCCCCTGAGCGGCGACAAGTGCATGGTGGAGCGGGACAAGGCGCTGGATATTTTGGACGACGTGCGCGCCCAGTTCCCCGTGGAGTTTGCCGAGGCCCGCAAGCTCCTGTCCACCCGTAACGACTATCTGGCCGCCGCCAAACGGGAGGCAGAGCTGATCCGCAAGCAGGCGGAGGAGCAGGCCAAGCAGATGGTGGGGGAGAATCAGCTCATGACCCGCGCCAAGCAGCAGAGCGGCGAGCTGATGCGCCAGAGCGAGCAGAAGGCCACCGACGTGACCCGTCAGGCGGAGGAGCAGGCCCGTGAGCTGCGCCGCGCCGCCGAGAACTACTGCGACGATCTGCTCCGCCGGGCCGAGGAGGCCGTGGCCGAAGCAGGCCGGGAGATCTCCCAGTCCCGCGCCGCGTTCCGCAGCGCAGCCGGCGTGACCGCCTCCGCCAAGCCCATCTACGACGTGGAGATGGACGGCTGATTTTCCCCAAACACCCAAGAGCCGCTCGG
>CAJUAS010000066.1 GCA_910584395.1 uncultured Oscillospiraceae bacterium | reverse complement strand
GCCTTCTTTCCGAGAATCGTGTATGCGCGGGAGACCGCCGCAGATTTTTGCAATGGAAGTATATCCCCGGAAGCTTGTGTTGTCAATGGGAGAGGGGGGGTTCAGGGCAGGTGCTTCGACAAATTTCACAAAAAGGGGAGGGGAGGAAGAAAATTTTTCTTGCATTTTTTCTGTGTGCATGTTAGAATACGCGCAGGAAGCGATAGAGGCTTCCGAAAATAAGCAAGGAAGAATCGGCCGCCCGGGCGGCCGCGCTGTCTCCCTATCAGGAAACAGCGCGATGACTGCGCTGAACGGCTGAGGACGCCTAAATTAAAAAGGAGGAACCCTCATATGAACATGAAGAAGTTGCTTGCGCTTGGTCTGGCTCTTGTGATGGTGTTTGCTCTCGTGGCCTGCACCAACAACGACACGAAGAACCCCGACCCCACCGCAGCGAACCCCGACGATTCCGACACCGTCGCCTCTGACCTGAACGTTGGCGTATTCTACTACAACTTCGGCGACAACTACATCGCCAGCGTCCGCAGCGCGCTGGACAGCGCTCTGGAGAGCAAGGGCATCAAGTATCAGGACTATGACGCTCAGAACAATCAGGGCACTCAGAACGACGCCATCCAGACCGCTCTGGCCAACGGCGCCAACCTGCTGATCGTCAATCTGGTCACCTCCGGCTCTCCCGACGCCGCGCAGGAGATCATGCGTATGGCCGGCGATGTGCCCGTCATCTTCTTCAACCGCGCTGTGGACTCCGAGGGGGATCCCGACGCCACCCTGAAGAGCAGCGACAAGATCTGCTTCATCGGCACGGACGCTCCCGAGGCCGGCCACCTGCAGGGCAAGATGATCGGCGACTACCTGATGGCCAACTATGACACTGTTGACCTCAACGGCGACGGCGTCATCAGCTACGCTCTGATGAAGGGCGACGAGGCCAACGTGGAGGCCATTTACCGCACTCAGTACGGCGTTGAGGACGCCGACGCCATTCTGACCGCTGGCGGCAAGCCCGCTCTGGCTTACTTCGACGCCAACGCTTCCACCAAGTATCAGGTCGACCAGCAGGGCGCTTGGTCTACGCAGGCCGCTGTGGACTACATGACCACCAACCTCGCCCAGTACAACGACGCCAACGGCAACATGATCGAGCTGGTCATCTGCAACAACGACGGCATGGCCGAGGGCGTTGTCTCCGCTCTGAACGACGCCGGCTATAACACCGGCTCCGGCAAGACCATCCCCGTCTTTGGCGTGGACGCCACCGAGGCCGCTCAGCTCCTCATCTCCGAGGGCAAGATGACCGGCACCGTGAAGCAGGACGCCGAGGGCATGGCCAACGCCATTGCTGAGACCGCCGCCGCCATCGGCGCGGGCAGCGCTGTGGCCGACGCCGTGAGCGCCGCCGCCGGCGCCAACACCGAGATGTACACCATCGCGGAGGGCGTTTCCAACAAGCTGTACGTTGCGTACGCTCCCTTCATGTAATTTGGAGAAGCGGACAACAACTGACAACTGAACGCACAACGGAGGGGCTGCCACATCGGTGGCGGCCCCTTCGATTTTAACCGAAAGGAGGCAGCTTGATTATGGCAGAGAGTGTCTTACTGAAAATGACGAACATCACCAAGGTTTTCCCCGGCGTGAAGGCGCTGGACAACGTATCCCTGACCGTGCGCGCCGGAACGGTTCACGCGCTGATGGGCGAGAACGGCGCGGGGAAGTCCACCTTGATGAAGTGTTTGTTCGGCATTTACTCAAGAGATTCCGGCGAGATCGAGCTGGAGGGCAAGCCCATCAACTTCAAAAGCTCCAAGGAGGCGCTGGAGAGCGGCGTGGCCATGGTGCATCAGGAGCTGAACCAAGCTCTGAAGCGCTCGGTCATGGACAACCTGTGGCTGGGGCGGTATCCCAAGATCGGCGGCATCGCCGTGGACGAGCGGAAAATGTACAAGGATACCATGGACATTTTCAAAAACCTTGGCATTGATATCGATCCCCGCCGGATTATGAGCACGATGCCGGTCTCTCAGCGGCAGATGGTGGAGATCGCCAAGGCGGTGAGCTATAATTCCAAGGTCATCGTTTTTGACGAGCCTACCTCCTCGCTGACCGAGACGGAAGTCGAGCATCTGTTCCGTATCATTAATATGCTTCGGGACAAGGGCTGCGGCATCATTTACATCAGTCATAAGATGGACGAGATCCTGCGTATTTCCGATGAAGTCACTATTATGCGCGACGGCCAGTATGTGGCCACCAAAACCGCCAAGGAGCTGACCAAGGAGGAGATCATCCGCCTCATGGTGGGCCGCGAGCTTACCAACCAATTCCCGCCCAAGACCAACACCCCCGGCGCGGAATATCTGAAGGTGGAGAACCTCACCGGTCAATACAACCGCCTGAAGGGCGTATCCTTTTCCGCCCGACGGGGTGAGGTGCTGGGTCTGGCCGGGCTGGACAGCTCCGGCCGTACCGAGACGCTGGAAAGCATCTTCGGCATCCGCACCCGCAAGGAAGGCGTCATTACGCTGGACGGCAAGCGCTGCAAGAACCGTAATGCCCGGGAGTCCATCAAGGCGGGCTTCGCCCTCATCACCGAGGAACGCCGGGCCACAGGTATCTTCTCGATTTTGGACATCAAGGAAAATACGGTGATCTCCAGTCTCCGCAAGCATTTGCGGGGCGGCATCTACCTCAGCGAGTCCTCTATGAAGAAGGACACCCAGTGGTCGATCGACGCCATGCGTACCAAGACACCCAGCCAGTCCACCAAGATCCGCAGCCTGTCCGGCGGCAACCAGCAGAAGGTCATCATCGGCCGCTGGCTGCTCACCAACCCGGAGGTGCTGCTGTTGGACGAGCCGACCCGCGGCATCGACGTGGGCGCGAAGTATGAGATCTATCAGCTCATCTTAGACTTGGCCAATCAGGGCAAGACCGTGCTGATGGTGTCCTCGGAGATGCCCGAGCTGCTGGGCGTGTGCGACCGGATCATCGTCATGTCCGGCGGACAGGTGGCCGGCGAGGTGGACGCAAAGACCGCCACGCAGGAAGAGATCATGGCGCTTGCCGCCAAATACGCATAAGGGAGGTTGCGAAACAATGAGAAACCCTGTAAAAGGAATTCAGGAAACCTCGGCAAGGTATAAGACGCTGGACGCGAAGGACCGCCGCCGTTTTTGGGCGGATGGGATCTTGAACAATGCGCTCTACATCCTGATGGTAGTCTTTGTGATCATTACCATCGGCGTGAACCCCAAATTCTGGAGCTGGGGCGCCCTGTCCACCATCATTACGCAGGTGGCCAGCTACCTGCCCATCGCTCTGGGTATCGGCGGCTGTATCGTTCTGACCGGCACGGACTTGTCCGCCGGACGCGTGGTGGGCCTCACCGCCGCCGTGTCCGCCATTCTGCTCCAGCGGGCCGACCTTTCCAACCGCATTATGGGCGCTCTGCCTGAGCTGCCCGCAGCCGCGGCCATCGTCCTTGCCATCCTCGCCACCATGGTGGTGGGCGGCATCGTGGGCTTTATCAACGGCTTCTTTGTGGCGAAGTTTAAGCTCCACCCCTTCATCGTCACGCTGGCTACTCAGTTGATGACCTACAGCGTGATCCTGCTGGTGTTCATGCTGGGCGGCAACAACGGCCAGCCCATGAACGGCCTGCGCCCCGCGTACACCACCTTCGTCAAGGGCAATATGCCGGTCATCGGCCTGCCTTGGTATGTGCTGTATGCAGTGGTGTTCATTGCCGTGATGTGGTTCATCTGGAACAAGACCACCTTTGGCAAGAATATGTTCGCTGTGGGCTCCAATCAGGAGGCCGCCAGCGTCTCCGGCGTCAACGTGTTTAAGACCATCGTCATGGTACACACGCTGGCCGGTATCATGTACGGCCTCAACGGCTTTATTGAGGCCGCCCGCCTTAGCTCGGTGAACCAAGCCACCGGCCTGAACTACGAATGCGACGCCATCGCGGCCTGCGTCATCGGCGGCGTCTCCTTCGTCGGCGGCACCGGTAAGATCAGCGGCATCGTCCTTGGCGTGTTCATCCTGCGTATCATCTTCGTGGCCCTGCAGTTCCTCTCCATCGACCAGAACCTGCAGTTCCTCATCAAGGGCGCGATCATCCTCTTTGCCTGCTCCTTGGATATGCGGAAGTATCTGGCCAAGAAGTAAGCTGTCAGGCAGACAGACAACAAGAAAAGAAGCGGGACGCTCCATGGAGCGTCCCGCTTTTGTTGTGTTCGGAGGGGGAGGCTTACTTCACGCTCTCCAAAAAGCGAAGGAAGGCCGCCTTGCCGGCGTCGTCCCGCTTGTAGACCCCTGCGTGCTCCAGCACCTTGGCAAAGACCACGCCGGTCTCCTTCTGCACGATGTCCAGCGCGTTGTCCGGGGTGATGGTGTAGTTTTTGGCAAAGGCTTCGGCCCAGTCGGCGTGCTTTTCCGTGCGCTCGTCGGCGCGCAGATCCTTGCCGGTGGCCAGACAGTCGGCCACGGCGGCCAGCTCCTCCTTCAGCCGCGCCGGGAGGACGGCAAGACCCATCACCTCAATGAGGCCGATGTTCTCCTTTTTGATGTGGTGGAGTTCCGCGTGGGGATGATAGACCCCCAGAGGATGCTCGTCGGTGGTGATGTTGTTGCGGAGCACCAGATCCAGCTCAAACTTCTCACCCCGGCGGCGGGCGATGGGGGTGATGGTGCTGTGGGGCTCGCCGTCGGTCTCGGCGAAGATGAATGCGGCTTCGTCGGTGTAGCCCCGCCACGCGTTCAGGATCTTGTCCGCCAGCTCCACCAGCCGCTCGGGCTTATCGGCGGTGAGGCGGATCACCGACATGGGCCACTTGACGATCCCGGCTGCCACGTCCTCGAAGCCGGGGAAGGTGAAAGGGGTCTCCACCGGGGCGACAGCCATGGGGAAGGTATAGTGCCCGCCCTGAAAATGGTCGTGGGCCAGAATGGAGCCGCCCACAATGGGCAGGTCGGCGTTAGAGCCGACAAAGTAGTGGGGGAACTGGCCCACAAAGTCCAGCAGCTTGCCGAAGCAGGCCCGGTCGATCTTCATGGGTGTGTGTTCCTTGTTGAAGCAGATGCAGTGTTCGTTGTAGTAGACGTAGGGGGAGTACTGCAAGAACCAAGGCGAGCCGTTGATGGTGATGGGCACCACCCGGTGGTTCTGCCGGGCGGGGTGGTTCACCCGGCCGGCGTA
>CAJUAS010000065.1 GCA_910584395.1 uncultured Oscillospiraceae bacterium | reverse complement strand
GTAGAGCTGCTGGAACACCACCCCGTCCTTGATAAACAGCACCCGGTTCGCGTGGCTGGCCGCCTGCACCGAATGGGTGACCATCAAAATGGTCTGGCCCTTGGCGTTGACCCGCCCCAGCAGCTCCAGCAGCTGGTCGGTGGAGCGGGAGTCCAGCGCCCCCGTCGGCTCGTCCGCCAAAATGAGCCGCGGCTCGGTAATGAGGGCGCGGGCCACGGCGCACCGCTGCTTCTGGCCGCCGGACACCTCGTAGGGATACTTTTTCAGCAGGCTGTCGATCTCCAGCGCCTCGGCCAGCGGCTTGAGCGCCGCCTCCATCTCCGGGACTTTTTTCCCTGCCAGCACCAGCGGCAGCAAAATGTTGTCTTTGAGGGAGAAGGTGTCCAGCAGGTTGAAGTCCTGAAACACAAAGCCCAGCTTCTCCCGCCGAAACGCCGCCAGCTCCTTCTCCTTCACCGCCGTCATGTCCTTGCCGTCCAGCAGCACCCGCCCCTTGGTGGGGCTGTCCAAAGCCGCCAGAATGTTCAAAAGGGTGGTCTTGCCGCTGCCCGACTCGCCCATGACCGCCACGAACTCCCCTTCCTCCACGGAAAAGGTCACGTTCCGAAGGGCCTGCACCTGATTGCCGCCGAAGCGGGTGGTGTAGACCTTCTCCACATTTTCCACCGTTAAAATAGCCATCGTTGTTTCCTCCTTTTGGGAATGTACGACCCTATTTTAACGCGAAAAATCCCGTGTTCAAGGGGGTTTTCGGAATGTTATCAAATCGTTATCCCCCCGACAGGAAGCCGTAAGAAAAGCGTAAGAAAAGGGCGGCGCAATGCGCCGCCCTTACGGTTTTGGCCGTTACAGCAAGCCTTGGATCAGGATGACCAGAATGAGCACGGGGACGACGAACTGGAAGTAGGGCTTGAGCCAGCGGGGCATCTTCAGCCCCTCGCCCTTGTTGGCCTCCTTGAGGTACTTGTCGTACCCCCAGCCCCACTTGGTGACGCAGAACAGCAGGTAAACCAGAGAGCCCAGCGGCAGCATCAGGTTGCTCACCAAGAAGTCCTCAAAGTCCAGCACATTGCGGCCCAGAATGGTCACGTTGCTCCAGAGGTTGAAGCCCAGCACACAGGGGATGCTGGTGACAAGGACAAAGGCGCAGTTGATGAGGCTGGCCTTTTTCCGCGACCAGCCGAAGTTGTCGATGGCGTTGGCCTGAAGATTTTCAAACACCGCAATGACGGTGGAGAAGGACGCAAAGGTCATAAAGAGGAAGAACAGCGCGCCCCAGATGCGCCCGCCCATCATCCCGGCGAACACCTTGGGGAGGGTGACAAAGATCAGGTTCGGCCCGCTGTCCGGCTGCACGCCGAAGGAAAAGCAGGCGGGGAAAATGATGAGCCCCGCCGCCAGCGCCACCACAGTGTCCAGCGCGCAGATGCGGGTGGCTTCGCTGGTGAGGGTGTGCTTGCGGCTCATGTAGCTGCCAAACACCTCCATGGCAGCGATACCCAGACTCAAGGTAAAGAACGCCTGATTCATGGCGGCGGTGGCCACGTTGCCAAGGCCCACCTCCGCCGCCCGGTCAAAGTCGGGGAGCAGATAGAACTTCAGCCCCTCCAGCGCCCCGTCTAAGGTAAGGCTGTGGACGGCCAGCACGGCGATCAGCCCCAGCAGACCCACCATCATCACCTTGGTGATGCGCTCCAAGCCCTTTTGCAGGCCGAAGCTGCACACCAAAAAGCCCACCAGCACGGTCAGGGCCATCCAAAGGCCCATCTCGCCGGGGTTGGACAGCATGGCGGGCCACACCGCGTCGATCCCGGCGGCGTCCAGCCCGCTGAACGTACCGCCGGCAAATTTGACGAAGTAGCCGAACATCCAGCCAGAGACGGTGGTGTAGTACATCATCAGCAGGCAGCAGCCCGCCACGCAGAACCAGCCGTGGATGTGCCACTTGCTCCCCGGCTTTTCCAGCGTCTTGTAGCCCAGCACCGCGCTTTTGCCGCTGCCCCGGCCCACCGCCAGCTCCATGGTAAGCACCGGCAGGGCCATCACCGCCAAGAAAACGAGGTACAGCAGCACGAACACGCCGCCGCCGTTCGCCCCGGCCACATAGGGGAATTTCCACACGTTGCCGATGCCCACGGCGCACCCTGCGCTGACCAGAATAAAGCCCAGCCGTGAGCCAAATTTCTCCCGTTTCAAATCCATCTCTCCTTCGTTGCAGCAATGTCTCCCTATCCTACCAATTCTGCCGGAAAAAGTCAAGTTTCCCCAAAGAAAAAGCAGGTGGTATGGTCAAATTTCTCCCCCGCCCTCAAAACGGCGGAGGGAAAGGCCGGCTGGTTGGGGGAGTCGGGGAAGAACTGGGTCTCCAGACAAAAGGCGTGGCGGGGGGCATAGCGTGCGCCGCCCTTCCCGGCGCGGTCGGTGAGGTAGTTGGCGGTGTAGAGCTGAACGCCGGGGAGGGTGGTCTTCACCGTCAGCTTGATCCCGGTCTTGGGGGAGACCACCTCCGCCGCCGGGCGCAGAACGCCCATCTCTCCGTCCACTACATAGCAGTGGTCATAGCCGCGTGCCTGTGTCAGTTGGTCAAAGGCGTCGTCCACCCGCTCGCCCAGTGTGGTGGGGGTAGTAAAATCCATAGGCGTTCCCGCCACGTCGGCGGGCTGTCCCAGAGGAATAGAGGTGTCGTCGGTGGGGATGTATTGATGGGCAAAAATCGCGGCCACATGGCCGCCCACCTCCCCCGCACCGTGGCCGGAGAGGTTGAAATAGGCGTGGTTGGTGAGGTTAAGGGGGGTGTCCTCATCGCTCCGGGCCTCGCAGCGGAGGGTCAGTCCCTCTTCCGTCAGGGTGTAGGTCACCCGGACGGTCAGGTGTCCGGGATAGCCCTCCTCCCCGTCGGAGCTGTCCAGCGTCAAGACGGCCTTGTCCCCAGTCAACTCCTCCACCGTCCACACCCGGTAGGAATAGCCCTTGATCCCGCCGTGAAGGTGGTTTGGGCCGTTGTTCACCGCCAACGTGTACTCCTTGCCGTTCAGGGAAAAGCGGCCCTTGGCAATGCGGTTGGCAAACCGGCCCACCACCGCGCCCAAATAAGCGTCCTGCGTCATGTACTCCTCCAGCGTGTCATAGCCCAGCACCACGTCCACGGGCTTGCCGTCCCGGCCGGGAACGCACAGGCCGTGCAGGGTCGCGCCGTAGGTGAGGATGGCGCAGGAGAGCGCGCCGTGTTTCAGCTCCAGCCGCTCTACCGGCTCTCCCTCCGCCGTCACGCCGAAGGGGCTGCGTGCCTGCTCGCTCATACAAAAACCTCCCTTTTTATTCTGAGTTTCATTATACACGCCTCTGGTCAAATTGTCACTCTTTTTTCCAAAATGTCCATTGTGGATTGTGCATTTCTATGCTATACTGAATGGTAGCAGTCAAAGCGCAATAAACACGGAGGTGAATCCCCATGCACACCTGTACATCCCTGCTCTCCACTCTGTCCGCCGGCGACCACGACAAGGCGTTGGCCGCCCTTTATGCGCTGGATGGCCAGCCGTCCAGTCTGGACGCCGCCCGAACCCGCGCCATCCACGTTGTTCAGGCGTTTCAGGATGCTTTCCAGCCCGGCGACGCGCCCGCCGCGTTGTTCAGCGGGCCGGGCCGCACCGAGATCGGCGGCAACCACACCGACCACCAGCACGGGCACGTCCTCTGCGGCAGCGTCGATATGGATATGCTGGCCTGCGCCGCCCCCAACGGCAAAAATGTCATTCGCGTCCTCTCCGAAGGCTACCCCGCCTTGGAGGTGGAGCTGGACAGCCTTCTCCCCCGGGAGGAGGAGCGCAACGGGTCTGCCGCCTTGGTGCGCGGCGTGGCCGCCAAGTTGAAGGAGCTGGGCTATCCCCTGCTGGGCTTCGACGCCTATGTGACCTCCACTGTGCTCTCCGGCTCCGGCCTCTCCTCCTCCGCGGCCTATGAGGTGCTCATCGGCAACATCCTCAACCATTTTTGCTGTCAGGGGAAGTTAGATCCCGTCACCATCGCCAAGGTCGGCCAGTATGCGGAGAATGTCTACTTCGGCAAGCCCTGCGGCCTGATGGATCAGATGGGCTCTTCGGTGGGCTGTGCGGTGGCCATTGACTTCAACGACCCCACCGACCCGGTGGTGACGCGGGTGGATTACGACTTTGCCCATTCGGGCCACACCCTTTGCATCGTGGACACCGCCTCCAGCCACGGCGACCTCACCGACGACTACGCCGACATCACCCGGGAGATGGGCGCGGTGGCGGCGTTCTTCGGCAAGCAGCTCCTGCGGGAAGTGCCCGAAGCCGACTTCCGCGCCAGCCTCCCCGCCCTGCGGGAGAAGTGCGGCGACCGGGCCGTGCTGCGCGCCCTCCACTTCTACGACGACGACCGCCGGGCCGTGGAGGAGGCCGAGGCCCTTCAGGCGGGCGACTTTGACCGTTTCCTCACCTTGGTCAACGCCTCCGGCATTTCCTCCGCCCTCCATCTGCAAAACACTTGGTCGATCTCCGATCCCAAGCAGCAGGCCATCCCCATCGCGCTGGCGCGGGGGAAGGAGCTTCTGGACGGCAAGGGGGCGATCCGCGTCCACGGCGGCGGCTTCGCCGGGACGATCCAAGCCTTTGTCCCCAACGAGCGCGTGGCCCTGTTCCGCGCCGGAATGGAAGCCCTGTTTGGGGCTGGGCACTGCCATCTTCTGCACATCCGCCCCCAAGGCGGCTGCGTGGTGGTTGCGTAAATGAGAGAGGAGAGAACATCATGGTAAACGAAGCGGTATCCAAGCTGGCAACCTACGCCCTGCGCACGGGGCTGATCGAGGAGTGCGAATACATCTGGGCGGTGAACGCCATTCTGGACGCCCTGAAACTGGACGGCTATACCGACCCCGGTCAGGAGTGGGGAGAGATCGAGCTGGCCTCCGTTTTGGAGGAGCTGCTGGACGACGCCCACGCCCGCGGTGTGCTCACGGAGGACTCGGTGGTCTACCGCGACCTCTTTGACACCGAGGTGATGGGCCGTCTCACCCCCCGTCCCGCGCAGGTCATCGGCAAGTTCCGCGCCCTCTACGCCCAAGACCCCAAGGCGGCCACCGACTGGTACTACAAGCTGAGTCAGGACACCAACTACATCCGCCGCGACCGCATCGCCAAGGATGTGAAGTGGAAAGCCCCCACCGAATACGGCGAGCTGGACATCACCATCAACCTCTCCAAGCCGGAAAAAGACCCCAAGGCCATCGCGGCGGCCAAGAACCTTCCTGCCTCCGCCTACCCCCAGTGCCAGCTGTGCGCGTCAAATGAGGGGTACGCCGGCCGGGTGAACCACCCCGCCCGGCAGAACCACCGGGTGGTGCCCATCA
>CAJUAS010000064.1 GCA_910584395.1 uncultured Oscillospiraceae bacterium | reverse complement strand
ACCCCGGCGGTGGTCATGGCGTACAGCTTCAGCTCGGCATAGTGGGTGGTGGCGGCCACCAGCGCGCCCAGCGCGCGGGTGCGCTCGATGATGGCGGCGGCCAGCGCCGCCCCCTCCACCGGGTCTGTCCCCGCCCCCAGCTCGTCAAAGAGGACGAGGCTGTCCCTGTCCGCCTCGGCCAAAATGCCCACGATGTTCACCATATGGGAGGAGAAGGTGGAGAGGTTCTGGGCGATGGACTGCTCGTCGCCGATGTCGGAGAGCACCTGACTTCTCACCGCCACCGCGCTGTCGTCGGCGGCGGGAATATGAAGGCCGCACTGGGCCATGAGGGTCAAAAGACCGATGGTTTTCAGGGTCACCGTCTTGCCCCCGGTGTTGGGTCCGGTGATGACCAGCGTGTCGAAATTTTCTCCCAAATAGAGGTCGTTGACCACCGCTTTTTTGGGGTCAAGGAGGGGGTGGCGGGCCTTTTTCAGGGAGATCACGCCCTCGGTCAGCTTGGGGGCGATGGCGTTCATGCGGCTGGCCAGCTTCGCTTTGGCGAAAATCACGTCCAGCAGGATCAGGAGGTCGTAGTCCATGGAGATGTCCTCCCGAAAGGACGCGCACTCGGCGGAGAGGGCCGCCAAGATCCGTTCGATCTCCTTTTCCTCCTTGGCCTCCAGTTCCCGAAGCTCGTTGTTGGCCTTCACCACGCCCATAGGCTCGATGAAGAAGGTAGAGCCTGACCCGGACACGTCGTGTACCAGACCGGGGATGGCGTTTTTATGCTCCGACTTCACCGGCACTACAAACCGTCCGCCCCGCTGGGTGATGATGGCGTCCTGAAGGTACTTGGCCTGATTGGAGGAGATGAGCTTGTTGAGCACGTCCCGCACCTTCCCGGCGGCGGCCCGCTTGTGGCGGCGGATGTCCGCCAGTTCGGTGCTGGCGGCGTCGGAGATGGTGTCCTCGTCGGGGATGGAGGCGGTGATCTTCTCCTCCAGATACTTGTTGGCGGTGAGAGAGGCAAAGAGGTGGGAGATGACGCTGTCTCCCCCTGCGCCGCCGTATTCCTTGCAGCCCCGCGCGCTGCGCAGCACCCGCGCCACGTCCAGCAGCTCCCGGGTGTTCAGCGCGCCGCCCCGGTCGGCCCGGCTCAGCGCGCCGCCCACCGGGCGCACGTCCCCCAGCGGCGGCGTGCCGTGGAGGACGGTGAGGGAAAAGGCGGCGGCGGTCTCGTCCTGAAGGCGCTGCACCTCCGGTAAAGCAGTTTGGGGAAGGAGCGCCAGACAGCGTTCCTTCCCCTCGGCGGTGACCGCCTCCCCCGCCAGCATTTCCAGCACGCGGGGCAGCTCTAAGGTCTCTATGGATTTGCAAAACCGCTCGGTCATGTTGCGCTCCTTACTCGTTTTCCTCTGCCCCGGGCTCGGCCTTGGCCTTTTTCTCCACCACGCACCACTCTACCCGGTGGTCGGCGATGGATTCCACCCGGACGGTCATTTCAGGCAGCTCCAGCTTCAAATTCTTCTGCTCGCCATCCTCCGGGATGACGGCCAGATGGGCAAACACCAGCCCGCCCAGCGTGTCGTACTCCTCCTGCTCCGGCAGCTCGATATCCAGCGCCTCGGCCACAGCGTCCAGCTCTGCGCCGCCGCTGATCCGCCAGCGGCCGCCGCCCAGCGCCAAAATGTCAGGGGCGTCCTGAGGGTCAAACTCGTCATATATGTTGCCCACGATCTCCTCCAGCAAGTCCTCCAGCGTTACCAGACCCGCCGTGCCGCCGTACTCGTCCACCACGATGGCCATATGTACCTTGCGGCTCTGCATATCCCGAAACAGCAGGTCGGTACGCACCGTCTCCGGGATGAAATAGGGGTCGCGGAGCAGCTCCCGCAGGGCCTTGGGCTGGGCGCGCTGGGTGTTGAGCAGATACTCCCGCGTGTTCAAAATGCCGATGATGTCGTCGGGGTCTTCGTCGTACACAGGGAAGCGGGACAGGCCCGATTCCTCGATGGTTTTCAAGATTTCCTCCGGGGTGTCCTCGATCCGGAGGAACACCATGTCCGTGCGGTGGATCATCACGTCCTCGGCGGCGGAGTTGTTGAACTCGAAGATGTTCTCGATCATCTCCCGCTCCTCCTGCTGGATCGCGCCGGTCTCTTCCCCCGCGTCCACCAGCTGGCGGATCTCCTCCTCCGAAACGGTCTCCGCCGGGTTGGTCTTGCCGATGCCCAGCTTGTAAAAAAGTCCCGTCCTGTAAAGCCGCCAAACGCCCCAGACCAGCAGGGCGATGCCCAACCCGATGCCAATGCCGATGATGAGCCACAATCGGTCGTCCACGAAAGTATTCCTCCCAAAATTTACGTCTTTTTCACAGCTTATGCTGTAGTTGTTGTCTATTATATCACAAACTTTTCATTTGTCCACCCTATTCCCCCGTCAGGCGGGCGGCAAGAGCGGAATACCGCCGCTGGGGCTTGTTGTTTTCCACCATGCGGGCAAAGACCCGCTCGTCGCCCACGCCGATGAACAGGCTCTTGGCACGGGTCACGCCGGTATACAGCACGCTTCTGGTGAGCAGCATGGGCGCGGCCTCCAGACAGGCCAGCACCACCGCGGGGTACTCGCTGCCCTGCGCTTTGTGGACGGTGACGGCGTAGGCCAGCTCCAGCTCTCCCAACGCTTCCGGGGTGTAAAGCACCTGCTTGCCGTCAAAGTCCACTGTCAGCGCGCCGCCCCCCGGCTCTACCTCCACGATGTGCCCGATGTCGCCGTTGAAAATGCCCAGACCGCTCTCCCCCTTTTGGGCGTCCAGCCACATCACATCGTAGTTGTTCTTCACCTGCATCACCCGGTCGCCCAAACGGAAGGTCACGCTGCCGAACGTCTTCTCCGGCTTGCCGGGGGCGGGGGGATTCAGCGCCGCCTGAAGCTCCCGGTTGAGGTTGGCCGTCCCGGTGGGATAGCGGCGGGTGGGGGACAGCACCTGAACCTGATGGGAGGGGATGCCCATTTTCGTGGGCAGGCGGGTTTTGACCAGCTCCACGATGGTGTCCACCGCCTTTTGGGGGTGGTAGCGCTTGAGGAAGAAAAAGTCCCCGTCAAAGGAGCGCAGTTGGGGAACGATGCCGTGGTGGATCTCATGGGCGGAGCGGACAATGGCGCTCATCGCCGCCTGACGGAAGATCTCAATGAGGGAAATGGCGGGGATGACCCCGCTTTTCAAAAGGTCGGCCAGCAGCGCCCCCGGCCCCACTGAGGGGAGCTGGTTGGGGTCGCCCACCAGCACTAGACGGCAGTCGCCGCGAAGGCCCGCCAGCAGCGCGGCCATGAGGGGGATATCCACCATGGAGGTCTCATCCACGATGACTGCGTCCGCCTTCAAGGGGTCGTCCTGCCCGTGGGTGAACACCAGCCGCCCGGTGGCGTCGTCATAGCGGGTCTCCAGCAGGCGGTGGATGGTGTACGCCTCCTGTCCGCAGGTCTCCCCCAGCCGTTTGGCGGCGCGGCCTGTGGGAGCGGCAAGGGCGGTGTCCAGCCCCATGGACTCAAAGAGGGCCAGCACCCCCCGCAGAGAGGTGGTCTTGCCCGTGCCCGGCCCGCCGGTGAGGAGCATCACCTGCCGCTTGGCCGCCAGCTCCATGGCCTCCCGCTGCAGGGGCGCATATTCGATGCCCTGCTCCCGCTGGATCTTCTCCACCACCCGTTCAAACCCCTCCGGCACAGGCAGCTCCGGGCGGGCCATCTCCTCCAGCCGGGCGGCGACGTACGTCTCCGCCTCGTAAAGTTCCGCCAGATAGACGCTGTCCCTGCCCAGCGCCGTTTCCCGCACGGTCTCCCCGTGGCGTTCCAGACTCTCCAGCGCGCTCAGCAGAGTCTCCGGGCTTTCCAGATTCAAAAGCCGTGTGGTGGCGGGCAGGAGCTTGTCCACCGGCAAAAAGGTGTGGCCGTTCCCGGCGTTGTGGCGCAGCTCAAAGAGCAGCCCCGCCTCCAGCCGCTGAGGGTCGGCGGCGTCCACCCCCAGCTCCACCGCCAGAGCGTCCGCCGCCTGAAACACCACGTCCAGCCCCGGCTGGGTGAGGAGATAGGGGTCGTCCTTCACCCGTTCCAGCGCGTCCAAGCCGTAAAGGCGGTAGAGGGGCAGGGCCAGATCGGCGCTCAAGGCGTGGCGGCGCAGAAAATCCAGCAGACGGCGCATCCCCATCTGCTCCCGAAACGCCTCGCCGATCTGTTTGGCCCGTTTTGGGGTCATCCCCTTGATGGACTTCAGCTTCTCCGGATGTTCCTCCAGCACCGCCAGCGTCTCGTCGCCGAACTCCTCCACCAGCCGCCGGGCGGTGATCCCCCCGATGCCCTTGATTGCCCCGGAGGAAAGGTATTCCAAGATCGCGTCCGCCCCCTCGGGGAGGGAACGCTCCATGGTGCGGGCCTTGAACTGCGCGCCGTAGGTGGCGTGATGTCCCCAAGTCCCCGTGACCACAAGCTGCTCCCCCACCGACACGCCGGGCATACACCCCACCACGGTGGCAGGCTCATCCAAGCCCTCCGCCGCCAGACGCAGGACAGTGTAGCCGTTTTCGTCGTTGCGGTAGATCACGCTGTCTACCTTGCCCTCCAGACGCAGAGCATCCTCGGTCACTTCTCCACCTCACCTTCGCCCCCTTCGCCGCCAAACGCCCTGCCAGAGCCAGCGGGCCACCTGAACCACGCCCACGGCGGCGAAAAAGGCCAATAAGCTCTCCCAAAACAGGCCCATGGCAATTCACCTCTGGGCCAATGTATGCCTAAACGAGGATCGCCGTGACCCCGACGGTGAGGAAGGTCACCACTACGGCCGCGATGACCACCCCCAACGCAATGGCGGGGAAGGCTTTTTTGATCCGCATATCCATAAATGCCGCCACCATCGCCCCCGTCCACGCCCCTGTGCCGGGGAGGGGGATGGCCACCAGAACGCAAAGCCCCCAGAAGCCGTATTTGTTCACCGTCTCCCGTTTCCCTTCCGCCTTGCGGACCAGCCTGTCCACCATGCGGTTGAGCTTGGGGATCTTTTTCCGCAAAAAGGCAAACACCCGGCGCACATAGATGATGATAAAGGGCACGGGCAGGAGGTTGCCCACGATGGACGCCGCCGCCGCCAGCCAGATATTCAGCCCCAGCACATTGTGGCCGAAGGGGATCGCCCCCCGCAGCTCCACCACCGGCGCCATGGCCATGAGGGCGGTGTAGAGAAGCTCGCCGAAAAAGTTTTGCTCCAGCCAAAGCCGAATGGCCTCCATTGTCGTCACCTCCTGCCCTTTCATTGATTTCCGCTCTTTTACAGCACGTTCTTCAAATACCGGCCCGTGTAGCTCTTTTCACACTTCGCCACCTCTTCCGGCGTGCCGGTGCAGACCACCTGTCCGCCGCCGTCGCCCCCCTCCGGGCCAAGATCAATGAGGTAGTCGGCGGTCTTGATCACGTCCAGATTGTGTTCGATGACCACCACGGTGTTGCCCCCCTCCACAAACCGCTGAAGCACCTCCACAAGCTGGTGGACGTCGGCAGTGTGAAGCCCGGTGGTAGGCTCGTCCAAAATATAGATGGTCGAGCCGGTGGAGCGTTTGGAAAGCTCGGTGGCCAGCTTCACCCGCTGGGCCTCGCCGCCGGACAGCTCGGTGGAGGGCTG
>CAJUAS010000063.1 GCA_910584395.1 uncultured Oscillospiraceae bacterium | reverse complement strand
CCATCATCGCCGAGGAGATGGGCTGCAAGGTGGAGAAGGAGGTCATTGTCACCATCGAGGAGCGGCTCATCGACACTGCCGAGGACCGGGAGGAGGATCTGAAGCCCCGGGCCCCCGTGGTGGTGGTCATGGGTCACGTGGACCACGGCAAGACCTCCCTTCTGGACTATATCCGCAACGCCCACGTCACCGCCGGAGAGGCCGGCGGCATCACCCAGCACATCGGCGCCTACCAGGTGGAGGTGAAGGGCAAGCCCATCACCTTCCTGGACACCCCCGGCCACGAGGCCTTCACCGCCATGCGGGCCCGGGGCGCCATGATTACCGACGTGGCCATCCTGGTGGTGGCCGCCGACGACGGCATCATGCCCCAGACCATCGAGTCCATCAACCACGCCAAGGCCGCCGACATCCCCATCATCGTGGCCATCAACAAGATGGATAAGCCCGAGGCCAACCCCGAGCGCATCAAGCAGCAGCTCACCGAGTACGAGCTGGTGGCCGAGGACTGGGGCGGCGACACCATCATCTGCCCCATCTCCGCCAAGACGGGAATGGGGGTGGAAAACCTGCTGGAGATGGTCAACCTCACCGCAGAAATGCGGGAGCTGAAAGCAAACCCCGACCGCACCGCCCACGGCGCGGTCATCGAAGCCCGTTTGGACAAGGGCCGCGGCCCGGTGGCCACCCTGCTGGTACAGAACGGCACGTTGAAGCAGGGTGACGTGATCATCGCCGGGACGGCGGTGGGCCGCGTCCGCGCCATGACCAACGCCCGGGGGGAGAAGGTCAACGAGGCCGGGCCTTCCGTGCCTGTGGAGATCACCGGCATGGGCGAAGTGCCCGGCGCAGGCGACGACTTCCACGCCGTGGCCGACGAGCGCATGGCCCGTGAGCTGGTGGAGCAGCGCAAGCACGAGCAGAAGCAGGCCGCCGCAGGCCCGGCGGGGCAGAAGGTCACGCTGGAGGATCTGTTCAGCCAGATCCAGCAGGGGGAGATCAAGGACCTGAACGTCATCGTCAAGGCGGACGTGCAAGGTTCTGCCGAGGCGTTGAAGGCGTCCTTGGAGAAGATCGCCAACGACGAGGTGCGGGTGCGGGTCATCCACTGCGCCGTGGGCGCGATCAACGAGTCCGACGTGACCTTGGCGGCCACCTCCAAGGCCATCATTGTGGGCTTCAACGTCCGTCCCGACAACAACGCCCGGGATACGGCGGGCCGCCTCAACGTGGATCTGCGCCTTTACAGCGTCATCTACGACGCCATCAACGAGATCGAGACCGCCATGAAGGGGATGCTCGCCCCCAAATTCCGGGAGGTGGCACTGGGCACGGCGGAGATCCGCGAGGTCTACAAGATCACCGGCGCGGGCATGATCGCCGGGTGCTACGTCACCGACGGAAAGATCACGAGAAACGCCAAAATCCGCCTCATTCGGGAGAATATCGTCATCCACGAAGGGGAGATCTCCTCCCTCAAGCGGTTTAAGGACGACCAGCGGGAGGTGGCCGAGGGCTACGAGTGCGGCATCGGCATCGAAAAGTACGGCGACATTAAAGTGGGCGACACCATCGAGGCGTTTGTGTTGGAACAAATTGAGGTGTGAAGACGAGAACCGGACAACCTTTGAGGGCAGAGCGATCCACCAAACTTTGAAACGAACCAACACCAAAGGAACGTCACTTGTGGTACGATTTTTCGGCGGTTTGCGAAAGGATTCAGAAGGAAATTGACCAAAGGAGAACAAACCTATGGCATCAAATCGCATGGCGAGGGTGAATGAGGAGCTGCAGCGAGAGCTGGCGGCTCTCATTCCCACGGTAAAAGACCCCCGGGTGGCGGAGGCCGGGATGATCTCGGTCACCGGTGTGGATGCGACGGCGGACTTGAAG
This sequence comes from uncultured Oscillospiraceae bacterium, assembly GCA_910584395.1. GTDB lineage: Bacteria > Bacillota > Clostridia > Oscillospirales > Oscillospiraceae > MGBC124762. The sequence goes on along the minus strand of CAJUAS010000063.1, from coordinate 3,937 downwards.
CAGGCAAAGGTCTATGTCAGCGTGCTTGACAAGTCCAGAGAGAAGGACGCCCTCAAGGGTCTCAAGTCGGCGGCGGGCTGGCTGCGCCGGGAGGTGGGCCATGCCCTGACCCTCCGGGCCACCCCGGAGCTGTTTTTTATCGCCGACGACTCCATGGACAAGGGCGCGCACATTTTGAGTATCCTGCGCTCTTTGGACAACAAGGAGAACTGACATGAACATCGACTACACGCAAGCGGCCGCCCTGCTGGGCGGCTGGGACAATATCCTCATTTTGACCCACCGCCGGCCCGACGGAGACACCATCGGGTGCGCGGTGGGCCTTTGCGCGCTGTTACGGCAGCTGGGCAAGACCGCGTGGCTGCACCCCAACGAGGACGCCACCGAGCTGTTCACCCCCTATTTAGAGGGCTACACCGCCCCGGCGGGGTTTGCCTTCGACAAGGCGGTGGCGGTGGACGTGGCGACGCTCGATTTACTGACCGATGCCGAGCGGGCCATTGCCGACATGGACGGGGTTGACCTGTGTATCGACCATCACCCCTCCAACACCGGCTACGCCGCGGCCAACTGCGTGGAGGCGGACAAGGCCGCCTGCGGGGAGATCATCTACAAGCTGGTGGGTGAGCTGGGGACGCTGGACGACGAGATCGCCAAGATGCTCTACGTGGCCGTGTCCACCGACACCGGCTGCTTCGCCTACGCCAACACCACCGCCAACACCCACGCCGTGGCGGCGGCGCTGCTGGCCCGGGACATCCCCTACCGGGAGATCAACAAGCGGCATTTTCGCACCAAATCCAAAAAGCGCATGAAGTTAGAGACCATTCTCATCGGCAGTCTGGAAGAATTAGAGGACGGCCGGGTGGTCATCGGCGCGCTGAGCCTTGATGATATGGCAAAGGTGGAGGCGACCGAGGTGGACGCGGAGGACATCGCCGCCGTGCTGGGCCAGATCGAGGGGGTGAAGGCCTCCGCCACCCTTCGGGAGTTGAAGGGGGGGGAGTGCAAGATCTCCCTGCGGAGCGATTCCTCCTATCTGGACGCCTGCGCCGTCTGCGCCCTGCTGGGGGGCGGCGGGCACAAGGCCGCCGCGGGGGCGACCGTCAAGGGGGACGTTCCCGCCGCACGCTTGGCAATGGCAAACGCGATCAGGAAGGTGCTCCATGGCGGTTGACGGGAAGAGAGCCGCTCTGGGCGGCGTTTTGGTGGTGGATAAGCCCACGGATTGGACATCCATGGACGTGTGCGCCAAGCTCCGGGGCGTGTTTGGACAGAAGCGGGTGGGCCACGGCGGGACGCTCGACCCCATGGCCACGGGGGTCTTACCCGTGTTTTTGGGCCGGGCCACCCGGGCGGTGGAGTTTGTCACCGAAGGGGAGAAGGAGTACATCGCCGCCCTGCGGCTGGGGGTCACCACCGACACTCAGGACACCACGGGGAATGTTTTGGCGGAGCGGCCCGTCTCGGTGACGGGAGAGGAGCTGACAGCGGCTCTGAGCCGCTTCACTGGGGAGATCGAGCAGATCCCGCCCATGTATTCCGCCATCAAGATGGGGGGCAAGAAGCTCTACGAGCTGGCCCGCAAGGGGGTAGAGGTGGAGCGCAAGCCCCGCAGGGTGACCATCTCCCAATTGGAGCTGCTGGGCTGGCCGGACGCGGGGGAGGACTTTACCCTGCGAGTGGTCTGCTCCAAGGGCACATATGTCCGTACCCTCTGCCGCGATATTGGCGAGGCGCTGGGCTGCGGCGGGTGTATGTCCGCCTTGAAGCGCACACGGGTGGGGGCGTTTCGGATCGAGGAAGCGGTCACCGTGGATATGCTGGTGAGCGCGGACGACCCGTGGCAGTTCGTGCGGCCCGTGGAGGACTGTTTTCCCCAGCCCTCTGTGACTATCCGGGACGCGGCCTTGAAGCGGGCGAGGAACGGCAATCCCTTTCCCCTGCAAAGGCCCGCAGGGGAATACAAGATCTTTGACGAAAACGGCGATTTCCTGCTTCTGGGCCGGTGCGACGGCAGGGAATGCCGCATTGTGAAGAGTTTTTACGAGGTGTGACGCTTGGAAATGACAACGCAAAAAAAGGTCATCGCACTGGGCTTTTTTGACGGGGTGCATCTGGGCCACGGCGCACTTTTGAAGCGCACGGCGGCGCTGGCGGAGGAGCTTCACGCCATTCCCGCGGCCCACACCTTTGCTGCCCACCCCAGCACCCTTGTGACCCATCAGCCGACGCCCCTGCTGTCCACGCCGGAGGATCGGGCGTATTTGATGAAAAATCTCTACGGCATCCAAGAGGTCATTGTTGCTCCCTTTGACGAGAGGATGATGACCATGCCGTGGGAGACCTTTGTGACCGACTACCTCATTAGCGGCTTCCACTGCGTCGGGGTGGTGGTGGGCCACGACTACCGCTTCGGCTACAGGGGCGAGGGCACGCCTGCAAGGCTGAAAGAACTGTGCGCACAGGCTCATGTGGCCTGCGAGGTGGTGGAAAAGGTAACGCTGGACGGCCGCACTGTGTCCTCCACTTACATTCGCTCCTTGGTAGAGGCGGGGGACATGGAGACGGCGGCGCGGTATCTGGCCCATCCCCACCTGCTGCGGGGCAGCGTCCGCCACGGCAAAGGGCTGGGGCGCAAGCTGGGCTTCCCCACGGTGAATATCGTGCCCGCCGAGGGCATTCTCCTGCCTGCCTACGGGGTGTATGCCACCAAGGTGACGCTGGAGGACGGAAAGACCTATCCGGCGGCGACCAATGTGGGCGTTCGCCCCACGGTGGAGGACGAAAAGCAGGTCACTGTGGAAGCGTTCCTGCTGGATTTTCAGGGGGACGTGTACGGCCAGACGGTGTCGCTGGAGTTCTACCGCCGCCTGCGGGGGGAGCGGCGCTTCGACAGTCTGGAGGCACTTCGCCAAGAGGTGATGAAAAACGCCCAACAGACCAGAGAATACTTCGCGGGGGAAAAATAAAAACGTGAAAGAAGAGTGGGAGGCGTCAGCCTTCCGCTCTTCTTTCACGGGGGTTAGTTGCCGTCGGTGTCCAGAACCTTCGCGCACCAGCCCTTTTGATGGCAGTGGGGGCAGCGGAACGCGCCGACAGTTTGTTCTCCTTTCATGGCCCATCCTACCAAATCGCGGGGGGAAAGAACACCCACGCACCGTAGAGTGCCCGGGTTTCAGGCGTTCTACCGTCCGCAGAGAAAAAGGGGAGACCTCAAAAAGAGGTCTCCCCGAAAAGATATGCGGGAGGACTTATGCCTTACGGACGGGGACTTTCCAAATGTTCTTGGCGTACTCGCTGACGGCGCGGTCGGCGGCAAACAGGCCGGAGCGGGCCACATTGACCAGAGCCATTTTGTTCCAAGTCTTGGGATCCAGATAGGTCTCCCCGGCGAAGGCCTGAGCGGCACGGTAACTCTCAAAGTCGGCCAAGAGGAAATACTGGTCGGCCATGCTGCCGCCCTGACCAAAGAGCAGGGAATTGACGATATCGGTGTAGCTCACGCCGTCGTTAAAGCCGTGGGCCATCTGATCCAGAATACGCTTGATGGTCTCGCTCTGGCTGTAATACTCATAGGAGCGGTAGCCCTGCTCCCGGCGGTCGGCGACCTCCTGCGCGGTGAGGCCGAAGAGGAACATATTCTTCTCGCCGACCTGCTCGCACATCTCCACATTGGCGCCGTCCAGCGTGCCGATGGTGAGCGCGCCGTTCATCATAAACTTCATGTTGCCCGTGCCGCTGGCCTCCTTGCCGGCGGTGGAGATCTGCTCGCTAAGCTCGGCGGCGGGCATGAGCTTCTCGGCCAGAGACACCCGGTAGTTCTCCAAGAACACCACGTGGAGCTTATCCTTGCACACCGGATCGGCGTTCACCGTGGCGGCCAGAGAGTTGATGAGATGGATGATCTGCTTGGCCATGGCATAGCCGGGGGCGG
>CAJUAS010000062.1 GCA_910584395.1 uncultured Oscillospiraceae bacterium | reverse complement strand
GGTCGCCGGGGACGGGAGTGCAGCACTTGGCGAACTTCACCAGGCAGTTGCCCAGCCCCTCCACCACGATGCCGCTTTCGGTGTGCTTGGGGGCTTTTTGCAGACCGGAGACGTTTCCTCCCCCTCCGCCCACCCCGCCGGGGTAGATCATCCCCCCCTGCTGGGGGAGGGAAGCGGGGGTTTTGCCCCCTTGGAGCTTGCCCAGACGGGCCAGCTCGTCCTTAATGCGCCCCCCCGCCTTCACGGCGGTCATGCCGCCGTAGCCGATGGCGGCGCACAGGTCGTCCCACGAGCCGGAACCGACCTTTTTCAGAATGTGGGGCAGGTTTTCCTCGCTGATCACATCGGCCACGGGGATGCCGAGGCGGCGCAGCTCATTTTCCAGCATCACCTTGCCCGTGGCGATGTTCTCCTCCCGCCGTTCCTTCTTGAACCACTGGCGGATCTTGTTGCGGGCCTCGTTGGATTTGCACAGCTTCACCCAGTCCCGGCTTGGGCCGTGGGCATTTTTGGAGGTGATGATCTCCACAATGTCGCCGTTTTGGAGGGGGGTGTCAAAGGGCACGATGCGGCCGTTGATCTTCGCCCCGGTCATTTTGTTGCCGATGGCGGAGTGGATGGAGTAGGCAAAGTCGATGGGGTTCGCCCCGGCAGGCAGGCTCTTCACGTCCCCCTGAGGGGTAAAGACAAACACCTCGTCGGCAAACAGGTCCACCTTCAGGCTGCGGACAAACTCCTCCGCGTCGGTGTCCTGCTGGCTCTCCAGCAGCTTGCGCACCCACTCAAAGGTCTCCTCGCTGCCCAGCGAGCCGTTGGCCAACCCCTGCTTGTACTTCCAGTGGGCGGCGACGCCGTATTCGGCGGTGTGGTGCATCTCCTGAGTGCGGATCTGCACCTCAAAGGGAATCCCCTCCCGGCCGATGACGGTGGTGTGGAGGGACTGGTAGCCGTTGGGCTTTGGCGTGCCGATATAGTCCTTGAACCGGCCCAGAACGGGCTTGAAGAGGTCGTGGATACAGCCCAGAACGTTGTAGCAGTTGGGGATGTCGTCCACGATGACCCGGAAGGCGTAGAGGTCGAAGATCTCGTCCATGGTCTTGTTCTGGGTGTACATCTTGCGGTAGATGGAGTAGATATGCTTCACCCGGCCGTAGGCGGTGGCGTTGATCCCCTCGGCGTCCAAACGGTCGTTGATGCGCCTTTGGACGGAGGCCATGAACTCCTCGTGGGCGGAGGATTTCGCCGCCAGATCCTGCTCGATCTCCTTATACCCAACGGGGTCGAGGTATTGGAGGGCCAGATCCTCCAATTCCCACTTCACCCGCTGCATACCAAGGCGGTGGGCGATGGGGGCGTAGATCTCCATGGTCTCCAGCGCTTTTTCCCGCTGCTTTTTCGGGGGCTGGAACTGGAGGGTCCGCATATTGTGGAGGCGGTCGCAGATCTTGATGAGGATGACCCGCACGTCTTGGGACATGGCCATGAGCATCTTGCGGAGGTTCTCCATCTGCTCCTCTTCCTTGGTAACGTACTGCACGCGGGTGAGCTTGGTCACTCCCTCCACCAGCCCGGCCACCGTCTCCCCAAAGAGCTTGGCGATGTCCTCATGGGTCGAGCCGGTGTCCTCGATGCAGTCGTGGAGCAGGGCGGCGACGATGGAGTCGGTGTCCAGCTCCAGCTCCGCCACAATGGACGCCACATGGAGAGGGTGGGTGATGTACGGCTCTCCCGACTTGCGTATCTGTCCGGCGTGCTGGGCGTCGGCATAGCGGAACGCCTCGCGCACCCGCTCTAAATTCGCGCCCCGGTTGTTTTTTCGGATCTGTTCCACCAAACCCTCAAATTGTGCCAAAATAGGATCCATCCTTCTCCCTCCTTCAGCCTTCGGCGGCCCGCTGGTTCAGCGCCGCCAAAATGGGGCTTTCCTCCAGCTCTACCTTCGGCCCTTTGGGCCGCAAGGTGACGTTGAAGCAGTCCTTGGCGGCGGCCTCCACCGTCAGCAGACCCCGCTCGGCAAAGACCTCCAGCCCCACCATCGTGCGGCCCAAGCTCTCCTGAAGCTCCATGGTCTGGGCCAGACGGTAAGACAGGTGCGCCGCAGATTCCATCCACAGCGGGGCTTCCGCGCGCAGATACCGCCACAGGGCTTCAAACTCCGAGCGGGTGGGGATCAGGGCACGGGCCTCCCGGGGGGTCAGAGCCTCCCCCTCGCGGAATTTTTGGTAAAGCTGCCGCTCGCAGAGAAGCTCGGCCACGTCGCGCACGTCCTGAAGGACAAGCTGCACGCTTTTTTTGCCGTGGTAGCTGTTGATCTGGGGGGTAAAGGCCACGTCCACCCGGTCGCCCAGACGGTAGGCCCACTCCTCCTTGGGGTAGGAAAAAAAGATCGCCGCCAGCCGGTCGTCCCGGCTTCTCAGGCGCAGGCGCATATGCTTGCCCTCCGCCCCCACCTCGTCCATGGCGATGACGCTGGCCCGGGGCAGCAAAAACACGGGCTTGGGGTTTCCCGCGCCGAAGGGCTCTAAAATATCCAGTCCCTCCACCTCTTCCACGTTGAGCAGGCGGGTGTCGGGCAGCTCCACATCCACGGTGAGGACGCTCTCCGCCCCCTCCGTCCGGTGGGCCGCCACCCATTGGCACAGCCGCCGGCGCAGGGCGGGGATGTTCTCCTCCCGGACGGTGAAGCCCGCCGCCATGGCGTGGCCGCCAAAGCCCTCCAAAAGATCGGCGCAGCTCTCCAGCGCGTCGAACAGGCACACGCCGCCGTAGCTGCGACACGAGCCTTTGCCCATCCGCACGCCGTGCACCGTGTCCACGGCGATCATAAAGGTCGGGCGGTGCAGCCGTTCGGCCAGACGGGAGGCCACGATGCCCACCACCCCCTGATGCCAGCCCTCGCCGGCCAGAACGATGGCGGCGTCCTCCGCCGCTTCCTCCTCCGCCCGGGCCGCGCAGACCCGGAAGATCTCTCCCTCCAGCGCCTGCCGCTGGTGGTTCAGCTCACAAAGCTCCTCCGCCAGAGACTGGGCCTCCAGATAGGTGGGGCTGAGGAGGAGCGCCACGGAGATCTCGGTGACCCCCAGACGGCCCGCGGCGTTGAGCCGGGGGGCTAAGGTGTATCCCAGCGTCACGGCGGTGGCCCGCTCCTCCGCCCCCGCCGCGTCCAACAGGGCGCGGATGCCGGGGCGGGGCGCGGTGTTGATGGCCGCAAGCCCCTGACGGACAATGGCGCGGTTTTCCCCGGTGAGAGGCATCACGTCCGCCACCGTGCCCAGCGCAGCCAGATCCACATAGTTTTTCCAGTCCGCGCCCAGCGCCATGGCCAGCTTGAGAGCCACGCCCACCCCCGCCAGCCCCTTGAAGGGGTAAGTACAGTCCGGGCGGTGGGGGTCGACCACCGCCAGCGCGCCGGGCAAAACCTCCTTGCAGGCGTGGTGGTCGGTGACGATCACGTCCAGCCCAAGGCTTTTGGCGTATTCCACCTCGTCCACGGCGGTAATGCCGCAGTCCACCGTCACCACCACCTGCGCCCCCTGCTCCTTCAGGGCGTCCAGCCCGCTGCGGTTCAGGCCGTAGCCGTCCTCCAGCCGGCGGGGGATGTGCCACAGCGCCTTTGCCCCCCGGCGGCGGAAAAAGTCGTAAAGAAGGCAGGTCGCGGTCACGCCGTCCACGTCGTAGTCGCCGTAGACCGCGATGGTCTCTCCGTCGGCAATGGCCCGCTCCAGCCGGGCCGCCGCCTTGTCCATATCCTTCATTTTCATGGGGTCTTGGAAGAGTCCGGGGTCGCAGCGCAGGAATTCCCGCGCCGCCTCCTCGCCCACGATGCCCCGGGCGGCCAGCACACGGCCCACCAGCTCGCCCACGCCGTCCAAGGGCCGCCCCCGGTTGGGGGCGACGGCCCAGTTGTCGTATTTCATGTCGTTTCCCTCGGCTTTGACGGAACGCCGCTGCGTCCCGCACGAAAAAATTTGAGTTTATTGTATCATTTCAGCCGGGAAATTGCAAGAAAAACCACCTGCCAAGAGCAGGTGGTTTTTGGGTCGGTTGGTTGGGGCTGTCACGCTCCCGTTGGACGCGCCGCGGCTCGGCTTCCCTCCGTCTCGGGGCAAATCGCGCGGCCTATGGCCGCTTACCAATTTGCCCCTCGCTCCAGTCCATCCGAGCCTGCGTGTCTACGGGTCGCGCTTCTTACTCGTCCCAGTCGGTATAATCCTCATCCTCCGCGCCGGGGATGCAGCAGCCCTCGGCATACTGGCGGCGGGAGCGGACTTTGTTCACCACCGCGCCGACCCCGTCCATGATCTGATCCCAAAAAGCGATCACGGTGCAGACGGCGGCGGCCGTGGTCAGCGCCAGCGCGACCACCTTCAACACAAAACGGGCAACTTTCATAGAAGAACGCCTCCTTGCAGCTTAGTTTCTTCTATTCTACACGATTCATCCAAGGATTGCAATGGGTTTTTTGCGAAAATCACCAGCCGAAGGGAAGATAGCCCCACTGCCCGCCGTAATTGTACGAGCCGCTGCCGGAGTCGTCCTCCACGGGCACTTGGCCCACCTGATCGTCGGGGGTGCGCTCGTCAAAGGTGAGGGTGAGGGTCATGGAGCGGGCCTCCCGGTCGATGGAGAGCGTCACGGTGTCCCCCGCCTTGTGCTTGTCCTTGATGGCGATGAAGGCGGCGGAGCCGTCCACCGTCTCGCCGTCCACGGCGGTGATGATGTCCCCCACCCGCAGGCCCGCCTTCTCGGCGGCCGCGCCGGGGACGATGGACTGGACATACGCCCCGCCGGGCCGGCCATACCGGGCGGCGGCCTGAGCGTTGACGGTGGCCAGCGTCACCCCCACATAGGGCTTGCCGGTGACATAGCCGTGGGTAATGATGTCTTGGATCATATCCTTCACGTCGTCAATGGGGATGGCAAAGCAAATGCCCTCAATGGACGCCTCGTTGGAACTCCCGGAGCGGGAGTACTTGGCGTTGGTGATGCCGATGACCTGACCGTACATATTAAAGAGCGGCCCGCCGGAGTTGCCGGAGTTGATGGCGCAGTCGGTCTGGAGGACGTTGAGTACCGTGCCGTCGGACATGGTGAGGGGCTTATCCAGCGCGGAGACGATGCCCCGGGTCTCGCTGAAGGTCATCTCCCCCAGCGGGTTGCCGATGGCCACCACCTCTTCGCCCACCACAAGGTCGTCGGAGTTGCCCATCACCACGGGGATCAGGCCGGCGGCGTCGATCTTCAGCACCGCCACGTCGTTGTCCTGCTCGCCCCCCACGATGGTGGCGGGGTACTCGTCGCCGTTTTTGAAGATGACGGAGACGGAGGTGGCGTCCTCAATGACGTGATAGTTGGTCAGAATGTAGCCGTCCGAGCTGATGACAAAGCCGCTGCCGCTGGCGGCTTGAGCCACCTGCTGTCCCCAGACGTTGGTGGTGATTTGGGTGGTGATGCCCACCACGGAGTTGACGTTGGAGGCGTACACCTCGGCGGCGGTGAGGGGCTGGCCCGCGTTGATCTTGGAGAGGTTCACCACCGTGGGCGTCCGCCCGCCCTGAAAGAGGGTGGTGGTGTCGGCGGTGCGCTCCGCCGCCTTTTGGGTGAGCAGCGCGCCGCCCACCCCTGCGCCGCCGCCCAGCAGGGCGCAGGCCAGAAGCAGAGCCGTCACCTTCAGCCCCACGCGGGACTTCTTCTTGGGCGTCTCGGGCGGCGTTTCGGGGGGCTGCACGTTGAATTCCACGGGGGCAAGGCCGTTTTCCTGCCGGTTGTAGTCGCTGTAATACATCGTTGGTCACTCCTTTGTCAACTGAAAAAGCGTTGGCGGTTTACAAGTCTCTTAAATGCCGCGCTGCGGTTTACAGGTCATAGGATAACCGGGATTTATGACAGAAGTATGACCAATCTTTACATCTTT
>CAJUAS010000061.1 GCA_910584395.1 uncultured Oscillospiraceae bacterium | reverse complement strand
GTCCACCGACCCCAAGCGCCTGCTCATCGGCGACGACGAGCACGGCTGGGACGACAACGGCGTGTTCAACTTCGAGGGCGGCTGCTACGCCAAGGTCATCAATCTGGATAAGGACTCCGAGCCTGACATCTACAACGCCATCCGCCGCAACGCCCTGCTGGAGAACGTCACGCTGGACGCCGACGGCAAGATCGACTTCGCCGACAAGTCCGTCACCGAGAACACCCGCGTCAGCTACCCCATCGACCACATTGAGAAGATCGTCCGTCCCGTCTCCGCCGCTCCCGCCGCCAAGAACGTGATCTTCCTCTCCGCCGATGCCTTCGGTGTGCTGCCCCCCGTGTCCATCCTGACCCCGGAGCAGACCAAGTACTACTTCCTCTCCGGCTTCACCGCCAAGCTGGCGGGCACCGAGCGGGGCATCACCGAGCCCACCCCCACCTTCTCCGCCTGCTTCGGTCAGGCTTTCTTGGAGCTGCACCCCACCAAGTACGCCGAGGAGCTGGTCAAGCGCATGGAGAAGTCCGGCGCGAAGGCCTATCTGGTGAACACCGGCTGGAACGGCACGGGCAAGCGCATCTCCATTAAGGACACCCGCGGCATCATCGACGCCATTCTGGACGGCTCTATCACCAAGGCGGAGACCAAGACCATCCCCCACTTCAACTTCGCCGTTCCCACCGCCCTGCCCGGCGTTGACCCTGCCATCCTCGACCCGCGGGACACCTACGCCGATCCCAGCCAGTGGGAGGAGAAGGCCAAGGATCTGGCCTCCCGCTTCGTGAAGAACTTCGCCAAGTACACCACCAACGACGCCGGCAAGGCTCTCGTCGCTGCCGGCCCCACCGCCTAAAATCTCTCACAAAGCACAAAAAGCCCGCCGGGAACTCCCCGGCGGGCTTTTTGCTATTTTTCTCAGACCAATTCGCTTTTTTTCAGGGCGCGCTTGAGGGGCGGGGCAATCACCGCCGTGGCCAGCACCTTCACCGCCTCGCCGGGCAAATAGATGAGGCAGCCTGTCTTGACCACCGTCCACACGTCCAGCCCTTTGCCCATGTAGACATTCAAAATCAGACCCATATAGGGCGTTCCGATCACATATCCGGCCAAAATACCCACCGCGGCCGCCCCGGCAATACGCAGGGGAGAGGTGGAATCCTTCGCCAGCCACGCGCTCACCGCCGCCGTCAGCGGAAAGCCCAGCAAAAACCCGAAGCTGGGCTGGAAGATATACGCCGGCCCGCCCCCTTGGGTGAAAATGGGCAGGCCCACCAGTCCCAGCGCCAGATACACCCCCTGAGACGCCGCGCCCCACTTCGCCCCCAGCAAAATGCCCGCCAGCGCGGCCATCATGGTCTGCAGGGTGATGGACATGAAGCCCAAGGGGATCTTGAGAAAGCCGCACACGGCGGTGAGGGCGGCAAATACCCCCGTCAGTATCAGCGGGCGCAGGTAGGAATGTGCTTTAGTAGACATAACTTGTAAACCTCACTTATATAATTTGGTTGACAAGCGGAGTATATCACAACAAAGGCCGCTTGTAAACCACTTTTTTGAATTTGGTTGACAAGTTTTGCACGTGGGGGTAAACTGGTCACCAAAGGAGTGAGCCGATATGCTGAAGGACGAGGTTTTGAACGCTTTGCAAAACGCCGGCGGGGCGGGGAAGAAGTCTGTGTCCGGGGCGGAGCTGTGCCGGACGCTGGGGGTAAGCCGCGCGGCGGTGTGGAAGGCGGTGGAGAGCCTGCGGAAGGAGGGCTATGAGATCGAGGCCCAGAGCGCGGTGGGCTACCGCCTGATGGCCTCCCCCGACCGCCTGAACGCCGCCGACCTGCGCCACGCAGTGGGCGTGGTGGGCCGGGAGGTGGCGTGTCTGGAGGAGGTGGACTCCACCAACGACGAGATCAAGCGCCGCGCGCTGGCAGGGGCGCAGGCGGGACTGGTGGTTACCGCTGAGGCCCAGACCGCCGGAAAAGGCCGCCGGGGGCGGGGCTTTCAGTCCCTCTCCGGCAAGGGGTTGTACCTCTCGGTGCTGTTGAAGCCCGACGTGCCTTTGGAGCAGATCAGCCAGCTCACGGCGTGGACGGCGGTGGCGGTGTGCCGGGCCGTCGAGGCGGTGTGCGATGTCAGACCCCAGATCAAGTGGCCCAACGACGTGCTGGTGGACGGCAAAAAACTCTGCGGCATCCTCACCGAAATGGGCGTGGAGGGGGAGACGGGTGCGCTGAACTACGTGGTGGTGGGGATGGGCACGAATGTATCCCAAACCGCTGAGGATTTCGGCCCGGAATTGAGCGAGATCGCCACATCCCTGAATCTTTTGGGGGCAAAGGTCACCCGGCGGGAGCTGGCGCAGGCGCTCATCGCCCAGCTGGATCACATGAACGCCGCCTTCCCGGAGGGCTGGGAGGAATATTTGGAGGAGTACCGGAGACGCTGCGTGACCTTGGGCCGGGAGGTCAGGCTCATCCGTAACGACTGGGAATACCGGGGGAAGGCGGAGCAGGTCACCGGGGAGTTCAAGCTGGTGGTGCGCCGTCAGGACGGAATGTTGGAGACGGTGTCCAGCGGCGAGGTCTCGGTGCGCGGTTTGCTGGGGTATCAGTAAAATTTTTGCCCAAAGGTGCAGCATTTGGCGGCGCTGGCACGTCATGGTAGTGTCAGGAGGTGAAAGAGATGGACTGGGAACTGTTTGTCCGCACCCACGCGAACGGCCTGTTCCGCACGGCTCTGGCCATTTTAGGCGATCACGCCGAGGCGGAGGACGCGGTTCAGGACACATTTTTGAAGTATCTGGAGAAAGCGCCCAAGGACGTGGCCAACCCCGGCGGCTGGCTGATGCGGGTGCTGGTCAACGGCTGCAAAAGCCGGCTGCGGCTCAAGTGGCGGCAGGTCGTCCCCCTGCCGGAGGACTTGGCGTGCAGCGGTGGGGAGCGTGTGGAGCTGGAGGAACTTTGGCAGCTCCCGCCCAAAGACCGGGCGGTGATCCACCTCTTTTATTATGAGGGGTACTCCACCGCCGAGATCGCCAAGCTGACCGGGGAGAAGGAGGGGACGGTCCGTTCCCGTATGTCCCGGGCCAGAGGAAAGCTGCGCACCTTATTGGAAGACACCGTGTGAAGGGAGGGCAAACCATGAAGGATTATGAGCGGTACATGAACCGCCAGAAGGTTTCTGACGCAGGAATGGAAACGCTGCTGAAGCTGGAAACCCAGCGGCCCGAACGGCCTCGCCGGGAGGAAAGCCGCGTACCCCAGTGGCTGAAATATGTGGGGATGGCGGCGTGCTTCTGCCTGATGATGGGGCTGTTTGCCCTGCCCATTTTGCAGGGCGCGCAGCAGCAGCGGGCCGCAGGGCCGAACGTGACCGGCGAACCCGCCGAGGAGCTGTTTTTCCATGCGGTGGACAGCGTACCCTTTACCGACCATGGCATTGTCGGGGGCATGAAGCTGATCGCCATGGAGCAAGAGGACGCCGCCGCCATTTTCGGCAGTGCGCCCGACGACTTTGCGGGCTTTTTGGAGACCGTGGGGCTTCGCAAGTTTGACATGGAGTATTACAACGTAGATATGGCGGGGCAGGGCGACGACAGCTGCCGCTTTTTGATGAAGGGGGTCTACATTTCGCCCAGAGAGGGAGAAGTGCCGCCCGCCACCAGCTTTGTCCCCGTCAACACCGTGTGGTTGGAAATTTACGAGGGGCACAGCTATCTGGACGAAGGGGAGTGGAAGGAGCTGGAGTCCTGTACGTTCCACGGCCATCAGGTGACCGCGGCCTGTGTTGAGGACAACTACCGCGCCGCCGCCGCCTTCCACGTGGAGAGCGGCGGAAAGACCTACGGCGTGTTGTATTCCGTCACTGCCGACGGTGAGCGCAACGCCAAGGAAGTGGTGACCAAGATGGTGGACTATATCACCCAAAACGGCCTCTTTGTGGAGGAGCGGGAGATCTTGTCGGTCAAGCTCAGCGGCTGGTATGTGATGGAGACGGACGGGGAAAAGACGTGGGCGGGCGTGCCGTCGGTGACCTTCAACGAGGACGGGAGCTTTGGCGTCTTTGTGGCCTATTGCTCCTCCCACATCTGCCAAGGGGATTATGAGATCACCGACGGACGGGTGACGGTGCGCTGCCCGCAGCACACCTACGTCTTTGACATTTTGGACGAGGAGACCCTGCGGTTCGTGGCGGCGGAATCCTCCGAGCCGGAGCATTACGGGGACGACGACTGGCCGCACATCACCGACGGCGCGGTGTTCCGCCGCCTGCGGGACGGCAAGCGGGCCGTGACGGCAGTGTCCAAGCCGCAGGTGGAGATCACTGATCTGGGGTCGTCTCTGTGGGAGGATCGGGGTTCAGGCACGACCAAAGAGGGCGTCAGCTATGAGCTGACCTATCAGGCCAACGAGGCCGCCGCAGGGAAGAAGCTGGAGTTCTATTTGGAGCTTTCTGAGGAGGACCAAGAGCTGCTGGGGCTGGACGGCCCGGTCTGCATCCAGACCTACTGCCGGGAGGCGGGGGAGTGCAAGAGCAGCAAGAAGGTATACGGTGACTTTGCGTACAGCTCGGTGTCCGGACAGGACATCGGAGACGTGACGGTGCGCTGCGTGTGCGACGGGGAGGAGATCGCCTGCAAGACCATGCCGTGGGGGAGCTACATGACCCTTGTGTGGGATGTCCAGCAGGCCACCCACCACCCGGAGCCGACCCACCATGTGGAGGAAAGCCACCACTCCGACAGCCACCATTAAAGCAAGAAAATGGCCTCCGGCGTTTGCCGGAGGCCGTATTTTGTAAAAAGGGCTTCTCTCTTAGAACTTGTTCTCGGGAGTCTTGTGGCTCTCGGGAGCGTCCTTCTTCTTGTTCTCGGGATTGGGCTGGTTCTTCTGGTCGGTGGGGCAGCCCTGCTGCTTCTTGTTCTGCGGGTTCTTGTTCTGATCCTTCATGTCTCTCACCTCTTTCCACGCGTTTAGTATCACACACCGCCGCTGTTTTATCCCATGTGAAAAAATTTCCACAAAAAGGGTTGCCATTTTGCCACAAGATATGGTATACTTCTCCTGTTGATTTACATAATTCCTGTTGGAATAAGGAGTGACGACATATGAAGTGTCCATTCTGCGGCAATCCGGAGAGCAAGGTGGTGGATTCCCGCCCCACCGACGAGGGGGACAGCATCCGCCGGCGGCGGGAGTGTCTGGTGTGCCGCAAGCGGTTTACCACCTACGAGACCATTGAGCGAGTGCCCATCGTGGTCATCAAAAAGGACGGCTCGCGCCAGTCCTTTGACCGCAGCAAGCTCATCGGCAGTATGCTGAAATCCTGCGAAAAGCGCAGCGTGCCCCTGAGCACGCTGGAGGGCATCGCCGACGAGATCGAGCTGACCCTCCAAAACGACATGGCCAAGGAGGTCAAGTCCAGCGACATCGGCAACATGGTCATGGAGAAGCTGAAAACCGTGGACGAGGTGGCCTATGTCCGCTTCGCGTCGGTCTACCGCCAGTTCAAGGACATCAACTCCTTCCGCAAGGAGCTGAACAAGCTTTTCAAAGAAAAGTAAGGCGCGGCTTCCCGGATACGGCGGGACAGGCCGTGAATAAACGAATGAATATGCACTCAGAGATGAATAATATACAATTTGTTGGTGAATATCACCGCTAAAATGAAATGCAAGGGGAATGTTTATGCAACTTTGCCCTTGCATTTTATTGTCTGCGGTGGTAGACTGATGGCAACTTCACAAAATGGGAGGTCTTTCACATGGCAAACAAGGAGATCAAGAAGGTCGTTCTGGCTTATTCGGGAGGTTTGGACACCTCCATTATCATTCCGTGGCTCAAGGAAAACTACAACGACCCGGAGATCATCGCAGTCTCCGGCGACGTGGGGCAGGGCACGGAGCTGGACGGTTTGGAGGAGAAGGCCATCAAGACGGGGGCGTCCAAGCTCTATGTGGAGGATCTCACCGACGTGATGGTGGACGAGGTTATCATTCCCTCCATGATGATGGGGGCGAAGTATGAGGACTATCTTCTGGGCACGGCCTTCGCCCGCCCGGTGATCGCCAAGCGGCTGGTGGAGATCGCCCTCAAGGAGGGGGCGGACGCCATCTGCCACGGCTGCACCGGCAAGGGCAACGATCAGGTGCGCTTTGAGCTGGCCATCCGCCGCTTTGCCCCGGATATGAAGATCATCGCCCCCTGGCGGGAGTGGACTATCCGCAGCCGGGAGGAGGAGATCGACTACGCCGAAGCCCACAATGTCCCTCTGCGCATCTCCCGGGAGACCAGCTACTCCAAAGACAAGAACCTGTGGCATCTGAGCCACGAGGGGCTGGATCTGGAGGATCCCGCCAACGAGCCCAAGTATGACCAGCCCGGGTTCCTGGAGCTGGGTGTGTCCCCCATGCAGGCCCCCGACGCCCCCACCACGGTGACCCTGGACTTTGAGCAGGGGCGGCCCGTGGCCATCAACGGGGAGAAACTGAAGCCCTCCGACATCATCCGTAAGCTGAATGAGCTGGGCGGAGCCAACGGCATCGGCCTGCTGGACCTCGTGGAGAACCGGCTGGTGGG
>CAJUAS010000060.1 GCA_910584395.1 uncultured Oscillospiraceae bacterium | reverse complement strand
ATGACCACCGTCCACGCCTACACCGGCGACCAGATGATCCTGGACGGCCCCCAGCGCAAGGGCGACCTTCGTCGTGCCCGTGCCGGCGCTCAGAACATCGTCCCCAACTCCACCGGCGCTGCCAAGGCCATCGGTCTGGTCATCCCCGAACTCAACGGCAAGCTCATTGGCTCTGCCCAGCGGGTTCCCACTCCCACCGGTTCCACCACGATCCTAGTTGCCAAGGTGAGCAAGGCTGTCACCAAGGACGAGATCAATGCCTACATGAAGTCGGTCGCCTCTGACAGCTTCGGCTACAACGAGGATCAGATCGTCTCCTCCGACATCATCGGCGAGACCCACGGCTCCATTTTCGACGCCACCCAGACCATGGTGGGCGAGGGCAACCTGGTTCAGGTCGTGGCTTGGTACGACAACGAGAACTCCTACACCAGCCAGATGGTCCGTACCATCAAGTACTTTGCCGAGCTGAAGTAAGCTCGCACCATACGACAACGAGATAGGTTCAGCAAGGTGCTCCGCCTCGCGCGGAGCACCTTTTTCTTCCCTATTTGACACCCTTCCACAAATCGGCTACAATGGTGTCATCATCTTTTCCGAGGTCGATACGTCATGAATCAAGATCTGACCCGGGGACCCATCATGGGCTCTATGCTGCGCTTTGCACTGCCCATGATCGCAGGAAACCTGCTGCAGCAGTGCTACAATATCACCGATACCCTCATTGTCGGAAAGTATTTGGGCCAAAATGCACTGGCGGCGGTGGGATCGTCCTTCACGCTGATGACCTTCCTGACCTCCATTTTGCTGGGCCTTTGCATGGGGAGCGGTGCAATGTTTTCCATCCGCTTCGGGCAGCGGGACAAGGAGGCGCTGGGGGAGAGCGTATGTGCGTCTTTTGCGCTCATTGGAGCGCTGACGGTGGTGCTGAACCTGACCGCCTTTGTCTGCTTGGACGAGATCCGGGTGTTTCTGCGTGTCCCGAAAGAGGTTTGGCCGCTGATGCGGGACTATCTGAAGGTGATCTTTTGGGGGATCGCCGCCACCTTTTTCTACAATTATTTTGCATCTTTCTTGCGCTCGGTGGGCAATTCGGTAGTGCCTCTGGTGTTCTTGGGGGTGTCCGCGGTGTTGAACATCGTCCTTGACCTCTGGTTTGTGCTGGGCTTGGAACGGGGAGTTGCCGGAGCGGCAGAGGCTACCGTAATTGCCCAGTATCTGTCGGGACTTGGAATTTGTGTCTATACGCTATTGTGGTCAAGACAATGGCGGGAGCTGCGGGGACGGCTGAAATTCCTGTGGGGCAGAGTTAAGGAGATCGGCGGATTTTCCGTGCTCACCTGCGTGCAGCAGTCGGTGATGAATCTGGGCATTTTGATGGTGCAGGGGTTGGTGAACAGCTTTGGGCCAACGGTGATGGCGGCCTTTGCGGCGGCGGTGAAGATCGACGCCTTTGCCTATATGCCCGTTCAGGACTTTGGCAATGCCTTTTCCACCTTCATTGCCCAAAACTACGGCGCGCGAAACAGGGAGCGTATTCAGAAAGGATTAAAAGGCGCGGCAGTCACCGCTGTGGGGTTTAGCGGAGCGGTGTCTGTGCTGGTCTGCGTGTTTGCCGGGCCGCTGATGCGCTTGTTTACCGAGCCGGGGGCAACGGCCGTTGTGGCGGAAGGAGTGCGCTATCTCCGCATTGAAGGGGCGTTTTACGCCGGGATCGGCTGCCTGTTTCTCTTCTACGGATTATACCGTGCCTTGGGTAAGCCGGGGATGTCGGTGGTACTGACGGCGGTGTCGCTGGGGACGCGGGTCGCTCTGGCGTACCTTCTCTCTGCGATCCCGGCCATTGGAGTGGTAGGGATCTGGTGGTCTGTGCCCATTGGGTGGCTGCTGGCAGACGGGGTGGGGGCGGCCTACTATTTGCTTCGGCGGGACAAGCTGTTTGAATGGAACATCTGACGGGTCGGGCAAGATGCCCGGCCCGTTCCTTTTGGACAATAACTTGCAAAATGGGGTGTTGTATGATACAATGCCGGTGACTGGTTTCCACACCCAGTCCAAGAGGCGGAGAGAAGGCCGCCGGAGGGAACGCGCTTACCCTCCGGGAAGGGACCTCCGCTTTTGTACCGGCGCGGGTACTCTAAACAAAAAATGGAGGTTGTTATTATGCGCAAATTTACTGTTCGAGACCTGACCTTGGCGGCTATGGTGGCCGCGCTCTATGCCGTGATGGGCTACTTTGGAAGCATCTTTGGCTGGACCTTTGGCCCGATCCAATTTCGCTTTGCCGAGGCGTTGACGGTGCTGCCGTTTTTGTTTCCGGCGACTGTTCCCGGTTTGTTTGTGGGCTGTCTCATCGTCAATCTGCTTTCTCCGTACGGCCCGTTGGATATTGTGATCGGTTCGGCGGCAACGCTGCTGGCCGCCCTTTGGACTTGCAAGGTCAAGACCAAGTGGCTTGCACCCCTGCCGCCGGTCATCTGCAACACGGTCATGGTGGGCTTTACCATCGCCCTTGCAGAGGCCAATGGCTTCACAGCCGCCTTCCCCACGGCTTGGCTGGTCAATGGCTTGAGCGTGGGGGTCGGGGAGCTTGGCGTGTGTGTGGTTCTTGGACTGCTTCTTCTGACGGTTCTGCCCAAGGTAGGTTATTTTCAGACTATGATCCCTCAGGGACGTTTGCAAACGATCAAATGAGAGGAGACTTCCCATGAAAGTCCGCAAAGCCGTCATTCCCGCCGCCGGGCTGGGTACCCGGATGCTGCCTGCCACCAAGACCGTCCCCAAGGAGATGCTCCCGTTGGTGGACAAGCCTGCCCTCCAGTACATTATCGAGGAGGCCGCCGCTGCGGGCATCGAGGATATCTTGGTGGTCACCAACCGTGCCAAATCCGCCATGGACGACTACTTCGATTACTATCCCGAGCTGGAGACCCGCCTCAATCAGGCGGGGAAGGATCGGGAGCTGGCGGAGGTGCGCCGTGCCGCCGATCTGGCCAACATCTTTTATGTGCGCCAGAAGGAGACGAGGGGATTGGGGCACGCCATCTGGCGGGCGAAACGCTTTGTGGGGGACGAGCCATTTGCGGTGCTGCTGGGCGACGATATCATGCGCGCAGAGAAGCCGGTGACGGCCCAGCTGATCGAGGCGGCGGAGCGGTATAACGCCTCCGCGGTGGGAGTCCAGCAGGTGGCGACGGCGGCCATCAGCAAGTATTGCTCGGTGAAGGTCGAGCCGCTGGAGGAACGGGTGTTTCGTGTATCTGACGTGGTAGAAAAGCCCCGTTTGGAGCAGATCTTCTCCAACTATGCCATTTTGGGACGGTATGTCCTGACCTCTGGGATCTTTGACATTCTGGAGAATCTAAAGCCCGGTTACGGCGGAGAGATCCAGCTTACCGACGGCTTGGGCCTGTTGTGCAAACAGGAGGAGATGGTTGCGGTGGATTTTGAGGGAAAACGGTACGACACCGGAAATTTGAAGGGCTTTTTGGAGGCCACCATCGACTTCTCTCTGGAGCATCCGGAGACAGGGGAGTGGCTCAAGCGATTTATTCAGGAAAAGGCACAGGAATTGTAAAGGAAATTTCCTCTTGCATTTTTTGGGAAGGGTGCTATAATAGCGGCAGAACAACTGAACAGCGTGTCTTCAGGGCGGGGTGTAAGTCCCCACCGGCGGTATAGTCCGCGAGCCTTCGGGTTGACTCGGTGAAACTCCGAGACCGACAGTAACAGTCTGGATGAAAGAAGATGTGTTGCGCGCAAAGCGTAGCTTTTTTGTGTAACACCTGAAAGGCATGGTCTTTCAGGTGTTACTTTTTTGAAGGAGTTGTTTGTTATGTCCGAATCCAATCCCCGCAAGTTTTCTTCCAAGCCCGACCGTTACACCCTCTTCGATGTCCGTACCGTGACTACCATGGCGATGATCGTGGCTCTGGCCTATGCTGCCATGGCGGTGTGCAAGCTGCTCATCCCCAAGATCGGCGGCTTTTTGAGTCTGGATATCATCGACGCCGTCATCGGGATCGGCGGATTCCTCTTTGGCCCGGTGGCGGCGGTGATGATGATCGTTGTGGAGGCGTTTATCGAGGCCATCACTCTGAGTACCACCGGGTGGTACGGCTTTGTGATGAATGTGCTGTCCACGGTGCTGCTCATCTGCCCGGCGGTGATCATTTACCGCCATAAGGGGAAGACCTCTGGGGCAGTCATCGGACTGTGCGTGGGCGTGGTGTTCCGCCTGCTGGGAATGATCGTGTTCAACTACATCGTTACCCCCATGTATTTCGGTATGCCCCGGGCGTCTGTGGTAGAGCTGATGCCCATGATCGCGCTGTTTAATCTGGTGAAGGGAACGCTGAACGCCGCGCTGCTGATGATCCTTTATCCGCCGGTGTCCAAGACCCTGCGGAAAATTGGGCTGGTCGCCCCCAGCAAGGCCCAGAGCGGCGGGGAAGCGCGCAAGTTCAGCTATGTGCCGCTGATTGTTTCCCTACTGGTGCTGGCAGGCGCGGTGCTGGTGGTTCTGAAAATGCTGAAGGTCATTTAAGGGGAAGATTTTTCAGCGTTTGAGGCCGACCCTTTCCTTGACACAAGCCCCTTGAGCGTGTATCATAGAAGACAGCATAACAAAAGGGGTGTCACCGATGAAGCATCGCGTATGGGCCTTGGCTCTTGCTTTGATCTTAGTGTTGGCAGGCTGCGGGCCGAAGGAGGAAGTGGAACCTTCTGTGTCTCCGTCGCCCAGCCAGACCATAGATGTGACTGCGCCGCCCAGCGAAAGCCCTGCGCCTACCGAGCCGGTGTTGGGCAGCGAGATCAACCCATTGACCGGCCTGCTGCTTCCGGAGGGCTCTAACGCCGCCCAGCGGCCTGTGGCGGTGATGCTCAACAACATCCGAAAAGCCCTGCCCCAGCAGGGGAACTCTCAGGCGGACATTATCTATGAGGCGTTGGCTGAGGGCGGGATCACCCGGATGCTTGGGGTATACCAGTCCATGGACGGCGTGGGCGAGGTGGGGTCTGTCCGCTCCTCCCGCCCCTATTACTTAGAACTGGCGCTGGGTCTGGACGCGATCTATCTGCACGCCGGCGGCAGCGAAGAGGCGTATGCGAACATCACCAAATGGAATGTGACGGCGTTGGACTGTGTCCGAACCACCGACTACAGCGGGATCTTCTGGCGTGACCCCGGGCGGCTGAAAAACAACGGGTATGAACACAGCGTGCTTACCTCCGGCGAAGCGATCATGGAAAACTTCCCCAAGTATACCTTCCGCAAGGAGCATGAAGAGGGTTTTTCTCTGCCTTATACCTTTGCGGAGGACGGAACGCCCGCCGACGGTGTGGAGGCCAAGGTGGTACGGGTGCCCTTCTCCAAGGTGAAAACAGGCGTATTTACTTACGATGAGGCAAAAGGGAAATATCTGGTGGAAGAGTACGGCCAGCCCTTGGTGGACGGCAACAATGGGGAGCAGGTGGCGGTGACCAATGTGGTGACCATTCGCGCCAACTGTAAGACCATCGACGACTACGGCCGCCTGCGGGTGGACTTGAGCGGCTATCACGGCGACGGCTGGTTTGCCTGCGGCGGCAAGATGGTGGAGATCACATGGGAGAAAAAGGATCTGAACAGCCCCCTTACTTACGCTTACGCAGACGGCACTCCTGTGGTGTTCGGGCAGGGGAACAGCTATGTGAATATCATTCCGCTGTCCAACGAAGCAAAAGCAGAATAAAAGGGATAACAAAACACCGTCTGCCAACAGGCAGACGGTGTTTTTCTTATGCAGAAGTACTCACGCCCGGCCGATATCGGTGCGGAAGTGGACGTTTTCAAAGTGGACGTGGGACGCGGCGGCGTAGGCGGCGTCGATGGCGGCGTTCAGATCCTTGCCTGTGGCCGTGACGCCCAGAACGCGGCCTCCGGCGGTGCAAATGCGTCCTTCCGAATCCTTCTTTGTGCCTGCGTGGAAGACTGTGGCGGTTTTGCCTGCCTCACCCAGCCCGGTGATGGGATACCCAGTCTGATAAGAGCCGGGGTAGCCGCCGGAGGCCAGCACCAGACAGCATGCAGCTTTGTCCGACCAGCGAATCTCCAGCTTGTCCAGCGTGCCGTTGCGGCAGGCGAGGAAAATGTCCAGTAGGTCGCTCTCTAAAAGGGAGAGTACCGCCTGACATTCCGGGTCGCCGAAACGGGCGTTATACTCCACCACCTTCGGGCCGTCGGGAGTAAGCATCAGCCCGAAGTACAAAACCCCGTGGAAGGGCCGCCCCTCCGCCTTTAAGGCGGCTGCGGTGGGGAGGAAGATCTCCTCCATGCAGCGTTGGGCGACGGCGGGGGTGTAATTAGGGGAGGGGGAGATCGCGCCCATGCCGCCGGTATTCGGGCCTTGGTTTCCGTCAAAAGCGCGCTTGTGGTCTTGAGAAGAGGGCATGGGGATCACGCGCTCACCGTCGCAAAAAGCCAACACCGTGACCTCCGGGCCGGTCATGCACTCTTCGATGACCACCGTAGCGCCGGAAGCGCCGAACTTACCGCCCTCCATCATGTCGCGGACGGCGGCTTTCCCTTCCTCGACAGTGGCGGCGACGATCACGCCCTTGCCAAGAGCGAGGCCGTCGGCCTTGACCACGATGGGCGCGCCCTGCGCGTCAATGTAGGCCAAGGCGGCATCCATATCGGTGAAGGTCTCATACTTGGCGGTGGGGATGTGGTACTTTTTCATCAATTCCTTGGAAAACGCCT
>CAJUAS010000059.1 GCA_910584395.1 uncultured Oscillospiraceae bacterium | reverse complement strand
GGGATGTGGTACTTTTTCATCAATTCCTTGGAGAACGCCTTGCTGGCCTCGATGATGGCGGCGTTTTTTCGAGGGCCAAAGGCGGGGATACCCGCCGCTTCCAGCGCATCCACCATGCCAAGGGCCAAGGGATCGTCAGGGGCGACGACCACCAGATCGACTGCGCTCTCCGCAGCCCAAGCCACCATTGCGTCAATATCAGTTGCCTTGATGGGGACGCAGGTGGCCACTTGGGCAATGCCGCCGTTGCCGGGGGCGCAGTAAAGCTCGGTGACCTTGGGGCTTTGGGACAGCTTCCAGCAGATGGCGTGTTCACGGCCACCGCCGCCGACGACTAAAACTTTCATGTTAGGAAACCTCCCCGTTGTTTTGATCCAGCAAACCATAATCCCGATAAAGGGACAAAACGTATTGACAGGTCATCTTATTGCCCCAATATTGACGAAAGGTGGCGGATTTTGTCTTGCCCTCGGCCTTGAGCTGCTCCAGTCGGGCGGTCAGTTCCGCATATTGACGCCGCACATCGTCCAGCATCCGCTCAAAGGCGGCCAAACGCGCTTGCTGCTCCATGCTTAATGATGGAACAGGCGCATACCTGTAAAGGCCATGACCATGCCATATTTGTCGGCGGTGGCAATGACCTGATCGTCACGAATCGAGCCGCCGGGCTGGGCAATGTAAGAGACCCCGGACTGATAGGCACGCTCCACATTGTCGCCGAAGGGGAAGAACGCGTCGCTGCCCAAAGTGACCCCTTCCAGCTTCGCGATCCATGCAGCCTTGTCGTCGGCGGTCAAGGGCTTGGGACAGTCGGTAAAAACGTCCTTCCATGCGTCGTCATGGGCAAAGAAAGAGGAGTCGGCAATATACTGGTCGATGGCGTTGTCCCGGTCAGGGCGGCGAATCCCGCTGACAAAGGGAAGCTCCAAAACATAGGGATGCTGGCGCAGCCACCAGATATCCGCCTTGTTGCCCGCCAGACGGGTGCAGTGGATGCGGCTTTGCTGGCCCGCGCCGACCCCGATGGTCATGCCGTCCTTGACATAGCACACAGAGTTGGACTGGGTGTATTTCAGGGTGATCAGCGCCAAAAGCATATCATGCTTGGCCTGTTGGGGGAGAGTTTTGTTTTCGGTGACCAGATTCTCCAGCATCGTCTCGTCAATGCTCAGGTCGTTGTATCCCTGCTCAAAGGTGATGCCGAAAATATGGCGGCGCTCCACAGGGGCGGGGGCGTAGTTGGAATCGATCTTGACCACGTTATAGCCGCCCTTGCGTTTGGTTTTCAGGATCTCCAACGCTTCTGGGGTGTAATCGGGGGCGATCACGCCGTCAGACACCTCCAAGGCCAAAAAGCGGGCAGTGTCCCCGTCGCAGGTGTCGCTGAGGGCCGCCCAGTCGCCAAAGGAGCAAAGGCGGTCTGCACCGCGGGCGCGGATATAGGCGCAGGAAATGGGAGAGAGGTCTCCGTCCGGGGCAAGGTACATCTGACGCTCGGTGTCGCTCAAAGGCAGACCCAGCGCCGCACCGGCGGGGGAGACGTGCTTGAAGGAAGCGGCGGAGGGCAGGCCGGTGGCGGCCTTGAGGGCCTTGACCAGCTGCCAAGAGTTCAGCGCGTCCATGAAGTTGATGTAGCCGGGTTTCCCGTTGAGGACTTCGAGGGGAAGCTCCCCGCTCTCCATCAAGATACGGGCGGGCTTCTGATTGGGGTTACAGCCGTACTTCAGCTCTAATTCCTTCATAATATCCTCCGTTTAGTGATGTTTATTCAGGATCACATCTTGGGTTTTCTGCGTTTCCAAGTCCAGAAAACGGACAAAGAGGGAGACTTTGTTGTCGGCGTTCAGCGCCGTCCAGACCTTGTCAGCCCAAGGCTGGGGATCGTTGCAGTCCACCGTCACGGCAATGGGCTCGCCGTGGAAGGAGGGGAGGGGAGAACCGTCGCCCTGATAGGTGGAGATGAAGTGCCCAATGCCTGCCTTGGGGGCGTCGTACTCATAGAAAAAGCGCTGACAGGTGTCCTCGTCGTTGTCCATAGTCTTGAGGATAGAGAGATTGTAAGTGCCTGCGGGGGTGATGACCCCGGAAATGCGGGGAGTGAAGTTTGGGCCGTCCGGCTCAAAGGTACGGGTCTTGAGGGCGTGGCGGTAACAGTGGCCCTCGTTCAAAGCGTCGTAGATGGTATCGGTTTGGTCGCCGTTGGTGACGATAGTGACCTTACCGCAGACCCGCACAGGGCTGTAAATGATAAGGGATGGGTCGATCATCTTGCTCTCGTCAAAGGCCTTGGTGCGGATGCCGTCGGCAGTGGCCTCAAAAATGCGGTTGCGGCTGTTTTCGCTGCGGCCCATAATGAAGTAGGTGAGGACAGCTTTTTTGCCGTCGGGAGTGCGGCCCAGCAGGATGCCGCGGCCGGGGTAGGGATTGCCTTGCAGCAGCTTGCAAAAGTCTTGTTTCATCGCTCAATTCTCTCCTTTGATGATCTGGTTGCAGAGCAGCTCGGCGGCGTTAGGCAGAAGCACCCATTCCGCCTGCTCCATCACACGCTTTTGTAGGATCTCGGGGGTATCGCCGGGAAGAACATCCACCGCCTTTTGCAGAACGATTTCGCCGCCGTCGGGGATCTCGTTGACAAAATGGACGGTGGCGCCGGTGACCTTGACGCCCTTGGACAGCGCGGCCTCGTGAACCTTCAGCCCGTACATCCCCTTCCCACAGAAGGAGGGGATCAGGGAGGGGTGGACGTTCAGGATGCGCTGCGGCCAACGGCAGGTAAAGCTCTCGCTCAAAATGCTCATAAAGCCCGCCAAAACGATGACTTGGATGCCATGCTCTGAAAGGGCGGCGGAGATGGCGGCTTCAAATTCCTCCTGAGAGCCAAGCTCCTTGCGGGAGCAAACTTTTGTGGGAATGCCGGCCTGTTTTGCCCGCTCCAGAGCGTAGGCGTTGGGATTGCTGGACAGCACCAAGGCGATCCCGCCGCTGTGAAGTGCGCCGCTGCGCTGTGCGTCGATAAGGGCCTGAAGATTTGTCCCGCCGCCGGAGACAAACACGGCGATTTTTACCTTACTCATGCTTCACCAAAGGTTACGCCGGGGTCTTTGGTGACAAACCCCACGCAGGCGGCGTCCTGTTCGCCGGCCGCAGCCAAAAGGGACAAAGCATGTTCCATTTGAGCCGTAGGCACGGCAAGAACCATGCCAAGGCCCATGTTGAAAGTATTGTACATATCATGGTCAGAGATGTTCCCACGCTGCTGGATCAGGTCAAAAATGGGCTGCTTGGGGATGGCGCTGGGGAAGATCTGAACGCCCAGACCGTCAGGAAGCATACGGGGGATGTTTTCAAAAAAGCCGCCGCCGGTGATATGGCTGACGCCATGGAGGTCGATCCCGCCGTCCAGCAGGGCTTGAATGGCCTTGACGTAGATCTTGGTGGGAGCAAGAAGGACTTCACCCAAAGCTTTGCCGTGCAGCTCGTCCATGGGAGAGGTCAAGTCGGCGTTTTCAATGTCAAACACCTTGCGAACCAGCGAAAAGCCGTTGGAATGAACGCCGGAGGAAGTGAGACCGATGAGGGCGTCTCCCTCGCTGATCTTGCCAGCGTCGATGATCTTGGGCTTGTCCACCACACCCACGGAAAAACCGGCGATGTCATAGTCGTCGGGAACCATCACGCCGGGGTGCTCGGCGGTCTCGCCGCCGATGAGTGCACAGCCGGCCTGAACGCAGCCTTCCGCCACGCCGGAGACGATGGATGCCACCTTTTCGGGGATGTTTTTGCCGATGGCGATGTAATCCAAGAAGAACAGGGGCTTTGCGCCGCAGCACACGATGTCGTTGACGCACATGGCCACACAGTCAATGCCGATGGTGTCGTGCTTGTCCAAGAGCTGAGCAATCCGCAGTTTTGTGCCAACGCCATCGGTGCCTGAGACAAAGACCGGCTCGGTCATACCGGAGAGGTCAGGTGCAAACAGGCCGCCAAAGCCGCCCAAACCACCCACCACTCCGGGGATATGGGTGCGCTTTACGTGCTCTTTCATCAGCTGAACGCCCTGATAGCCCGCTTCGATGTCCACTCCGGCGGCGGCATAGGACGCAGAATGAGAGTTTTCCATGGAGAGACCTCCTCACGATTCTTTTCCGTTCCAGCAATAAGTGCAGACCTTGCTTCGGTCGATGCCGATCGCCTCCAAAAGACCGTCCAAGGTCTGGTAACCCAGAGATTGGAAGTGGAGTTTTTCACAGATCGTTTTTAGCAGGCAGCCGCCCCGCTGGGTGGTGGGGTCGGTATACTCGTCTAAGTGGGCTTGGCCCTCGTCCCCCTCCAGCTCCTGAACGGTCTTGCGGGCCAACAGCTCCAAATCCGAGTTGCTGCGGGAGAAGTTGAGGTATTTGCATCCGTACATGACCGGAGGGCAAGCGGAGCGGATATGGACTTCCTTTGCGCCGGAGCGGTAGAGAAATTCTACGGTTTCCCGAAGCTGAGTGCCCCGGACAATGGAGTCATCTACAAAGAGCAGCCGCTTGCCCTGAATAAGTTCGGGCACAGGGATCTGCTTCATTTTTGCCACCTGATTGCGGACGTCCTGATTGGTGGGCATAAAGGAACGAGGCCACGTGGGCGTGTACTTTACAAAGGGCCGGGCAAAGGGCGCGTGGCTTTGATTTGCGTAGCCGATGGCGTGGGGGACGCCGGAGTCGGGAACGCCGGCCACATAGTCC
The DNA here is from genome assembly GCA_910584395.1 of uncultured Oscillospiraceae bacterium. Classification (GTDB taxonomy): domain Bacteria; phylum Bacillota; class Clostridia; order Oscillospirales; family Oscillospiraceae; genus MGBC124762. Next base: position 2,650 of record CAJUAS010000059.1, on the reverse strand, counting down.
ACATCGGGGAGCATCCCGCGGGCCTGTTCGTTTCGTGCCATGATCTCGCCGTTCTTGTAACGCATGACCTCCACATTGACCCCTTGATAACAGGAGTTGGGGTAGCCGTAGTAAGTCCATAAAAAGGCGCAGATCCTCATTTCTGCGCCGGGGGGCGACAGGGTGTTCCAGCCGTCGGGAGTCAGCTCCACGATCTCCCGTGGGCCAAGCTCATAGGCGTCCTGATAGCCCAGCTTCTGATAGGCAAAGGACTCGAAGGAGACACAGCAGCCGTCAGGATTGCGGCCAATGAGAACGGGAAGACGCCCCAGTTTGTCCCGGGCGGCAATGATGCTGTCCTTGGTGAGCAAAAGAATGGTGGCAGAGCCTTCGATCTCGTCCTGAGCATGACGGATACCGCTGACCAAGTCGTCCTTTTGGTTGATCAGGGCCGCGACCAGCTCGGTGTCGTTGACCTTGCCGGAGCTCATGGCCATAAACTGGTGGCCGTGGTCGGAGAAATACTTGGCGACCAGCTTCTCTGCGTTGTTGATGATGCCGACGGTGGTGATGGCGTAAAGGCCGAGGTGAGAGCGCACCAAAAGAGGCTGGGGGTCGGTGTCGCTGATGCAGCCGATGCCCGCCGTGCCGTGGAACTTAGCGAGGTCGTTTTCAAACTTGGTGCGGAAAGGGGTGTTTTCAATATTATGGATCTGCCGCTGAAAGCCGTCCTCGCGGTCATGGAGCACCAAGCCGCCCCGGCGGGTGCCGAGGTGGGAGTGATAGTCAGTTCCGAAAAACAGATCCAGCACTACGTCGCGCTTGGAGACGGCGCCGAAAAAACCGCCCATTCCTTACTGCTCCCCCATAAGGCGGCGCATGACCTCCTCATATGCTTCCTCCGCGCCGCCCAGATCCCGGCGGAAACGGTCCTTGTCCAGCTTCTCATGGGTCTTTTCGTCCCAGAGACGGCAGGTGTCGGGGGAGATCTCGTCGGCCAGAACGATGGTGCCGTCGGCGGTCTTGCCAAACTCCAGCTTGAAGTCCACCAGATCAATGCCGATCTCTTTCATAAAGCCCTTGAGAAGAGCGTTGATACGCAAAGCATAGTCGCGGATCAGGGCGATCTCCTCCTTGGTCGCCAGACCCAGAGCCAGCGCGTGGGAGTCGTTGAGCAGGGGGTCGCCCAGATCGTCGTTCTTATAGGACAACTCAAAGGTGGGCTCGGCAAAGGGGATGCCTTCCTCCACGCCGTAACGCTTGGCGAAAGAACCGGCGGAGATATTGCGGACAATGACCTCCAGAGGGACGATGGAGACCTTCTTCACGGCGGTTTCCCGGTCGGAGAGCTGCTGGACATAGTGGGTGGGGATGCCTGCGGCCTCCAACTTGCCCATGAGGTGGTTGGTCATTTTGTTGTTGATGACGCCCTTGCCGACGATCGTGCCTTTCTTTTCGCCGTTAAAGGCGGTGGCGTCGTCCTTGTAATCTACGATGACCACATTAGGGTCGTCGGTGGCAAAGACCTTCTTGGCCTTGCCTTCATAGAGCTGCTCTAACTTTTTCATTGTGCCAATCCCTCCTGTAATTTTTTATCCTTCTCCAAAACTTGGGCGGATAGATCGTCCTTGAAATGAGCAAGCCGCTCAGACAGACCCTCGTCAGCGAGAGCCAGCATCTGGGCGGCAAGGATAGCGGCGTTTTCTCCCCCGTCGACAGCGACACAGGCGACAGGGATGCCCTTGGGCATTTGAACCATAGAAAGCAAAGAGTCCAGTCCTCCCATCATAGAGGTCTTCATCGGCACACCAATGACGGGGAGAGTCGTGACAGCGGCCAAGACGCCCGCCAGATGGGCGGCCTTTCCGGCGGCAGCGATGATCACGCCGAACCCGTTGGCCTTTGCGTTGGCAGCAAAATCATGGGCCTCTCCGGGGGTGCGGTGGGCGGACAGAATATGCGCCTCAAAGGGGATCTGAAAGGTTTTTAGGGTACGCAAGCAGGACTCCATTGCGGGCAGATCGGAATCAGAGCCGAGGATCACAGCGACCTTTTGAGCCATGAGTACACCTCCTAAAAAAACTCATACTTACCATACCAAATTTCAGCCATTTTGGCAAGGTCAAATAGGGAATTTCGTAGGCTTACACAAGGAGAGAGGGGGGAAAACGGGAAGAGTTTGGCGACGATGGAAACCAGTGGCAGAAAAAGGGCGGTCGGCATAGGTTAAGTCAGGGGAGTGAAAGACATGGTCTACTATCTTATCATCTGTAAGTCCCTGACCTATGCCCAACGGACGGCAAGCGTTCTGGGCAAGGTGGGGATCACCGCGCATATCATGCGAACCCCCAGAACCATTGCAAGCGAAGGGTGCAGCCACGGGGTCAAAATCGCCCAGCGGCGTCTGCCCGACGCACTGGTGGCTCTGAACCGCGCGTCGTTGACGCCCCAGAGGGTGTTCATTATGGAGGCGGACGGGAGCTATCAGGAGGTGCGGCTGTGATCTACTTTGATGCCGCCGCCACCACGCTCCAAAAGCCGCCGGGGGTGGCTGCGGCCTGTGCCAAGGCGATCCGCACCTGTGCCAGTCCCGGACGGGGCGGGCACGCTCCGGCTATGGCTGCAGCGCAGGTCGCCTATGACTGCCGCGCACTGGCGGGAAAGCTGATGG
>CAJUAS010000058.1 GCA_910584395.1 uncultured Oscillospiraceae bacterium | reverse complement strand
TGGCGCTGATGCTCACCATGGCGATGGCCACGACGGCCATGGCGGCCGAGTATAATATCGACGGTCCGGAGGACCCCCTGTTCGCCTCCCCCACATCGGTGGACCAGGTCACAGTAGTGGGCGGCGGTGTGACGGAGCAGAGCAATATCGACCGCAGTAAGAATGCGGCCGTGGTTCCGCCGCCCTTCGGCAGCCCTGAGTCCTACCAGACCGGGAGCGGGGCCGTGCTGATCCCGCAGACGCAGACTCAGACGAGCGGTTCCGCCACTACTCCCATCGGAGGCGGTACCGCCTATTACCCGCCCGCTGAGTCCGTAACCCCGCCGGCGAGCGATGTCACCACTTCGTCCACCTCGTCTACCCCTTTCACCCTGCCGGATGGGCTCTACTACTCGGATGGCAGCATCGGCCGGTTGAAGATCCCGAGTATCGGGGTAAACGTCAAGGTCTACGAGACGGAGAGCCTGGAGAGCCTGGCCAAGGGGGCAGGACACTTCAAATCCACCTCCTGCTGGGATGGCAACGTGGGGATCGCTGGCCACAACAGAGGGGTGACCAATCACTTCGGCAAAATCCACACCTTGAAAACCGGGGACCAGATCACATACACCACCCAACTGGGTACCAGGACGTATGAGGTCTTTTTTGTCGGGCAAATCGAGGAGACAGACTTCTCCCGGCTGGAGCGCACGAGCGATAACCTGATCACACTGGTCACCTGCGTTCGGGATGTCCGAAACATGCGCTGGTGTGTGCAGGCCCGGGAAGTGCGTTAGCCGCGTTGTAAATTCCCCTGCTTATTTGTATAATTATGGTGAATACAAAAGAACAGGAGGAATCGAACATGAAAAAGCACACAATGAGCTTCGTGGCAGGACTGCTCACCAGCGCAATGCTGTTCGGCGGCGGCGTAGCCTATGCCGCTGGGGTAATGGCGGAATACGCCCCTCAGCAGGCCTACGTGGACGGTGTCCCGGTCCAGATGAATGCGTACAACATCGGCGGCAACAACTATGTCAAGCTCCGTGACATCGGACAAATGGTCGGTTTCAATGTCTATTGGGACGGCCGGGCGGTCCAGATCGACAGCAATGCTCCCTACACTGGCGAGGCCCCCGCACAGGGGAATGCTTCCATCCGTGTAGGCAGTTCCAAGGGGAGTACGCTGAAAGAGGGTGTCATCAGTACTCTGATCATCTCTCCCAACCGCTCGGACTATACGGTGACCTCCAGCAACCCAGCTGTGGCCCATGTGGCGGAAGTCCTTGACCATTGGACCGTAAACACCAAAGCCCCAGGCACAACAGTCGTCACAGTGACCGCCCCGGACGGGCAGACGGGAAGCGTGACCATTACGGTGGAACCCTCAGACCCCACCAGCGGGAACGCCGGGAGCAATAATCTAAACGCCAATATGGAGATCCGGCTGGAGATGATTCGACTGATCAACCAGACCCGCGTAGCTTACGGTGTGCCAGAGCTGCCTGTTGATGACGCTCTGATGAACGCGGCCCAGACCATGTCTGACAAGCAGTATTCCTGGCACAACTCCAAGGAAGAGTGTGAGGCTGCCCTTGCATTCGGCTACCCGCACGGTTTTGGATCCAACCTGACAGCATTCACCGGCGTAGGATCAGCGGACATCGCTCAACACGCTGTTGCGAACTGGATCAGTTCGCCCGGTCACTTCGAGACCATGATTGATGCTGGCGGTGGCAGCCTGGGCGTCGGTATTACCGAAAACGATAGGGGAGCGACATTCTGCTTTATGTTCATCGGGCTACCGGGAACACACAACCCGTACGAATAACTGAATAACCGGCAAACAAAGACCTTTCAGCTACGCTGAGAGGTCTTTTTCTATGCCGAGAAGGAGAATGACAAAACATGAAATATATCCATAAACCGCATAACCGCCTGATCGCGGCTCTGCTGGTGCTGGTCTGTCTGCTTGGGCTTCTGCCTACGACAGCCATGGCCGCTACTCCGGACACGATCAAGATGGACGACTGCGCCTACAATGGGGTCAAGTATGATTCCCCGGCCCTGGGCGAGTGCTATATGCACCAGATGCACTTTGGTCTCAACGGAAAGAGTACGATGGGCTTCTGTGCCGAGAAGGGCAAGGGCATGGGCTGGTCGCTGAAAGGCCACACATGGGGTAATCCAAAGCCCATCTCCGATCCCACGGTCAAGACGATGATGGCCTACTTCTACGCACATTCCACCGGTGTCTTTACCGACCGGGCGATTGCCCTAGGTGAAAACGCCGTTTGGAACAGCAACTACACCTGGACAATGAACGCCTGGACACAGGCCATTGTTTGGCGGTACAAGGCCGGTCTGCTGGCAGACCCTGTCACCGCCTGTGCAGAGGAGCTGATGTGCGTCTACAACAATCTGGAACACACGAACTACACCAGCATTGATGACCTGATAGACGGCATATCTTTCCGCGACCGGGTCAAGTACATCTTGGATTTGGGCGCTGAAGGCGTGTGGGGCGAGTGTGAAGTCTATGAGTACGCATATACCGGCCCTGGCTCCAGTTATCACCCCTCCAACGATGTTCAGGCCGTTATGGTGGGCGAATTGAGTGTCATCCGGGAAAGATACGGTCTCACAGTCAGAAAGGTTGACTCCACTAACCCCAATAAGGGACTGCCCGGTGCCCGATTCTTGGTTGCATCTGAAAATGGCGCTTACTCTAAAGAGATTGTGACAGGCCAGGATGGCACCTATACTTTGTCCAATTTGGAAGCTGGTACCTATGCCGTGACTGAATTGGAACCGCCGGCCGACTATGAGATCGACAATGCTGGGCCACAGTATGTGGTTTTGCCCAGCGGCAGCGATAAGACTGTAACGGTTATCTTCACTGATACGCCGGTCATCACAGGCGAGGGCAGTATCCGCAAAGTGGATGCGGACGACCCAACCAAAGGGCTTGCCGGTGCAGTCATCAAAATCACCGGCGTAGACAATGACTTCACCGGCACCTATGTCACCGGCGTGGGCGGCTATCTTATTGATGTGCCTTGGAAGGATATGCCCATTGGCAGCTTTACTGCGGAGGAGGTCACTCCCCCGGAGGGTTATACCAAGAGTCCTGACGTCAGCAAGACAAAGCAGACTTTTGCCAGCCGGTATAAGCCCAACAGCTTTGTCCGTGACGCAGTGGTTGATGGAGGCTCCCGCATGGGAACAGGCGGCAGCGTGGGCTTTGTGGGCCGCGCCTTTGGCGGTATGGCCGCACGCAATGGCGCGACCCTCACCGCAGAGTCTGTATCCTCAGTGGCCAGCCGCCCACCCAAGGTCTCCGGTACCATCGCCGGCGACATCGCGGATCGCAGCCTGCCCAACTATATGCCGCAGATGGCCAGCGGGGCGGCAGGCAATATGAAGTATACCGATACGCAGATCACCGGCGGCCATATCAGCACCAAGGCTGTGGGGCCGGACGGGAAACAGGCCAATGTGGAGCTGTTCAGTGCCGCTCAGTATGATAGGCCGGACAGCCCGCATAAGCAGATCCAGGCTGCGGACGGGAGCCAGTGGTATCAAGTGGCTTCCGGCGAGGGACGGGACGCATTTTACGCCGCCCCCAACTTCACCGGCGACTCCTCCGAAGCGCCCCAGGTATCTGAAGCATTTCCCAGCGCCCCCCAGGATACGGTACTGCGCACGGTGGACGAAGGCACCATGGAAGCCAGCTACCCAGACGGCAGCAATGCCTTGTGGTACAGCAGCGCCTTCTATCAGGAGCCGGATGCGCCCCATGAGGTTATCCAAGGTTCCGACGGCCTGAGCTGGTACGCCATGACGCCCCATGCTGCACCGCCACAGTTTGACTCTGGTACTGGTCCCGCACCGCAATTTGATGCCGGAGCGGGTGCTGCGCCTCAGCCTGGCGTTGGGCCGGGTGCAGCGTCCTCGCTTGACGGCGGGGAAGGTGTGCCGCCCCCGTCTGGTGCCGGGGTGAACACTTCTGCTCCGCTTGGCGTTGGAGCAGCCCCAGTACCGCAGCCTGAAGCAGGCGGCGGTGCTGGCACATTGGGACACGCTCCATCTGGCACAGGCACTCACGGATCCTCTGCGGATGTGCCGGCTGGTCCCGGCAGTGCTGCCGCATATAACCAAGCGCTCTTTGGGCAGTTTATGCCCGGCTTTACCCAGGAGGTCACAACCGTGGACAGTTCCCGCACCTGTGACGGTGTGCTGGAGGTGCGCCACGCGGATGGGTCTGGGACCGCGTTCTATGACCGCACCAGATACCAGCCGCCCAGGGGCGACTACCATGTCTATGAGGACAGCGGCGGCGGGCAGTGGTATGCGATCCCTGGCGTTGCGTCTGTGGAGCGCAAACCCGTCTATCAGGACGGCAAGCCTGTCTATGACGGAGATATTCTGCGGACTGTCAATGTGGAGTCCGTACGCTACGCGTCCACGCCCACACAGTTTGCGCCTACCCCCAAGCGGCGGCCGGTCAGCGACCATAAACCGCCAAAACGCAAAACCTGACCGATGGCCCGCACAATCTGACCGGTGTGCGGGCCGTCCCATATTCCATAGGAGGTGGTTCCATGTCTGATGAACAGCAGCGCTTTGGCGATGGCCAGGACGATTATCTAAAAGGCGCACAGAAGGCGGCGGAGGCCGCCAAAAAAGCGGGTGCGGCCTCGGCAAAATCCGCAGGATCCGCTGCCGCCGGGGAGGCGACCGCCAATGCCGCTGCTGCGGTAACCAAAGCAGGAGTTACAGGCGGGAAGGCAGCCGCCGAGATTGCGGCGGGTACAGCCGCAGGCGGCCCCTGGGGTGCAATTTTGTCGGCGGCCTGGTCCTTGCGGCACACCTTGTTTAAGGTGCTGATCTTTATCTGTCTGTTCCTGCTCTTTATCATTGTGGGCATCGTATCGCTGCCCTCCATAGTTGTCAACAATCTCTTTCACACTGACCCTTCTACCGTTGACATCAATGCCCCCACAAGCATAACTGCCAGTTTTGACGATGTATCCGACGTGGTTTCCGACTGCATTCAGAACGGCTATGATATGGCTCTGGCACAAGTGGAACAGATCATCGCCCAGGGTGGGTACGACCGTGAGCTGTCCATGGAGGCGCTGATCAACAACGGGCTGATCTCTGCCGACTACGATACCTGCTATACCCTGGCGGCCTACTCAGCCTCCATGCAGCAACGCGGTACCACCAAGGCGGACATGAAGGCCAAGCTGGATGCTGTTGCCGGGCAAATGTTCGCAGTTACCTATGAAGTGAAAGAAACCACAAAAACGGTGGTGCCGGAAGTCCAAGAAGGTGAGGAACCGGGAGCACCCGAGACGGTTACGGTCCAGTATGTGGTCTGCACCATCCACCCATTTGACCAATCTGTGATCTTGACCGCGTTTGGCATCGACACCTCCGCCCAGTATGACCAGTTCAATCTGACATACGGCGAGGCCATCACCAACATGTCCAACGCCTTGAAGATGACCATGTACGGGTCCCTGACCAGCGGCACAGTGCCGCCGATCACCGATGCTGAGCTGAATGCCTACCTGAACAGTCTCACATGCAGCGGCACCCGGAAGGAATTGATGCGGGCGGCCCTGTCCCTGGTGGGCCGTGTCCCGTATTTCTGGGGCGGCAAGAGCGCACCAGGCTGGAACGAGGCGTGGAACACGCCCCGGCTGGTGACCTCAGCGGGTTCCAGCAGCACCGGCACCATACGGCCCTACGGGCTTGACTGCTCCGGATTCACGGACTGGGTCTATAAAACGGCTCTGGGCGTCAGCCTGCTAGATGGCTCCTGGAGCCAGTGGGATACTACCTACGCCATTACCGAAGCGGAACTGCTGCCCGGCGACATTGGCTTTATGGCAGCGCCGGGAACAGTGCCTGTCAATCATGTATTGCTCTACGCTGGCCGCAGCGCCGATGGCAAGCAGATGTGGGTCCACTGCTCCAGCAGTGCGGGCGGTGTGGCGCTCAACTCGCCGACCTATGTGACCCAGTTCCGCCGCAGGAAGGATATCGACCTGGAGGCAGACTTCACGCCTGCTCCCATAGAACAAGGAGTCAACGATGGCTGACGACAGAGAATACAGCAATATCTACACGATACCGCCCAACTACACTGACTCCGGCAAGCTGATGGGCGGGATGCTGGAGACCCGCAACACGGTAGAGGCCAGCATCCTGCTGGCCCTGGTGGGATACCCGGAGCTGATGTGGCTCCACCTGCCAGTGACGGCCAAGGTGGTGGTCATGACCATAACCCTGCTGCCGCTGGGCGTCTTTGCCCTGATGGGCCTGGGCGGCGACTCGCTGCTCCAGTACGTCTCCCACATGGTCATGTTTCTGGTGCGCCGGCGGCAGCTTCACTATAGGAGGATTGGATACCACTATGACACGAACACGCACAAAGGCAGCCCCCCGAAAAAGAGGACGGGCAAGCCCCCCGCCAAAAGAAAAGCTGGAGTTCGTTCAGGACTTCATTCCGATCAAAGAGCTCAAAAACGGCATCGTCGAAACCACTGATGGCCGGTTTATCAAGATCCTGGAGATTGAGCCCATCAACTTCCTGCTCCGTTCCGACGAGGAGCAGTGGGGGATCATCTCCACCTTCGCCAGCTGGCTGAAAATATCCCCCATGCGACTGCAATTCAAATCCGTGACCCGCAAGGCGGACTCCGACCAGTATGTAGCAGGCCTCCAGGCGGATCTGGAACAGGAAACGGTGGAGGCCTGCCGCCGCCTGGGAGAAGGCACCATCCAGTTCATCCGGGAAGAGGGCAGCCGCGAGGCGCTGTCCCGCCGGTTCTTTCTGATCTTCCAGTACGAGGCCCCCAACGGGCGGCGGCAGATGGATCCCGACTATGGCGAGATTTATTCCGCCCTCCAGGTGGTGACCCAGAACGCCCGTACCTATTTCGCCCAGTGTGGCAACAGCATCGTGCAACCCAAGGACGAAGACGCGTTCGCGGCTGAGGTGCTGTATATGTACTTCAACCGCCGCTCCTGTGTGGATGACCCGTTCCAAAACCGGCTCAACCGGGTGGTGGTGGACGCCATGGCCGCCAGGAAGCGTGTGGTTGGTATTGATCCCGTCCCCCATATCCGGGCCTCCAATTTCATTGCACCACGGGGCCTTGACCTGACCCATCCCGGCTACCTGGTCATGGACGGCATCTACTATACCTACCTGTATGTTCGGAAGAACGGGTTCCCTCAGACAGTCCGAGGCGGTTGGATGTCGGCTTTGATCAACGCCGGTGAGGGTGTGGATGTGGACCTGCACCTGCGCCGGGAGATTCGGGGCAAGACCATTGACCGGGTTGCCCAGCGTATCCGGCTCAACCGCACCAAACTGCGGGAATTACAGGATACCTCTACCGATTACGAGGAGCTGGCGGGATCCATCCAAGCTGGCTACTACATCAAACAAGGTCTGTCCAGCCGGAACGAGGACCTGTTCTACATGTCAGTGTTCATCACCGTGTCCGCCGCCGGCTATGAGGAGCTGCAGTGGCGCAAGCAGCAGATGACCGACCTGATGAAGTCCATGGACATCCAGGTGTCGGACTGCATGTTTCAACAGGAGGCCGCCCTGCGCTCCACCATGCCGTTCCTCAGCATAGACGCCAGTCTGGAGCGCAAATCCAAGCGCAATGTTTTGACCAGCGGGGCCGCCTCCACCTATATGTTCACCAGCTTCGAGCTGTCCGACGATAACGGTATCCTGCTGGGCCTCAACCGGCACAACAACTCCCTGTGCATCGTTGACCCGTTCAATACGAAGGTCAACAAGAACGCCAACTTCACCATCTGCGGCACCTCCGGGGCGGGCAAGACCTACAC
>CAJUAS010000057.1 GCA_910584395.1 uncultured Oscillospiraceae bacterium | reverse complement strand
CCAGCAGGTTGTCGATGCCCATGCCCGTCTTGGCGGAGATGGGGCAGATGATGGTGTCGCCGCCCCAGTCCTCGGCCACCAGCTCGTACTCGGTGAGCTGCTGCTTGATGCGCTCGGGGTTGGCCTCGGGCTTATCCATCTTGTTGATGGCCACGATGATGGGGATGTCGGCGGCCTTGGCGTGGTTGATGGACTCGATGGTCTGGGGCATGATGCCGTCGTCGGCGGCCACCACCAGGATGGCCACGTCGGTAATCATGGCGCCCCGGGCCCGCATGGCGGTGAAGGCCTCGTGGCCGGGGGTGTCCAGGAAGGTGATGGGCTTGCCCTGAACCATGACCTGATATGCGCCGATGTGCTGGGTGATGCCGCCCGCCTCGCCGGAGGCCACGTGGGAATCCCGGATATAGTCCAGCAGGGAGGTCTTGCCGTGGTCTACATGGCCCATGACCACCACCACGGGGGCGCGGGGCTTCAGATCCTCCTCCTTGTCCTCGGACACGTCGATGAGCTTCTCCTCGATGGTGACGATGACCTCTTTTTCCACCTTGCAGCCCAGCTCCTCGGTGATGATGGCGGCGGTGTCGAAGTCGATCACGTCGCTCACCGAGGCCATCACGCCGTTCTTCATCAGGGTCTTGACCACCTCGGCGGCGGTCTTTTTCATGCGGGAGGCCAGCTCGCCCACGTTGATCTCGTCAGGGATCTTTACCACCAAGGGGTGCTTCTTGGCGATCTCGGCGTGGAGACGGCGCATCTTCTCCTGCTCCTCGGCGCGGCGCTTGCCGCTCTGGAAGGCATTGTTGCGGCGCTGGTTGCGGCCTTGGAACTTCTGCTTGCCCGCCGACATCTGCTGGGTGCGGCCCGCGGCAATGTTCTCCAGCCGCTCGTCGTACTTCTCCAAATTGACCTGCCCGCCCTTGCGGGTATCCACGACCCGCTTCTCCGGCACGCGGGTGGTGGGCCGCTGGAGGGGCGGCTGGGCGGGTTTTGACGCGGCGGGAGCGGCGGCAGGCGTCTGGGCCGCCTTCAACGTCTCCGCCGCGGGGGCGGCCGCCGCCGGAGCTTCCGATGCCTTGGACGCTTCCTCCGTTTCGGCCGGTTCTGCGCTCACAGGCGCGGGAGCGGGGGTCTCCTCCACCGCCGCCTTCGGCTCGTGGTAGACCTCCGTTTCAAAGATGCTGGCCATGTCCTCCACCTGATTGTGAGCGGTCAGGTAGGCGAAGATAATGGACAGCTCTTCGTCGGTGAGGGCCTGCATATGGTTTTTCGGCGTTTGCGCGTATTGGGTGAGGATCTCGGTGATCTCCTTGGTGGGACGCTTGAAATCCTTGGCCACTTCGTGAACGCGGTATTTGTTGTCGATACTCAAAGAACGACACCTCCATCTTGGTGTTGTGCCGCCGGGGGAAGCAATTCCTCCAAGCGGCGGGCGAAGCCCGGGTCGGTGACGGCCACCAGAGCGCAGCTCTTGCGGCCCAGCGCATACCCAAGGCGGGACTTATCGGCGGGAAGGGTGTGGCAAGGGGTGCTCCCCAAATGGCGGCGCACCTTGTCAGCGGTGTTTTCCGCCGCGTCGGAGGCCAAGCAGACCATCCGCGCCTTCCCATGGGCCAAAGCGGTGTGGACGGGGATCTCCCCCACCTCTAACTTCTTAGCCCGCAGGGCCAGACCCAAAAGGGTGAGGAATTTATCCATCTCCCGCCCCCCTTTCCAGCTCCGCTTCCAGCTGGCTCAGGACTTCCGGGGGCAGGGGCGCAGAAAAGGCCCGCTCCAGCGCCTTGGACTTCACCGCCCGCTTCAGGCAGGCAGGGTCGGGGCAGAGATAAGCCCCCCGGCCGGGCTTTTTCCCCTGCGCGTCCAGAGATACCTCCCCTTCGGGGGAGCGCACCACCCGGATGAGCTGGGGTTTTTCCTTCATCTGGCGGCACCCCACGCACATACGCTGGGGCAGCTTTTTGGGCATGGGGTTTCACCTCCTTATGAACCAGCCCTCGTTACTCCTCTTCCGCAGACGCTTCCTCCTGCGGTTCTTCCACGGGGGTCGACTGCGGCTTAATGTCGATCTTGAAGCCGGTGAGCTTGGCGGCCAGACGGGCGTTCTGCCCCTCCCGGCCAATGGCCAGAGAGAGCTGGTCGTCGGGGACGATGACCTGACAGCTCTTGCCGTCGTCCAGCAGGGTGACGCTCACCACCGCCGCAGGGGCGAGGGCGGCGGAGACATAGGCCACGGGGTCGTCGGAGTACTTGATGATGTCGATCTTCTCGCCCTTCAGCTCCTCCACGATGGTGTTCACCCGCTGGCCGCGGGTGCCCACGCACGCGCCGATGGGATCCACATTGGGGTCGGCAGACCACACGGCGATCTTGGTGCGGCTGCCCGCCTCCCGGGCGGTGGAGCGGATTTCCACCGTGCCGTCGTAGATCTCAGGTACTTCCAGCTCAAAGAGCCGCTTCACCAGACCGGGGTGGGTGCGGGAGATGATGACCTGCGGTCCTCTGGTGGCCCGGCGGACTTCCACCACATAGACCTTCAGTCGGTCGCCCTCCTTGAAGGTCTCCCCCGCCACCTGCTCGGCGGCGGCCAGATAGGCGTCGGTGAACTCCCCGCCGCTGGTGATGCGGATGGACGCCGCGCCGTTGCGCGGGTCGATGCGGGTGACGATGCCGGTGAGGATCTCATGCTCCTTGGCGGAGAACTCGTCATAGATCATGCCCTGCTCGGCCTCCCGCATTCCCTGAACGATGACCTGACGGGCGGTTTGGGCGGCGATGCGGCCAAAGGCGCGGGTCTTGACCTCAATGCGAAGCACGTCGCCCAACTGGGCCTGAGGCAGCTTGGCCTGCGCCTCCTCCAGAGACATCTCGGTGTAAGGATTGTCCACCGTCTCCACAACGTCCTTCTTGACGTACATCTTCACCTCGGCCTTCTCCTCGTTGAAGTCCACGGTGACGTTGTCGGTGATGCCCTCGTGATCCCGCTTATAGGCGGAGACCAGAGCTTGGGTGATCTTCTCCAGCATATAGCTCTTGGGGATGCCCTTTTCCTGCTCGATGAGGTTGACGGCGGTAAAAAACTCCTTGCCGTCCAGCTCGACCGACTTGGGCGCGGGTGCTTTCTTAGCCATGGTTGTTTTTCTCCTTCGTTAAAAAGTGATGTATAATCTGACTTGAGCAACGTCCTGCTTTGCCAAGGTGCGCGGGCCTTCCTTCGTCTCAATGGTCACGCCGCCGTCCTCATAGCCGGCCAGCGCGCCCACCAAAGTCTTTGCCCCGTCCACCGGGCGGTAGAGGCGCACCTCCACCTGCTCGCCCATAAAGCGGGCGAAATGCTCGTCCTTTCGGAGAACGCGGTCAGCGCCGGGGGAGGACACCTCCAGCACATAGCTGCCTTCAATGGGATCGACCTCGTCCAGCTTCACGTCCAGCGCGCGGCTGACCGCCTCGCAGTGGTCGATGGTCACGCCCTCCGGGCGATCCAGATACACCCGCAAGAACCATGTGCCCGCCTCTTTGACGTACTCCACATCCCAGATCTCGCAACCGTTTTCTCTGGCGATGGGCTCTGCCAGAGCCGCAACGGTATCGGTGAGCTTCGCCATTTGCCTTCCCCCTTTTCTCCAAAAGAAAGAGCGGGGCGAACCCCACTCTTGTCAATACCTACTCTTCATACGACCATAGTATACCACTATTATTCAATAAATGCAAGGGGTTTTGCAAAAAATCCCTGTCACGCCAAGGTTTTCCCGCCGTATTGGGCAAGATAGGCATCGATCTGGGCGGAGCGGCGGTCGTCCACCACCACTTCCCCGTCGATCTCCCGGTTCAAAAGGAAGCTCTGGATGTCCCGGATGGTAACGATGGGATGGACGGCGATCCCGTACTCCCGGCGCAGCTCATCCAGCGTGCTCTCCTCCCCCGTTCCCCGCTCCATGCGGTCGGCGGAGACGAACAGATGGGTCACCTTCACCTGCTTGCCCAGCGCGTCAAAGAAGGCCAGGGTCTCCCGCACGGCGGTGCCCGCCGTCACCACATCCTCGATGATGGCGACCCGGTCGCCGTCCTTCACCTGATAGCCCACCAGACTGCCCCCCTCGCCGTGGTCTTTGGCCTCCTTGCGGTTGAAGCAGTAGGGCAGATCCCGGTCATAATTCCGGGCCAGAGAGGCCGCCGCCGTCACCGCCAGCGGGATGCCCTTATAGGCCGGGCCAAAGAGGCAGTCAATGCCGTCGGGGGCGTTCTCCTGAACGCAGGCGGCGTAGTAGTCCCCCAGCCGGGCGGCCTGAGCGCCGGTCTTGTAGTTCCCCGTGTTGATGAAATAGGGGGTCTTGCGCCCCGATTTGGTGGTAAAATCCCCAAAGGTCAGCACCCCGGAGCGCACCATAAACGTGATAAAATCCTCTTTGTAGCCCATGTGGTCTCCTCCTCGCAATTTTCTCTATCATAGCGGAAAGAAGGGGGCTTGTCAACGGCTGTCTCTTGTGCTAAAATGGAACAAAAGTTTGAACGGAGGTGTGGGGTTTGCCTGATTTTCACGTCGTCTCCCCCTTTACCCCCTCCGGCGACCAGCCGGAGGCCATCGAAGCCCTTGCGGCGGGCGTGGAAAACGGTCTTTCCGAGCAGGTCCTACTGGGCGTCACCGGCTCAGGCAAGACCTTTACCATGGCCAAGGTCATTGAAAAAGTCCAGCGGCCCACGCTGGTGCTGGCCCACAACAAGATCCTCGCCGCCCAGCTGTGCGCGGAGTTCAAGGAGTTTTTCCCCGACAATGCGGTGGAGTATTTCGTGTCCTATTACGACTACTACCAGCCTGAGGCGTATATCCCCCACACCGACACCTTTATTGAAAAGGACTCGGCAGTAAACGACGAGATCGACCGTCTCCGTCTCTCCGCCACCGCCTCCCTCATTGAGCGGCGGGACGTGATCGTGGTGTCCTCCGTTTCCTGCATCTACGGTCTGGGCGAGCCGGACGACTACGCCAACATGATGATCCCTCTGCGGGTGGGGCAGGTATTGAAGCGGGAGGAGCTGATGGTCCGGCTCATTGAAGACCGCTATGAGCGCAACGACATCGCGTGGGAGCGCAATATGTTCCGCGTCCGGGGGGACACCATGGAGGTCTGGCCCGCCTACTGGCGGGACACCGCCATCCGGGTGGAGTTCTTCGGGGACGAGATCGACCGTCTCTCCGAGATCAACGTGGTCACCGGCGACGTGATCCGCCGTCTGGAGCACATCCCCATCTACCCCGCCAGCCACTATATCACCCCAAAAGAGAAGCTGGCGGCGGCCATTCAGGAGATCTACGGCGAGCTGGAGCAGCAGGTGGCCTTTTTTGAAGCCAACAATATGCTGGTGGAGGCCCAGCGCATCAAACAGCGCACCATGTACGACATTGAAATGCTTCAGGAGCTGGGCCACTGCTCGGGCATCGAAAACTACTCCCGCCCTCTGGCAGGCCGCCCCGCCGGGTCGCCCCCCATGACCCTGCTGGACTACTTCCCCGACGACTTCCTCTTGTTCATCGACGAGAGCCATGTGACCTTACCTCAAGTACGGGCGATGTATAATGGCGACCGGGCGAGAAAAACCACGCTGGTGGACTACGGCTTCCGCCTTCCCTGCGCCTACGACAACCGCCCGCTGAAATTCGAGGAGTTCGAGCAGCGGCTCAATCAGGTCATCTACGTCTCCGCCACCCCCGGCGAGTATGAGCGCACCCGCGCCGGGCAGATCGTGGAGCAGGTCATCCGCCCCACCGGACTGCTTGACCCCAAGGTGCTTCTCCATCCCATCGAGGGGCAGATCGACCACCTCATCGGGGAGATCAACGCGCGGGTGGAGCGCAACGAACGGGTTCTGGTCACCACCCTCACCAAGAAGATGGCGGAGGATCTCACCGCCTACCTTCAGGGGGTGGGCATCAAGGTGCGCTACCTCCACCACGACATCGACACCATGGAGCGGCAGGAGATCATCCGCGACCTGCGGCTGGGCGTGTTCCATGTGCTGGTGGGCATCAACCTGCTGCGGGAGGGTCTGGACTTGCCTGAGGTCAGCTTGGTGGCGGTGCTGGACGCGGACAAGGAGGGCTTCCTCCGCAGCGAGACCTCCCTCATCCAGACCATCGGCCGGGCGGCAAGAAACGCCGACGGCGTGGTCATTCTCTACGCCGACGCGGTCACAGCGTCCATGGCGGCGGCCATGGAGGAGACCCAGCGGCGGCGGGCCAAGCAGGACGCCTTCAATCAGGCCCACGGCATCGTCCCCAAGACCATCGTCAAGGAGGTGCGGGGGGTGCTCAATCTGGCGGAGGACGAGGAAGATACCGCCAAGACCGCCCGCCTCAAGCACAAGATGTCCCGCTCGGAGCGGGACGCCGCCATCGCCAAGCTGGAAAAGGAGATGCGGGATGCCTCCAAGCGGCTGGAATTTGAATACGCCGCCGTCCTCCGCGACCAGATCATCGAGCTGCGGGGACACTGAAAGGAGTGGCCGTCCATGTCCAAGCAGAAAGAGGAAAAAACCAACGTCATGCGGGTGCTGGAGCAAAAGAAGCTCTCCTACACCCCTCACAGCTATGACCCCGAAGCCGGCGGCATCGACGGCGTCAGTGTGGCCAAGGCGCTGGGCCAAGACCCCGCTGCCGTGTTCAAGACCTTGGTGGCGAAAGGGGCTTCCGGCGGATACTATGTGTTCGACATCCCAGTGGCTGAGACCTTAGACCTGAAAAAAGCCGCCAAGGCGGTGGGGGAAAAGTCGGTGGCCATGCTCCCCCAAAAAGAACTTCTTCCCCTCACCGGCTATGTCCACGGCGGCTGCTCCCCCGTGGGGATGAAAAAGCATTTCCCCACGGTGTTTGACGAGAGTTGTTTGGCCTTTGCGACCATCTGCGTCTCCGCAGGCAAGGTGGGCTTTCAGGTGGAGCTTGCGCCCCGAGACCTACTGGACTTGACCGCCGCCGCCACCACCGGGCTTTGCGCGGACGCTTGACAGACTAAAAAGGACGTAAACCTTCCGGTTTACGTCCTTTTTGTTTTCACTCGGCTCCACAGCACCCCTGCCAACGCCAGGGCTATCAAAACGAGGCTCACCCACTGCGAGGTGGAAAACCATAGAAACTGTCCGCGCTCCGCGTCGTCGCGCAGATACTCCAGGCAAAACCGCACCACGCCGTAAAGCCCCATATAGAGCCCCAGCAGAGACCATTCGCCCCAGCCCCGCAGGCAGAGCGCAAACAGCACGCCCGCTATGGCCAGCACCAATACCGCCTCTAAAAGCTGTACCGGAAACAGGGGCACCCCCAGAGGCGCGCCGTGGGATCGCTCATAAATCACGGCCAGCGGTCCGTCGTAGGGGATGCCAAAACAGCACCCGGCCAGATAGCACCCCACCCGGCCAAAGGCGTGGGTCAACGGGAGCAGGGCGACGCCGATGCGCAGATAAGGCTTGACATCTATCTTGTGGAGCTTCCCTGCCAGCCACAGACCAAACAGGCCCAAGGGAATCCCCCCATAGAAAATGAATCCCCCCCGCATCAGCAGGTTTAGATAGCTGAAATCGGTCACGCGGCTCCAATCAATGCGCGTGACGTTCAGGAGCAGATAGGCCGCCTTGGCCCCCACCACTCCCAAGGCCACAGCATAGGTAGCCAAAAGCAGGAAATCGTTAAAATCCAAAGCGAAGCGGCGCGTCAAAAACCAGCCCACCGCTCCTGACGCCAAAAGGCCCAGAACGATCATGACTCCATATCCGCTGACCTGCATACCGTACCACCTCGCGTTTTACAATAAAAATCCGGGCCGGCGATGTGCTCACCGGCCCGGTTCAAAGACTTTTCAGCATCCCGCGCTTTACTCAGCTCAGGTTGCCGGCGGCGTCAAGGATTGCGCTCGCGCAGGCGGCGCAAGCCACCCAGCACACAATCGCCAACGCAGCACCGATGATACCGCAGATCAGGCCCGCGGTAGCCTTG
>CAJUAS010000056.1 GCA_910584395.1 uncultured Oscillospiraceae bacterium | reverse complement strand
CTTACACCGCCATGAGTTCCTTTTCCTTCTTCTCGCACAGCTCGTCGATTTTCTTGCATATTTTGTCCGTCAGATCCTGAAGGTCCTTCTCCCCCTGCTTCCGGTCATCCTCGGTAAGTTCATTCTGCTTTTCAGCGGCCTTCAGCTTATCCATGGCGTCCCGGCGGATATTGCGGACTGCCACCTTGCCGTTCTCAGCATATTTGCGCACCTGCTTGGTCAGCTCCTTGCGGCGCTCCTCTGTGAGCTGGGGGAAGGACAGGCGCACCAGCTTGCCGTCGTTCTGGGGGTTGATGCCGAGGTCGGAGGTCTGGATCGCCTTTTCGATCTCCTTTAGGAGACTGGCGTCCCAAGGCTGGATCACCAGCGTGCGGGGGTCAGGCGAAGAGATGGACGCCACCTGCTGGAGCGGGGTCAAAACGCCATAGTACTCCACTTGGATCTTATCCAAAACACCGGCATTGGCCCGCCCTGCACGGACGGAGGCAAAGTCACTTTTCACCACTTCGATGGTCTTTTGCATTTTTGTCTCAAATTCCTTGTGCGCGTCAGCCATTGTTCATTTCCTCCTTTACGATCGTTCCAACTTTTTCTCCCATTACAGCCCGGTAGATGTTTTCCGGGTCTTTCAAAGCAAAGAGGATCACGGGAATATGGTTGTCCATAGACAGAGACGTTGCGGTAAAATCCATCACCTGAAGGTGCTGCGCCAGCACATCATCATAGGAGATGGAATCGTATTTTACCGCCGAGGGGTCGAGCTTCGGGTCGGCGGAGTAGACACCGTCGATGTTTTTTGCAAGGAGGATCGCGTCGGCGTCGATTTCCGCAGCGCGGAGGACGGCGGCAGTATCAGTGGAGAAATAGGGGTTGCCTGTGCCGCACCCGAAAATGACCACCCTGCCCTTTTCCAGATGACGGATGGCCCGGGAGCGGATATAAGGCTCGGCAATGGCCTGCATCTGAATGGCGGTCTGCACCCGAAC
Organism: uncultured Oscillospiraceae bacterium; assembly: GCA_910584395.1. Taxonomy (GTDB): domain Bacteria; phylum Bacillota; class Clostridia; order Oscillospirales; family Oscillospiraceae; genus MGBC124762. Next base: position 7,142 of record CAJUAS010000056.1, on the reverse strand, counting down.
GGGAATGCCCTTTTGCTCCATGATGTCGGCCAGAGCCAGAGCATTGATGGTGGTGGCCAGCATACCCATATGGTCGGCGCGGGAGCGCTCCATGCGGCCGGAACCGTCCTTTACGCCGCGCCAGAAGTTGCCGCCGCCGACCACGATGCCGACCTGTACGCCTTCCTTGACGCACTTGCCCACCACATCGCAGATGTCGGAGATGATGTTAAAGTCCAGCCCGCGGCTTTGGCTGCCTGCCATCGCTTCGCCGCTGATCTTCAAAAGAACTCGCCTGAATTTGGGTTCGCCCATGATTGGTTTCCTCCTGTCAGCGTGTGATTTTCTGCCCTGTGTCACGCTCAATATGTTGTATTCTATTGTACCTTACTTTCCCTCTTTTGCATAGGGGTTGTGGAAAAGTTTTTCAAACTTTTTTAAGCGGGGCATAAAAAAGCGGCGTCACCGCAGGGGTGACGCCGCCGATCAGGCAAATTATTTCTTTGCAGTTTTTTTGGTGGACTTTTTGGGAGCGGGAGCTTCCTCGACCTCGGCGACGATCTCGTCATCGTGGTCGCAGCCACAACCACATTCCTCCTCATCATAGAGGTCAAGGGCAAACTTCTGCTTGCAGGCGGGGCACTGGATCACGCCGGCATCCAAAACGTCTTCGTCAATATCCAAGATCTCTCCGCAGTTGGGGCACTCTACCTGAAAGAACTCCTCGTCATCGTCGCAGTCACAGCAGTCGCAGTCATCATCGTCGCCGTAGAGATCGTCCTCCACATCGCTCAAATCATCGGAGACGGCATCCAGCGCGTCGCTCAGCTCATCGGTGGTGGCCTCCAGATCCTCAATGGACAGGCCGACCTCCTCCAGAATGTCGATCATCACGGAGATCAGCTTGCCCTCTTTGGACTTTTCAGTGTCCACGGCCAGACCCTCAGCCAGACCCTTCAGGTAGGCGACCTTTTCAGAAATCGTCATGGTAATCGTTCCCCTTTCCAGTTGTTATAAAACGCCGAAAATCAGCCCTTGCAGCGCTCCAGATATTCTCCGGTGCGGGTGTCGATCTTGATCTTATCGCCCGCGCTGACAAATAGGGGCACCTTGATCTCCGCGCCGGTTTCCAGAGTGGCAGGCTTGGTGACATTGGTGGCGGTGTTGCCGGCAAAGCCCGGCTCTGTGTCGGTGACCTCCAACTCCACAAAGTTGGGCGGCTCAACTGCGAAAACCTTGCCCTTGTAGGACATGATCTTGCAGGTCATGTTTTCGGTGACAAAACGAAACGCATCACCCAAAACGCTCTTGTCGATGGGAATCAGATCGAAGGTCTCCGAGTCCATAAAATAATAGAGATCGCCGTCGGAGTAGCTGTAGTCCATGTCCTTGCGCTCGACGAAGGCGCTCTCGAACTTGGCGGTGGGGTTGAAAGAAGTCTCGGTGACTGCGCCGGTGATCACGTTCTTCATCTTGGTGCGGACGAAGGCGGCGCCCTTACCGGGCTTCACGTGCTGGAACTCCACCACCTGCATGACCTGACCGTCCATCTCGAAGGTCACACCGTTACGGAAATCGCTGGCAGAAATCATTGGTTCATCCTCCAAACATATGTCTGACTTTGTGGGTCAAAAAACTTCACTTTAATATTTTACCCTATATGGTGGAAAATTGCAAGGATTTGTTTTCCAAAAAAACTTAAAGGATGATCAGCTCCTTGGGCGCTTGGGTAATGACCCGGCAGCCGCCCTCCTCCATGATGACCACGTCCTCAATGCGCACGCCGAAGCGCCCGGGCAGATAGATCCCCGGCTCGGCGGATACCGCCGCTCCCATGGGCATGGGAGTCTCGTCCCGGGTGTTGGCGTTGGGAGACTCGTGGATCTCGATGCCGACGCTGTGGCCGTAGCCGTGGCCGAAGTATGCGCCATATCCGCCCTCCTCGATCACCTTGCGGGCGGCGGCGTCGATGTCCTTACCCCGCACGCCCGCCTTGGACGCGGCGATCCCCGCAAGCTGGGCCTTTAATACCAAATCGTAGACCTTCGCCATCTCCTCGGTGGGTTGGCCCACGGCGATGGTGCGGGTCATATCGGAGCAGTAGCCGCCCCACTTACATCCAAAGTCCATGGTGACGAAATCGCCGGACTGGATGGGGCGGTCGCCGGGAATGCCGTGGGGCAGGCTGCCGTTAGGCCCGGCCACCACGATGGGGTCAAAGGAGTTTTTCTCCGCCCCAAAGCGGAGCATATCGTAGGTCAGCTTGGCGGCGACCTCCCGTTCGGTCACGCCGGGCTTGATGAAACGGAAAATTTCCTCCAGAGCCTTTTCCGAAATGCGCTGAGCCTTGACAAGACATTCGATCTCGTGCTCGTCCTTGGCAGAGCGCAGCTCCAGCACCAGCTTTCCCGCAGGGATCAGCTTGGCGTGGAGGCTCTCAGTATAGCTCTGATATGCCCCCAAAGTCATGTAGCTTTCTTCAATGCCCAGCGTCTTGATCCCCAAGCGGTCAAGAAAGTCATTGACCAGCGTGACGTAGTTGCGCCCCTTGTCCACCATGAGGATGGTAGCGTCCTGAATGGTCTTTTCCGCCAGCTCAATATAGCGGGAATCGGTAATATAGGTGGTCTCCCCCGCCGCCACCAGCACAATGCCCTCTCCGTGGAAGCCGGCGGCATAGAATTCCCCCGGCTCGGAGGTGATCATCATGGCGTCCACGCCATAGTCGCTTAGTTTAGCGGCAATCTGCTTAAAATGGTTCATACAAAAACTTCCTTTCTGCTTATTGTTTCAGATATTGCTGATAAAGGGTTTTCATCTCCAGTGCGTCTTCGGCTTGTGTGCCTGCGCTTTCGCAGATGATCGTTGGACTCCAGCCGCGTTTTGCCAGAAGCTCCATCAGCGGTGCGGGATCTGGGCCGAACCCGCCGTTGTCGGCAAAGGTGCGGTGGCACTTCTCTCCCCCGTTGGGAGTAAACTCGATGCGGGAGAAGTGGCTGTGGAATTGACTGGCCCGTTCCGCGCCCAAAACTTCCTCCATCCGCGCCAACATCCGCTCCGTCGCTTCCATTCCCTCGTCCGCGCCCAAGCTTCGGGCATAGAGATGCCCAAAGTCCACACAGGGGACGAGCCGTTTGTCTAAGGCACAAAGCTCCAGCACTTCCTCCAGATCGCCCAGCTGGTTGATCTTGCCCATGGTCTCCGGGCAGAGGGTCATGTGGGCAAAGCCGGCTTCGTCGCAGGATCTCAGCACTGCGGTCATGCTGGATTTGGCGATATCCAACGCCTCCCGGCGGGTGCGTTTCATCAGTGCGCCTGTGTGTACCACCACCCGCCGCGCACCCATCCAGTCCGCCGCTTCGCAGGCGGCGAGGACATAGCCGGTGGTTTTTTCCAGACTTTCGGGGTCGGGGTTGGCCAGATTGATAAAATAGGGGGCGTGGAGGGACAGAGAGATCTTCGCTTCCTTTGCCCGTTTTCCCAGCGCCAACGCCGTTTCGCGGCTGACCCGCACTCCTTTGCCGCACTGGTACTCATAGCAATCCAAACCGAGACCGCGCAGCCATTCTGGCGCATCTAAAGAAGATTTGTGCTTGGCGGAAAAGGAATCGCTGTTCCCCGCCGGGCCAAACTTAACGCCTGCCATTATGAAGCCCCCTTCCATTGCCGCTTACGGGCCAGAGCCCGCATGGGCAGCTCTGTCCAATAGCGCAGATATCGGCCCGGATTTCCCGACAGGGAGATCGGCTTGACCAAAATAGAACGGATGCCCGCCCGGTTCGCCCCAAGAGTATCCGTAAAGATCTGGTCGCCTACCATAGCGCAATGCTCCGGGGCGACGCCGCACCGTTCCATCGCGGCGCGGTAGCCGCCGGTCTTCGGTTTGCCCGCATGGCAGAGATAATCAATGCCCAGAGCTTGTGCAAAGTGGGGCGCGCGGACGGCCTTACGGGAGTTGGACAGGAGGAACAAGGTCACGCCATTGGCGTTCAGATCCGCCAGCCAGCGCCGCAGGGCTTCATCCGGTTCGCTGCGGCTATACGGGATCAAAGTGTTATCCAGATCGGCCAGCAAAAGGTGGATGCCTGCGCGGTACAGGCTCTTTCCCGTCAGATCATAGATACTATCCGTCCACTGCCACGGAAGCAACGAAAACAAACCCTCACCTCTTCTAAACGCACGCCGGCGTGCGTAAGATTTTCTAACATCGTATTGTACCACTATTTCTTCGCCGCCACAAGGGGGAATCCATAGATGTCTATGCTACAACGACCTGCACTCTATCTCCTTGCCCCGCCCCAGCATCAGGCCGACCCTGCCTGTCGCGGACTGACGCTGGCCCACCCGGCTTATCGGGTCGGCCAAGGGCCGCATCTGTTCCGTACACAGCTTCCGACCCCTCTCACCGGGGGGATCATGGTGCTGGATCACCGGGACTTCGATGGCACAGGCAAGGCAGAGCCGTTTTGCCAAGAGGTGGTGCGGGAGTGCGCCGCCCGGAGCTTCCAAGGGGTCTTTTTTGATTTTGAAGGCGCTCCCCTGCCCGTACTGGAGCGGGCTGCGGCCCTGTTGATCCCGACCTTTCAAAAACGGGGCTGGAGTCTCTACCTGCCCCCGTCCTATGCGGCCGGTCTGCCCGGCGCAAAGGTAGTTGTTTCGACAGCTCTGTCCGGCGGCTCACTGCGCCGCCATCTGCGGGAAGCCATCGACGCTTACGGGATTCAAAGGGTGGTTTTGGGACTCCAATGGGCCTGCGAGGACTTTGTACTCCCGGCGCGGGATGGATCGGGCCGTCCTTTGACGCGGGCGGAGCTAAATGAACTGCTGCAAAAACGGCGGCCCAGCGTCTATTTTTCCGACGACCTCTGCGCCCACTATTTTACCTTTATGCCTACCGGGGAAAGTCCTCATTTCATCCTGTACGATGATGCCGAGTCCATGGAAAAAAAGCTTCGCATGGCGGCGGAGATGGGGATCAAGGAAGCGTTTCTCCCCTATCCGGAAGCGGCGGAGGAGCTGCCCAAGCTGTTAAGCACCAGAAAAAAAGAAACCCCGTGACGGCAAACGTCACGGGGCTTTTCTCAATAGAACTTTTTGCGGTTCTTGCGGGCGGCTTCGCTCTTCTTGCGGCGTTTGACGCTCGGACTTTCGTAGTGCTCACGCTTGCGGACTTCAGCCAAAACACCAGATTTGGCGCAGCTGCGCTTAAACCGCTTCAGGGCGTTTTCCAAAGACTCGCCCTCTTTGATGCGGACTTCCGACATTGATTTCCCCTCCCTCCGACGCGGTGCTGTTTCCACCGCAAAAGGGCCATAACGATGGCTTTAACACTCTCATTATACCCAAACGCGCTTTTCTTGTCAAGGGGGCAAATTGATTGCCCGTTTTATATTTGCACAGCTACATAGGCCGAAGATTTTTGTTGAGTCTGTCTATCATCCAAGCCATTCTTCTTTCCCTTCCGGCCTCTGTCTTTGCGTCAAAATATGCCCGTGTGTAGGTCTTCCGTGCAGACAAGGGCATGGACTGAAAATTTGCAAAAGCAAGCTCGTGAGCCTTCAACAGCGAGGCCAAGACAGCAATTTCCTTTTCTGAAATCGCCATAAGATCAGGCGCATCCCATTGACCGTTCCTTTTGGCTTCTTCGATCTTTCTTCTTCCAAAATCGGTCATAAGACCCTGTTCTTCCAAGCGGTTGACCAGAGCCTTGTTCTTTTCTGACCATTTGCTTTTCTCGCGGCGTTGGGAAAAATATTTTTGATAGACCTTCGAATCAACGCTCTTCATCTGCCCATCGATCCAGCCAAAGCAAAGCGCTTCTTCAAGGGCTTCTGCCGCACTGAGTGTTTTTGGGCCACCTGCCTTTCCAAGCAGAACCCAGATCCCGCGGCTTGTCAAGCAATGCTCCGATAGCCAAGCTCTAAATGCTTCCCGGTCGGAAAACTGCATGATATCGCTCACAACGCGCCTCCTTCAGGGCTCTTTTCCGTTTACCCCTTGGGCTTGAAAATGAGGTTGACCAGCTTATTTTTCACCAGAATGGTTTTGACAAGCTCCATCCCTTCGGCGGCTTTTGCCACCTTGGCGTCCTCCATGGCGGCGGCGACAACCGTGGCTTCATCGCTGTCGGTGGGCACTTCGATCGTCCCCTTCAGCTTGCCGCCCACCTGAACCGCCAGAGTGACCGTGCTGGCTACCGTCTTGGCTTCATCATAGATGGGCCAAGGCTGGACGCAGGCCATGCCAACGCCGTCAAAGCCAAGATCCTTCCAAAGCTCCTCGGCCAGATGGGGCGCAAAGGGAGAGAGCGTCAGCAGCAACGTGCGGAAATCACCCTTGGAGCAGCCCTTCTGGTAAAAGTCGTTGACCAGAGCCATCAACGCAGCGATGGCGGTATTGAACTTCATGGCGTCGATGTCGTCGGACACCTTTTTGATGGCCTTATGGATAGCGCTTTCATTGTCGGGAGTGTAGTCCAGAGAGTCGGTCAACTGCTCCGCCAGATTCCACACCCGATCCAAGAACCGGCGGCAGCCCTTGACGGCGTTGTCACTCCACGCAGCGGCCTTTTCAAAGTCGCCGATAAACATGATATACATCCGCATGGTGTCCACGCCGTAGGCAGCCACCACGTCGTTGGGGTTGACCACATTTCCGCGGGACTTGGACATCTTCTCGCCGCCCTCACCAAGGATCATGCCGTGGCTGGTGCGCTTGGCATAAGGCTCTTTGGTGGGGACAATGCCCTGATCGTAGAGGAATTTGTGCCAGAACCGGGAGTACAGCAGGTGCAAAGTGGTATGCTCCATGCCGCCGTTGTACCAGTCCACGGGTGACCAATAATCCAGCGCCTCCTTAGACGCGATGGCGTTGGGGTTATGGGGATCCATATACCGCAGGAAATACCAGCTTGAGCCTGCCCATTGAGGCATGGTGTCCGTCTCACGCTTGGCGGGTGCGCCGCAGTGGGGACAGGTGGTGTTCACCCAGTCGGTCATCTTGGACAGGGGCGACTCCCCGGTGTCGGTAGGCTCATAGCTTTCCACATCGGGCAGCACCAGCGGAAGCTGATCCTCCGGCAGGGGCACCCAGCCGCACTTTTCGCAGTACACCATGGGGATGGGCTCACCCCAATACCGCTGGCGGGAGAACACCCAGTCCCG
>CAJUAS010000055.1 GCA_910584395.1 uncultured Oscillospiraceae bacterium | reverse complement strand
ACGAGTACCCCGGCAACATCTGGACCCACATCATCTCCCTCAAGCGGGAGGACGCGGAGCGGTTGGGGTATGACCATGCGCCTCAATGGAGGAATCTCCTGCGTGCGCACAGGAACGACATCGCCGCGGCCATGCACATCCCACCCCATGACTTCCGCTGGTACGCCGCCTTCCACGATGAGGGCGACCACCCCCACGTCCACATGATGGCATGGTCGGTAAAGCCGGGACAAGCCTACCTGAACCAAGACGGCATCCGCAAAATCAAGTCCGTCCTCACCAACGATGTTTTCAAACAGGAGATGCTCCACGCCTACGAGCAGAAGTCCAAATCCCGAGATGAGTTGGTGCAAGAGAGCCGCCGGATGATGCGTGAACTGACCCGGCAGATGAAAGGGGGCATCTGTGACGCACCGAATATCGAACCGCTGATGCAGACGCTGGTTGTACAACTGGAAGCGGCAAAGGGCAAGAAGAAATATGGCTACCTCCCACCCAAAGCCAAGGAGACCGTCAGGAGGATCGTAGATCAACTGGAGCTGCTGCCTGTGGTGAACAAATGCTACCAGACCTGGTGGGAACTCCAATGTGAGATCATGGACTACTACGCCCAGCGGCAGAGAGAACGTCCAAAGCTCTCTGAACAAAAGGAGTTCCGCTCTGTCCTAGAGTGTTTCACAGAAGGAGGTGAACCGAATGGCTAAAAAACGCGCCAACGGTGAGGGCAGTATCCGTAAGCGGAAGGACGGGCGCTGGGAAGGACGCTACACAGCAGGTCGTGATCCAGAGACCGGCAAGCCCATCTACAAAAATGTCCTTGGCAAGACCCAGACCGAGGTCAAGGAAAAGCTCAAGGCCGCCATGGAGGAGAACAAGAAAATCGATGTGACCAAGGCCGGGCAATATACCGTGGCCGACTGGTGCTGGCTCTGGCATGAGGTCTACTGTAAGCCCGCCGTCAAAGACACCACCGCCGAATATTACCGCAGCTTGATCCAGTACCATGTAGTCCCCTGCATCGGCTCCATCAAACTGGACAAGCTCACCACCCTGGACCTCCAGAAATTCTACAACCAGGCCCGGAAGTCAGGTCGGGTGGAGAAGTACGAGGGCATGAAGGATCGAACGCTCAGCGTCCGTACCGTCCGGGGCATCCACGCCATGCTCCATCAGTGTCTTGACCAGGCGGTGCGGGAACGGCTCATCCCCTACAACCCAGCGGCGGCCTGCCGCCTGCCGCCCAAGGAAAAGCGGGAGATGCACATCCTCCCGCCAGAGAAGATCAAAGACTACCTGACCGCCGCCGAAGAACACGGTGTCTTGGCCATGTTCTATCTGGAGCTGACCACCGGCCTGCGCCGGGGTGAGTTGGTACCGGCCTCGCTCATTTCCCGCATCCGTTTGGCCTGGGAAACGGAGGGGGACGCCTGCTCATAGTCCATGGTCATAACCAGCATGGCCTGTTCCTCCGGCTTCAGGTAGGAGATTTGCTCGGCAGGCGTGATGCCCATAGCGCCATTATCCACCGTTTTCAGCAATTCTGGGATCAGCTCAGTCAGGCGAATGTACCGCTGGACCGTCCGCCCGCTGTCACCGCCCGCCGCCCCGATTACATCGGCGGCTTCCTTCTTCTTGCCCTCCTCAGACTTTCCGCCATCCTGTCGGGAGGTGAGGTCTGTCCGCGCACCCTGCCGCTTGATGGCCTCCAGCTTCATCTTATAGGCAGCGGCTTTCTCGCTGGGCAGGACTTCTTCCCGCTGGATGCCGGAGTCCACCATTTCAATAATGGCCTGCTCATCGTCCAGGTTCTTGATGATGACCGGCATAGCATCCAGCCCAGCCGCTTCACAGGCGAGCTTTCTGCGCCGTCCGGCGATGATCTCATAGCCGCCCTCCGCGCGGGGCCGGACGGTGCCGGGGGTGAGGATGCCGCTGCGCTTGACGCTCTCGATGGTCTCCTGCATGGAATCATCGTCACGCATCTTGATGGGATGGTCGGCCCTCTCATAGAGGTCGGTCAGGGGAACGAGGGTGATCTTCTCGGCAGATGCCTTTTTCCTGGTAGTTGCCATGTTCATTAACCTCCTTATAGGCGGCAGCGGCGTTCGGGTCAGGATGTTTTCCGAACGCCGCCGCGTTTGTCGTTAATGAAACATCCTCACGGTTTTACAACTTTTGACCTGCTTTTTCATAGTTGGAAAAGGAATGAAAAAGATGGCTCAAACCCTCGAAACGCCCGTCATTACTGGGGTTTTCCGGTTTGTCGTTATTATACCGTAAGGGCACACCTATGCCACCCTGGCCATCCAAAACGGCGTGGACGCCAAAACAGTATCCAGCATCCTGGGGCACTACTCAGCGGGCTTTACTCTGGACACCTACACTCACACCACCCCCGCCATGCAGCAAGCTGCGGCAGATAAGGTGGGGAGCTTTATCGCACAAGCTGTGTAACAACACTATAAACTGTGGGCGTACCAGCCGGTGCGCCCTCAGTCTCTATATTTGTGTAGTAACCTCAGTCCATTCAACATTGTTTTCCGCAAGATAGTTACACACTGCTTCAAAATGTTCTGGAATACTTTTGTGCTCCACAAATCTGGCGATTGCTAAACCCGCCTCAGTTAGTTGCACCGAGCCAGTCCGAAACCGCTTGTCTCTGTACTGTGTAATGCATATCTGCTTTCCCTCGTATCGAAGATATAATTTGGGGTACTCCTCTTTATCGATTTTCAAAATATAAGGACCACTTGTACTGAATGAAATTAGTCCCAACTTGTCCAATTCTGTTAATCTTAGAAAGTCAATTCCATGCTTATTCAGGTACTCATATTCTGTAGGCAATATTGGTTGCACTCCCTGGCATACTATTTCACCTTCCGCATTTTCCATTAATATGTCGCACATCAAACTACATACAGTTTGGAATGCTTTTGCATACGGTGGCGTAATTTCAGTCAAAATGCGTATAACGCTTGGTGGAGTACTATTAGGTTCTTCAAATTCTTGCGCCAATATATTTCCCCATAGCAACTGTACTTCTTCATCTGAAACAAATTTTCCTGAATCCATAAAGCGTTCAAGCCATTCGTCATCAACACCAGATTGCAAGGAAAAATCTGTTCCTGGTTGTGCGGCGTTTTGTGCTATTTCAGCAATAGCCATTTGATTCTTCAATTGCTTATATGTTTTCTTTGCATTTGCGATTGCCATCATCTTGGTCTCTGGGGGTAAATCGCTTTTTTGGATATCCTCCACATAAGTAGAAACTGCCTCATGTTTCAACCCAAAGAACGGAAAGAACCCTCCGATAGCAACTGCCAACTTATTCACGCTTTCTTTTCCGGCACTTCCCGCCGCCGCTTTCGCCATCTCCAATACCATTTCTTCCTGCGTTGCCATACATTTCTCGCCCACCTTTTCTCTATGTTTTTGAGGTTTAAGTCAATTATAGCACAGCTTTGAACTTTATAACAAGTAGGTGCGCCCTACCATGCCGAATTCGCAATTTTCCCGTATGGGTCAAATCTGGGTCAGAAATTTTGAAGTTCTCGAAAAGGTTAAGAAAAATCCTTGAAATCTTGCGATTTCAAGGATTTTTGGTCCGAGTGGCGGGACTTGAACCCACGGCCTCTTGACCCCCAGTCAAGCGCGATACCAAACTTCGCCACACCCGGATATTCCCTTTTCCCGTAGGAACTTTAGTATTTTACCACACTCCCTTCTATCTTGCAAGCCCTTTTTTCAAATTTCTTTGAGAAATCCTGCGTCTCAGCGCGCCAAAGGGGTACAGGTGATCTCCCCGCCCTTTTCCCATGTCAGCAACGCGCCGCAGCCGTCCTGCGCCGCGCCCGGATTCACCGCCAAAAGGCCGTCATACTCCTCGCACACCGCCCGGTGGGTATGGCCAAACAGCAAAAGCTGCGCCTGTACCGCCTGCGCCGCCTGCACCGCCAGACCGATCCCCGTTTTGACGTGCTGGGTGTGGCCGTGCATATAGAAGACCGTCTTTCCCTCCAAATAGGCCACGCTTTCCAGCGGAAGCCCAGAGGCGCTCCAATCACAATTGCCCGCCACCCGGTAAAAGGGCAGCTTCGGGTACAGCGCCTGCAGCTTATCGCCGTCGCGCACCACATCCCCCAAGTGAAACACCGCGTCCGGCGCATAAAGCTCCACCATATCCTGCATCGGGCCGACGCGGCCGTGAGAGTCAGAAAACACCAATATCCGCATTTTTGTCACCATCCTAAAAAAATCACATATACTGGGTTTGAAAGGGGCGATCTTTATGCCAAAGCAAGACCAGTTCGGCGCGCTGAAACACGACCCGCAAGCCGCCGCTCTCCTCTCCGATCCCAAGGCACTCTCCGCCCTGCTGGGCAGTCAGGAGGCCAAAACCATGGCCTCTCTCCTGAAAAGAGCCGGGGACGGCCAGCTTCAAGCCGCCGCTCAGGCGGCAGTCTCCGGCAGTCCGGAGGCGTTGGGCAAGATCTTGGAGCAGGTCTCCAAAAGCGCCGAGGGGAAAGCGGCGATGGATGCGCTGGAAAAGCGCGGAAGGGGTTAAAAAAGGAGGCTGCCATGGCCGAATTTGAGGAAAAATTAGGGGCGATCCTGAAGAACCCTCAGGCGATGGGGCAGATCATGGCCTTGGCCCAGTCTCTGGGCGGAGACGACCCGTCTCCACCCCCTGTGGCCGAGGCTCAGGACGCCGTTTTCGAGCCCGTCACCTTCGAGGCCTCGGAAGACCCGCCGGAGACTTCCTCCGCCGGCGGGTTAGACCTTGATCCGCGGCTGCTGGCCATGGGGATGAAGGCCATTTCCGCCTACCAAGACCCCAACAACGACAAGGCGAAGCTCCTTCAGGCTCTGCGCCCATTTGTCAAGGAGGCGCGCTATCGGAAGGTGGACAAAGCGGTACAGATCGCCCGGATCTCCAAGGCCATCCGGGCCGTGTTGGACAGCTTCAAAGGGGGCGAGGAGGGTGTATAACCGTTATATTCCGAATCAGGCCCGGTATGAACCGGCGGCTGCTCCTCCGCCCCACAGACCGCCGTCAAAAGGCGGGCTGGGCGCGCTTCTGGGCAATCTTGGCGGCGGAGACGGGATCGGTCAGAACGTCTCCGCCTTGCTCAAGACCTTCCATCTGGACGATCTGGATACCGGCGATATCCTGCTCGCCCTGATCGTTCTATTCCTGATCCTTGAGGACGGCGACAATTTAGATCTCATCATCACGCTGGGGCTGATGATCCTCTTTAGCTTAGGCGAGAAGTAGAGTGGAGCACCGTGCCGTCGGGCAGAGAGAAGGTCAGGCCGGGGGTGGCGGGGGTCTCCACGGTATACCCGCTCATGCGGTAAAATACCTCCTCCCCCTTGCGGCTCTCGGCGCGAACCAGCAGCCCGGTGTCCACCGACACCCAGTATTCCTCCACATAGCCCAGCTCCTGCTCCTCTACCGCCACATAGACGCAGGGCAGATCGCCGCTGTTGGCATAGCGGGCATCCACAATGTCGCTCTGCACCAGCGCCAGCACGTCCTCATAGGTGGGCAGGCGTTGGGAGAGGTCGGCGCTGCGCTCCCGCGCGGGGTATTCCTGCCACGAGCGCTGGTCGTCGTACCAAACATAGCGCTTCTCCTCCCCCACGATGGAGTGGCACACCCGGCCGTCGGGCAGGGTGGTCATGACCTGCGTCCAGCCGCCGTCCACCACAACTTGAGCCGTCGTCTGGCCCACATTGCCGTCCTCCCCCACCGTCTCCACGGTGATGGTGCGGGCGTAGCTCTCCGGCCGTTCCAAGGTGGCCACCACCCGCTGGACCGTGTCGGTGGTGACCTCCACCCGGCTGTAATCCCCCGCGCCGGGTGCGGCCGGCGTCGCGCTGGGCGTTGGGGTCAGGGTGGGCAAAATCACGCTGGGGGTCTTGTGAAACCAGTTGATGGAAAACGCAGAAAACAACGCCACAGCCATCAGCGCCGCCACCAGCGTAGCAATCAGGTTGCGGTGTCTTTTGTCCATGGCGCGTTCCTCCTCTCGTTCCCGTCGGGGCAGCAGGGGCATTATGAAAAGTACTCCTCGATGGCCGCAGCAATACGCGCGCAGGCGTGGCCGTCGCCATAGGGATTGACGGCGTGGGCCATGGCGGCGTAAGCCCCTTCGTCGGTGAGCAGCTCACGGGTCATGGCGAGGATATCCTCTTTCTTCGTGCCCGCCAGCTTCACCGTCCCGGCGGCCACCGCCTCGGGCCGTTCGGTCTCCCGCCGCAGGACAAGCACCGGCTTGCCCAGAGAGGGGGCTTCCTCCTGAAGCCCGCCGGAGTCGGTGAGCACCAGATAGCTGCGGGCCATAAGGTTGTGCATATCCGCCACGTCCAGCGGAGGGATCAGGCGGACGTTGGCAAGGCCGTCCAGATGGCGGCGGGCCGTCTCCTGAACCACCGGGGACAGGTGGACGGGGTAGACCAGCTCCACATCGGGGAACTCCCCGGCGATCTGCGCCAAGGCGGACATGATGTCCTCCATGGGCTGGCCGTAGTTCTCCCGCCGATGGCAGGTCACCAGAATGACCCGCTTCCTGCCAAAGTCCAAGCCGTTCAGGGCCGGCTCGACAAAGGCATAGTCCGCCTTGACCGTGGTTTGGAGGGCGTCAATGACGGTGTTGCCCGTTTGATAGACCCCCTCGGTGATCCCCTCCCGGCGGAGGTTGGCCACATTGGCCTCGGTGGGGCAGAAATGGAGGGTGGCGATGCGGCTCACCAGATTGCGGTTCATCTCCTCGGGGAAGGGAGAGTATTTGTCATAGGTGCGAAGGCCCGCCTCCACATGGCCCACGGGGATCTTGGCATAAAACGCCGCCAGCGCACCCACAAAGGTGGTGGAGGTGTCGCCGTGAACCAGCACCAGATCGGGCTTGGCCGCCTCCAGCACCCCCTCCATTCCCGTGAGGGCCTTGGCGGTGATGGTATAAAGGCTCTGCCGCGGCTCCATGATGTTCAGGTCATAGTCGGGCTTGAGGGAAAAGATCTCCAGCACGCTGTCCAGCATTTGGCGGTGCTGGGCGGTGACGGCGCAGAGACTCTCGAGGCCGTCATGGCGGGCCAGCTCCTGAACCAGCGGGATCATTTTGATGGCTTCGGGCCGCGTGCCGAATACTGAGAGGACTTTAATCCGCTTCATGGTCTTCCTCCTCGCTCTCATTCTCGTTCTTCTCCTCGTCCTCGTCCGCTTCCCTGTGGATGCGCTTTTCGCTGTTGTGGAGGAACAGGCGCATGGCGATCCCTCCCGCCACGCACAGGGCAAACAGCACCAGCATGGCCCGCAGCGGCCCAGTGGTGGCCAGCACCACGGCGGACAGGCCCAGAATGGCGCTGATGATATAGAGGATCGCCACCGCCTGCTTCTGGGAGAAGCCCATGTCCACCAGCCGGTGATGGACGTGGCTGCGGTCGGCGTGCATGGGGGACTGCCCGTGGGCGATGCGGCGCACAAAGGCAAAGCAGGTGTCAAAAATGGGCAGGCCCAGCATCAGGAAGGGCACGACAAAGGAAATGAACATATAGTGCTTGAAAAGGCCCTGAATGGAGATGACCCCCAGCGCAAAGCCCAGAAAGGTGGAGCCGGTGTCCCCCATAAAAATTTTGGCGGGGTTCAGGTTATAGGGCAAGAACCCCAGACATCCGCCCACCAAGGCGGCCACAAGAATGGGGGTCTGGGCTTCCCGGAACAGCAGGGCGATGACCAGCAGGGTCATCGAGCCGATGGTGGACACGCCGCAGGCCAGACCGTCCAGCCCGTCGATGAGGTTGACCGCGTTGGTCACCCCCACGATCCAGATCACCGACACCGGGATGGACAGCCAGCCCAGCGGGTAGGTGAACAGGAACTTGATCTCATTCCCGGCAAACACCGCCACCAAGGCGGCCGCGATCTGAACCAGAAATTTGAACTTGGCGGGCAGATCATAAATATCGTCAAACACGCCCAGAATGACGATGATGACCGCGCCCAGCATCAGCCCGCGGATCTGGCTGTCCAGCGTGCCGAAGAGGAGAACGCTCACCAAAAAACCCAAAAAAATCGCCAAGCCGCCCATACGGGGGATGGGGCGGGAGTGCATCCGCCGCTCCGGGTCTTTGTCCTTGTTGGGGTCGTCCACCGCCCCCACGCGAAACGCCAAAGACTTTACGATGGGAGTGGTGATCAGGGCCACCATAAACGAGACCCCCAGCGTGCAGGCCACTAAGCCCAATACTTCCAAACTGATATTCATGCTTCTCTTGACCTCGCTTGGGCTTAAGGTTCTGTAAAGCCCACCTTTTTATAGACTTTGCCAAGGGTTCTTCCCGCTGCGCGCCGGGCGCGCTCCGCCCCGGCACGGTAGACGCTCTGGAGATACGCCTTGTCCTTCAGCAGCCGCTCGGCCTCCTCCCGAATGGGGCGGAGGG
>CAJUAS010000054.1 GCA_910584395.1 uncultured Oscillospiraceae bacterium | reverse complement strand
GGGGGTAAAGACGGTGCAGCAGTCCTCGTAGGGGAGGATAGAGGTCTCAAAGGTGTCGATCTTCCGGGCCACGCGGACGATCTCCTCCTTGTCCATGCCCACCAGAGGGCGGAACACCGGGAGGGTACACACCGCCCCGGTGCAGGCCATAGCCTGCATGGTCTGGCTGGCCACCTGACCGAGACTTTCCCCGGTGATGAGCGCGCCGCAGCCGGTGCGCTGGGCGACGACCTCGGCGATCCGCATCATGAAGCGGCGCATGATGATGGTGAAGTATTCCTCCGGGACGCTGCGGCGCATCTCCTCCTGAATTTTGGTGAAGGGGACGACGTGGACAGTGAGCCGTCCGCACCAAGGCACTAACTTGCGGGTGAGGTCAAACACCTTCTCCTTGGCGGCCTCGGAGGTGTAGGGGTAGGAGAAGAAATGCACCATCTCCAGCCCCAGTCCCCGCTTGGTCATCATATAGGCGGCCACGGGGGAGTCGATGCCCCCGGAGAGCAGGCACACCGCCCGCCCGCCGATGCCCACGGGCAGCCCGCCCGCGCCGGGGTCGGGGTCGGCGTGGACAAAGGCGGCGAAGTCCCGAACCTCTAAATAGACGGTCAGCTCCGGGTGGTGAACGTCCACCTTCAGATGGGGGAAGGCGTCCTGAAGGTCGCCGCCCACCGTCTGGGAGAGCTGGATGGAGGTCATGGGGAAGGTCTTGTCCGAGCGTTTGGACTCCACCTTAAAGGACTTGGCGGCGTTCAACTTGTCCGCCAGATAGCTTTTCGCCGCCTCCAGCATGGCCTCCACCGTCTTTTCGCAGGGATAGCTGCGGGCGATGCCCACCACGCCGAACAGGTGCTCCATGGCGGCGTACGCCCCGTCCATGTCGCAGGTCTCGTCCAGCGGCTCCACATAGGTCGTGGACTGGCGGGTGTAGACGTTGAACTTCCCAAAGGGCTTGAGCCGCCTTCTCGCGTTGTGCATCAGCTTTTCCTCAAAGCTGCGGCGGTTCGCCCCCTTGAGGACGATCTCCCCTAACTTTAGCAGAATGGTTTCTTTCATGGTGTACCTCTTCCTTGCTTTCGTTGTGGCAGGGATGTTCCTGCCCGGCGGCAAATGTCCTTTGGAACATGGCCTCACCTCCTTTCGGAGGAGTGGCTAACCGCCGCCGTTTGCACAGTGCCACCGCCTCGCGGCCTAAAGGCACAAGCCTCTGCGCCTTTAACGGCCCATCCACGCGGCGGGCTGCCGGTATTGCAGCGCCTCGGCCAGATGGGGGAGCTCGATGCCCTCTGCGCCGTCCAGATCGGCGATGGTGCGGGCCACCCGGAGAATGCGGTCGTAGCTTCGCGCCGTCAGGCCCAGCCGCTCAAAGGCGGACTTCATCATGGTCTGACATTCGTCGTCCAGCGCGCAAAAACGGTTCAGCTCCTCCGGGCCGAGCTGGGCGTTGCAGCTTGCGCCGCCCGCCCCGGAACGTGCCACCTGAATCTTCCGGGCAGCGTTTACTCTTTGTCGAATTTCGTCGGATGATTCCTCTTTGGATTCGCGAACGGCCAATTCGTCAAACTCCATGGCGGGCACTTCGATAAAGATGTCGATGCGGTCAAGGAGCGGGCCGGAGAGCTTCTGGGTGTATTTTGCCACCGCGCCGGGGGAGCACTTGCACCGAGCGGAGGGGTGACCGTACCAGCCGCACTTGCAGGGGTTCATGGCGCACACCAGCATGAAGCGGCTGGGGAAAACCTCGGTGGCGGCGGCGCGGCTGATCTGGACTTTGCCCTCCTCTAAGGGCTGGCGGAGGACTTCGATCACGTCTTTGTGGAATTCGGGCAGCTCGTCCAGAAAGAGGACGCCGTTGTGGGCCAGCGAGATCGCGCCGGGCCGGGGCACGGGCGCGCCGCCGCCGGCCATCCCCATGCCGGAGATGGTGTGGTGGGGCGCACGAAAGGGCCGCTGTACCACCAGCGGTTCTTCGGCGGTGGTCAGGCCCAGAACGGAATAGATTTCGGTGGTGGACAGGGCCTCCTCCATGGTCATGTCGGGCAAAATGGAGGGCAGGCGGCGGGCCAGCATACTTTTTCCCGACCCCGGCGGGCCGGACATGAGGAGGTTGTGTCCTCCCGCCGCGGCGATCTCCAGCGCGCGCTTTGCCGCCCGCTGGCCCTTGACCTGACTGAAATCCGGGCCGTTTCGCTCCGCCGCCGGGGGCGTCCACAGGGGCGCGGGGGCGATGCGCTCCTCGCCGCGCAGGTGGCGGGCCAGCTCCTCCACGTCGTGAACGGGATAGACCTCCGGGCCTTTGGCAAGGGTGGCCTCGGCGGCGGAATCGGCGGGGACATAGAGACGGCGTATCCCCGCCCGGGCGGCGGCCATGGCCATGGGGAGCATCCCGGTGATGGGGCGGAGCTGGCCGCTGAGGGACAGCTCGCCCACCAGCGCCGCGTCCTCCTCGGGGGGCGGCAATTGGCCGCCGGCGGTGAGGATGCCCACCAAAATGGGCAGGTCGTAGACCGTCCCCGCCTTGCGGCGGTCGGCGGGGGCGAGGTTGATGGTGATGCGGGAGACGGGGAAGGTGAAGCCGCAGTTTTTGGCCACGGCGCGCACCCGGTCGCGGGCTTCCTTCACCGCCGTGTCGGGCAGGCCGACGATGTCGAAATTGGGCAGGCCGCCGGACAGGTCGCACTCGGTGGAAACCTCGTAGCCCGTGACCCCCTGAAGGCCCAAAGAGCGGATCTTGGACACCATTTCCCCGTCCTCCTTTCGCAAAAGTGCTGTTTCCCCCATTATACGGGAGCGGCGCGGAAAAAGCAAGGGCGGAAGGAAGAAAGAAGAGAAGGCCGCCGCTTTTTCTATGGTCAACGGCGGAAAAGCGTGGTATACTGAGAATGAGCAAAGGAGGAACTGATATGGCACACAATGCAGAGCTGATCTCGGTGGGCACTGAGCTGCTGCTGGGCAATATTTTGAACACCGACGCCCGGTTTTTGTCCCGGGAGCTTTCCAAGCTGGGGATGAACGTCTACTACCAGACGGTGGTGGGGGACAATCCGGAGCGGCTGCGCCGGGCGGTGGAGACCGCCAAGGGCCGGGCGGATATTCTCATCACCACCGGCGGCCTTGGGCCGACCTGCGACGACCTCACCAAGCAGACCTTGGCCGAGACCTTTGGCAAAAAGTTAGTGTTCCACGCCGAGAGCGCGGAGCGCATCAAGGACTATTTTGAAAAAAACCTCCACAACGCCCCTATGCCGGAAAATAACCTCCAACAGGCCATGCTCCCGGAGGGGTGCGTCGTGCTGCAAAACGACTGGGGCACTGCGCCGGGGTGCATTTTTGAGGCGGAGGGCTGCCATGTGGTGATGCTGCCCGGCCCGCCCAGAGAGTGCGAGCCGATGTTCTCCGCCTATGTCGCGCCCTATCTGCGGGAATTGTCGGGGGAGACCATCCGCTCCCGCACATTGAAGCTCTTCGGCATGGGGGAGTCGGCGGTGGAGAGCCTGCTCCGCGACCGGATGAACGCGCTGCAAAACCCCACCCTCGCCCCCTACGCCAAGACGGGGGAGGTGGAGCTTCGCATCACCGCCAAGGCGGCGTCCGACGCTGAGGCCGACGCTCTCATTGCCCCGGTGGAGCGGGAGGTGCGCGGCATCTTCGGCGACCTCATTTACGGCGCGGACGTGGGCAGTCTGGAGGAGGTGGTTTTGGCGGCGCTGAAGGAACGGTGGCTGACCGTCTCCTGCGCAGAGAGCTGCACCGGCGGGCTGATCGCCAAGCGGCTCACCGACCTCCCCGGCGCGTCGGCGGCGTTTAAGGGGGGCGCGGTGACCTATTGGAGCGAGAACAAGCGCAGCCTGCTGGGCGTGCCCCAAGCGCTTCTGGACGACAAGGGCGCGGTGAGCGCAGAGGTGGCAAAGGCCATGGCGGAGGGCGCGCGCTCGGCCTTCGCCAGCGATCTGGCCCTCGCCGCCACCGGCGTGGCCGGCCCGGACGCCGACGAGCGGGGCAACCCGGTGGGACTGGTCTATGTGGCCCTCGCCGCCCCGGAGGGGACGTTCTGCCGGGAGCTTCATCTGGGTCAAAACCGCGACCGGGTGCGCACCTCCGCCGCCCACCACGCCTTTGATCTGGTGCGGCGGTACTTGCAGGACATCCCCTTGGAGCTGGAGGCGGCGAAGTGAAGCGGGTGGCGCGTTTTGTCCCCGCCGGGCTGTGGTACACCGTGATCTGCTTCTTCTCCGCCCAGACGGGCAGCGAGTCCCAAGGGGTGAGCGACGGGGTGCTGGAGCTGTTTGGCTACGACATTCTCAACTCCCCCATGGCCCTCTCCGCCCTGCTGTCCTTTGTGATCCGCAAAGGGGCGCATATGGGGGTGTTTTTCGTGCTGACGGCCCTGCTCTACTGGGGCCTGCGGGAGGTCGGCCGCCCGGCGCGGGGCATGTGGGCGGCGGGGCTTTGCGCCGCGCTGGCCGGGCTGGACGAATTTCACCAGACTTTCGTCCCCGGGCGTTCCGGCCGGTGGCAGGACGTGGCCATCGACACGCTGGGCGCGCTGTGCTTTTTGGCCCTCGCCGCCCTCGTCCGGGCGGTCTGGAAAAAGCGGCGTACATAAAAGCAGGGACGGCCCGCAGGCCGTCCCTGTTTTGATCTTGGCTTATTCCAGCTCCAACAGTACGCCGTTTTCATATTTCAGGGGCAGCACCTTGTTCTGCGTGCCCTTCTGGATGTCGTCCATTTTCAGGCTCTCGGTGACGCTGCTCACCAGCGTATACGCCACGCCGTGGCGCTTGGCCCGGCCTGTGCGGCCGATGCGGTGGACGTAGTATTCGTTCTCGTCGGGCACGTCGTAGTTGAACACCACGTCCACGTCGTCGATGTCCAGCCCACGGGCGGCCACGTCGGTGGCCACCAGCACCCGGAGCTTGCCCTCCCGGAAGGTGTTCAGCACCTTTTCCCGCACCCGCTGCTGGATGTCGCCGTGGATGGCGTCCGCCTGAATGCCGTTCATCCGCAAAAGGGAGGCCAGCCGGTCGGTCATGTTTTTGGTGTTGCAGAAGGCGATGGCCCGCTCATAGCCCCCGGCCTCTAAAAGCCGGACGGTGATGTCCACCTTCTCCCCCCGCTCCACGTCGATGCGGTACTGCTGGATGTCCGGCTTGTTTTCCGCCACGGCCTGAACGGTGATCTCCACCGGGTCGCGCTGATAGACCCACGAGATGTCCAGCACCTCCCGGGAGATGGTGGCGGAGAACATCCCCAGATTCTTGCGTTGGGGCATGAGGTCAAGAATGTGGGTCACGTCCCGGATGAAGCCCATGTCCAGCATCCGGTCGGCCTCGTCCAGCACCACCGTCTCCACCCGGTCCAGCCGCACCGTGCGCCGCTTCATGTGGTCCATCAGCCGCCCCGGCGTGGCCACCACGATCTGGGGCTTTTTCTTGAGGGCTTGGATCTGCTTTTCAATGGGCGCGCCGCCGTAGAGGCATACCACCCGCACGCCCTCCTTGAAGGCGCACAGATCCCGCAGCTCGTCCTGAATTTGGATGGCAAGCTCCCGGGTGGGGGCGAGGACGAGGTTGGAGACATAGTCGCTCTCCGGATCGGTGTGCTCCACCATGGGGATGCCGAAGGCGAAGGTCTTGCCCGTGCCCGTGGGGGCTTTGGCGATCACGTCCTTCCACTCCATAAAGGGCGGGATCGCCCCCACCTGAATGGGGGTGGCGGTGACGTAGCCCTTCTTGTCAATGGCCGCCATCAAAGCGGGGGACAGGCCCATGTCCTTGTAGTCCTGTATTTCGTTTACCTGTTCGCCGTTGATCTCCATATCGTTAACTTCCTTTGCGGTAAAATGTGATTTGGAGGTATTTTACCATACAAAGGAGAAAATTGCAATGGAAAGACCGCAAAGTTTTCGTTGACATTCTATTATAAGTGTGGTAAACTGTCTCAGTCTGCAAAGCAGACGCTACCCTTTGCTGTGGTTCGCGGCTTTCACCGGCCCTTGCCTCGGCTCTGGGCAAATTTTGTGAAAGGTGGAACACCACAATGATCCGCAAGGACGAAAAGACGGCCGTTATCGAGGCCAACCGCACCCACGAGACCGACACCGGCTCTCCCGAGGTGCAGATCGCCATTCTCACCGCCCGCATTACCCAGCTCACCGCTCATATGCAGGCCAACCCTCAGGACAAGCACTCCCAGCGCGGCCTGTTGCAGATGGTCGGCAAGCGCCGCAAGATGCTGGACTACCTCATGCGTAAGGACATCGAGCGTTACCGCGCTTGTATTGCCAAGCTGGGGATCAGAAAGTAAGAATGTGACACATAGGGCGGCGTATGCCGCCCTATGTTCGCATATAAGGCCCGGTGTTTTCCTCGTTTTTTTAGCAGTTGAAGATGGATTTGACGCTGCTCGAGCCTATCTTCAAGTGCTAAAGGACAAGAGAAAACTCCGGGTCAAACGAAAGAAAAGGAGTTGTTATCATGTCAACCGTTATCACCCACAAGCAGTTCCCCAACCGCAAGACTTGGTCCATGGACGTGGCGGGCCGCAAGCTGTCCATCGAAATGGGCCGGGTGGCTGAGCTGGCCAACGCCAGCGCGCTGGTCACCTACGGCGAGACCACCGTTTTGGTGGCGGTCACCGCCGCCCCCCGTCCCCGGGACGGGGTGGACTTCTTCCCCCTCTCCGTGGACTTTGAGGAGAAGCTGTACGCCGTGGGCCGTATCCCCGGCAGCTTCATGCGCCGGGAGGGTCAGCCCTCTCTGCCTGCCGTGCTGGCCAGCCGGGTCATCGACCGCTCCATCCGTCCCCTGTTCCCCTATGATTTCCGCAACGACGTGGTGGTGACCTGCACCGTCATGAGCGTCGATCGCGACTGCTCCCCCGAAATGACCGCCATGTTCGGCGTGTCCGCCTGTCTGGCCGTGTCCGACATCACTTGGGCCGGGCCCATCGGCTGTCTGGAAGTGGGTTATGTGGACGGCCGGATCGTGATGAACCCCACCCAAGAGCAGCGTCACGCCTCCCAGCTTGACCTCACCGTGGCCGCCAGTCAGGAGAAGGTCATTATGATCGAGGCGGGGGCGAAGGAGCTGCCCGACGACATTATGTTCGACGCCATTTGTCAGGCCCACGAGGAGGCCAAGAAGCAGGTGGCTCTGATCAACCAGATGGTGGCCGAGATCGGCAAGGAGAAGATGACCTACGACCACGCCGCCTTCGATCAGGAGCTGTTTGACGCCATCGTCGCCGACTTTATGGACGAGGCCAAGGCCGCCATGGACACCGACGACAAGAACGTCCGCGAGAGCCGCTGGAACGCCATGATCGAGAAGTGGCACGAGAAGTATCTGGACAGCCACCCCGACATGGATCAGTATCTGGAGGAGATCACCTACAAGTTCCAGAAGAAGATCGTCAAGGCTTGGCTGCTGGAGGGCCACCGGGTGGACGGCCGCGCCAAGAACGAGATCCGTCCTCTGGCCGCCGAGGTGGGCGTCCTGCCCCGGGTTCACGGCTCCGGTCTCTTCACCCGCGGCCAGACCCAAGTGCTGTCCATCTGCACCCTGAACACCCTCGCCGCCACCCAGAAGCTGGACACCATTTGGGAGGAGGACGAGAAGCGCTATATGCACCACTACAACTTCCCCGCCTACTCCACCGGCGAAGCCCGTGCCAGCCGTTCCACCAACCGCCGGGAGAAGGGCCACGGCGCGCTGGCCGAGCGGGCCTTGGAGCCCGTCATCCCCTCTGTGGAGGATTTCCCCTATGCCATCCGGGTGGTCAGCGAGGTGGTCAGCTCCAACGGCTCTACCTCCCAAGGCTCGATTTGCGGCTCGACCTTGGCTCTGATGGACGCGGGCGTGCCCATCTCCGCCCCTGTGGCGGGCATCTCCTGCGGCCTGATTCAGGACGATGACGGCGGCTTCACCACCTTTATTGACATTCAGGGCGTGGAGGACTTCCACGGCGAGATGGACTTTAAGGTGGCGGGCACGAAAAAGGGCATCACCGCCATCCAGATGGACATTAAGAACGACGGCCTCAGCCACGCCATCATCAAGGAGGCACTGGAGATCACCCGGGACGCCCGCTTTGCCATTCTGGACGAGGTCATGCTCCCCTGCATCGCAGAGCCTCGCCCCGAGGTCAGCCGTTACGCCCCCAAGATGATCACCATGAAGATCGACGTGGACAAGATCCGGGAGGTCATCGGCAAGGGCGGCAGCGTCATTCAGAAGATCGTGGCCGAGTCCGGCGCGCAGGTGGACATCGACGAGGACGGCACCATCCACATCGCTTCCCCCGACGCGGAGAAGTGCGACATCGCCAAGAAGATGATCGAGACCATCGTGTTCGTGCCTGAGGTGGGCCAGCTTTACTACGGTAAGGTCGTCCGCATCCTCCAGTTCGGCGCGTTTGTGGAGCTTGCCCCCGGCAAGGACGGCATGGTTCACATCTCCAAGCTGGCCAACCACCGGGTGG
>CAJUAS010000053.1 GCA_910584395.1 uncultured Oscillospiraceae bacterium | reverse complement strand
CATTGCAAAAATCTGCGGCGGTCTCCCGCGCATACACGATTCTCGGAAAGAAGGCGGCTCTATGTCACACATCTATACCTCCGCCGACCAGCTCATCGGAAAAACCCCTCTGCTGGAGCTGACCCGCGTGGAAACAGAAGCGGGCCTGAAGGCAAGGCTTCTGGCCAAGTTAGAGTACCTCAACCCGGCGGGCAGCGTCAAAGACCGGGTCGCCAAGGCCATGATCGACGAGGCGGAACAGTCCGGGAAGCTGAAGCCGGGCAGCGTCATCATTGAGCCGACCTCCGGCAACACCGGCATCGGGCTGGCCTCGGTGGCGGCGGCGCGGGGCTACCGCATCATCATCACCATGCCCGAGACCATGAGCGTGGAGCGCCGCCAGCTTATGGCAGCCTACGGCGCGGAGCTGGTACTCACCGAGGGCGCAAAGGGCATGGCCGGGGCGATCGCCAAGGCGGAGGAGCTGGCCAAAGAGATCTCGGGCAGCTTTCTCCCCGGCCAGTTTGTCAACCCCGCCAACCCCGCCGCCCACTACGCCTCCACCGGCCCGGAGATCTGGGCGGACACCGGCGGCACCGTGGACATCTTCGTGGCAGGGGTCGGCACGGGCGGCACGGTCACCGGCGCGGGCCGATACCTCAAGGAACAAAACCCGGCGGTGAAGGTGGTGGCGGTCGAGCCTGCCGACTCCCCGGTTTTGAGCGGGGGCAAGGCCGGGCCGCACCGGCTTCAGGGCATCGGCGCAGGCTTTGTCCCCGACGTGCTGGACACCGCAGTCTATGACGAGGTCTTCCCCGTTTCGGCCGAGGACGCCTTTGCCGCCGGGCGGCTCATGGGCCGCAGGGAGGGCGTGCTGGTGGGCATCTCCTCCGGGGCGGCGCTCCACGCCGCCATGGAGCTGGCCAAGCGTCCCGAAAATGCCGGCAAGGCCATCGTCGTCCTCCTGCCCGACACCGGCGACCGCTACCTCTCTACCCCCCTCTTCGCAGAGTAAAAAGCAAGGCCATCGGAGCGATCCGGTGGCCTTCATTTTCGTCATTTTGAATAAATTTTTTTCGACTACTCATTTTAATATGGAATTTTAGCTAACAGGAGTTTAGAATAAGGCAAAGGCCTTGGCCTTTGCCCCCCGTGGGACGTCCCACGGGCGCAGATTCACCGGGTGGCCCGCTTCGGGGCACAGAAAGGATGGATACATATGAAGTTCTTATCCAAACGGATCGCATGCCTGCTTTTGGCCGCTGTGATGGCGGTGGGAGTTCTCCCCGCATCCGCCTTTAGGGCGCAGGAGGAGCTTCCGGCAACCCCCGCAGAGGAGGAGATCACCTCCGCCGGAATGGCGGAGCTCCCCGCTGAGCCGCTGGATGCGGCCGAACCGGCCCAGCTTGCGGCGGAGGGCGATCTCACCATTCCGGGCTATACCCGGGTGACCGCCATGCCCACCGACGGGCTTTTGGGGAAGTACCTGATCGTCGCGCCGTATAACGGCAACTATTACATGCTCTACCCCGGCGGCACTGGCGCGGGCGCGACCGGCAACAACGCCGCCAAGCTGGTGGTGGGCGATAACGGCGCGGCTACGGGGTACATCCCCAGAGGTGCGGTGGCTGTTGCCAGCGCCTATAGCGGAAGCGAAACCACCGACTTCTCCGCCGCCGAAAATACCATTGTCAAGAGCGAAGAGCGTTATTCGGTCACCGCCGGTACGAACTATAGGCTGTGCTTGCTTTCCGGCAACCCGGGTTATCAGACCAGTGGCGATAGCTCGTTGCAGATCACGGTGTCCAATGGGCTTTTCCGTTTTATAAAGCCCGAGAATAGCAACGCCAAGCTCATGTTTTATTCCCCCCGTATGAACTTCGACCAGTCTGGGAATGATAGCGATGGCATCCCCGACCTGATGCTCTTCCAGCGTAGCCCTGTGATTATTCCGGGCTACGACCAAGTGACCAGCGTGAGCCAGATCGCCGGCATTGAGGACAAGAGCAAGCTTTTGGTCGTAGCCGAAGGTGAGAATGGCCTATACGCCATGTATCCCCATTTGAGCAATGGCCGGGGCGCGGGTGACCTGCCGGCAACCGGGATGTACGGTCTGCGCTGCGCCAAGCTGGAGATCAGCGGCGATACGGTGACCGCCAAGGCCGTCGCCGGCAACGACGCCAACCGTGACCTCGCCGACTCCGCCACCCTCACTGCGGTCGACATGGCAAATTTGCACCTGACCATTGCCGACGGCGCCGCCGGAAAATATACCTTCGCCTCGACTCAAAACGGCAACAGCGTAAAACTGAATCTGGCCAATAACGGTCACTTCGCCAGCGTCGCGTATGATATGACCGTGGAGATCACCGGCGGCGAGCTGAGCATCTATAACAGTTCAAGTAGCCGGTACTTAAACTTCGCCGAAGAAGGCGCTCGATACGCTCAGCCGGACAAGGGCACTGATTTCTGGGGGTCAAGCACAAAGACCGGCGCGCCCCTCTATCTCTTCTGCCAAGGGGAAGTGCCCATTCAGCCCGGCTCGGCCCTTGTCAGTATGCTCTCCGGCGACCAGCTCGGCGGCGCATCCACCACAAATCCCAACGAAAACCCCACCGGGCAGAATTCTTGGGTGCTGACCGGCGGCCGCGCCGCGCAAGGCAGCTTTACAGACATTGCGGGCGCGCGCACTTGGGCCGGACACTTTGAAGAATATGTCCGCTACACTCAATACAGAGCTTCCGCCACCGACAGCGTCAACCCCAGCTTCCAGCGCCACGTCATCAACACCGCCTACGAGGGCCAGACGCTGCAAAACATCGTGGACAGCTTCGACACCCGTATCGCCCCCCTCAAGCCCCGTGCGGTGGTCTATCTGGTGGATGAGAACGGAAGCAGCGAAGGGAGCTTCGCCGCCAACCTGAACGCTCTGATCACCAAGTCTCTGGCCCTGCGGGACGGCACGGGTATGATCGTCATTGAGACCCTGACCGCGGCGGACAAGACGGCGGTGGACAACGTGGTAAACGCCCTTGACGAAGGTCTGCTTCCCCGCGTTCTGCCCGTGTCCCTTACCCTGACCACCGAACAAAAGACCGCCGAAGGCTTCCCCAACGCCCAAGGCCACCTCGCCATGGCCAAGCAATTAGCTGACGCCGTGGCGGGGCGCACCGTCTCCACCGCCGACCGGTGGCCCTACGGCGTGTCCAACGGCAATTTTGACGCGAACTGGCCTGTCCGGCAGTCCGTGACGGCCAATCATGAGGGCTATGGGACGCCGGCGACCCTCACCGCGCCCCAGCAGGCCGTTAAGACCAAGGTGGACGCCGCCAATACGCCCATGACATGGCTCTTTATGGGCGACTCCATCACCCACGGCTCGGCGTGGACAGGCGGCTATGACAGCCTTGCCCAGCTTTTTGAGAAGTTTGTGAAGGACGATCTGGGCCGCAAGCAGGATATCGTCATTAACGCCGGCTCTTCCGGCGCGACCACCGATTCTACCATTACCGACCTCGACCGGCGGCTGGCCAAATACGACCCCGACGTGGTGGTGCTCATGCTGGGCACCAACGACAACCCCGGCAATGACGAAGCCGACACCACCTACAAAAACAACCTTCGCACCCTTCTGAACAAGATCATGGAAAAGGGCGCAGTGCCCATCGTCCGCACGCCGCCCACCTCCAACCAAAGGAACATGACCCGCGTCGCCGGGCTGATCCAAGCCGTCGTCGCGGAGGACGCTTACGCGAACAGCGTCATTTTTGTGGATCAGTACACCGTCTGGGCCAAATCCAACTGGCAGGCCGTTTACACCGATAACGGCCTCCACCCCGACGAGGCCGGCCACCTGTGGTTCGCCCACCAGCTCATCAACGAGATGGGCCTGTGGGATGCCGACTCCGCGATCTGCAATCTGGAATACTTGGCGCGGGAGGCGACGGTCTCGGCCGATGAGCTGACCATCGACGGCTACACCAAGGTCACCCAGCTGCCCGACGACGGTCTGGAGCTGGGGTATTACCTCTTCGTTGCCCCCTGCAACGGCAGCTTCTATATGCTCTATCCCGGCGCGACGGGCGCGGGCGAGACCGGCAACAACGCCGCCAAGCTGGTGCTGAACACCACCACCGGCAAGGCCACGGGGTACATCCCCAGAGGCGCGGTGGCTGTTGGCAGCGCCTATGGCGGAAGCGCGGCTACCGACTTCTCCGCCGCCGACAATCTGGTGATGCTGGACGGCAGCTACACCCATGAGAGCGCCCCCTCCTATCAGGTCACCGCCCGGGGGAACGGCTATGTTCTGTTCGACGCCGCCAACCCCACGCAATACTCCGCCGCCGGGGCGGAGGGCGCGGCCTTCTTCTTCCGCAATAACGACGGCACGTTTGTCATCCGCAACAACGGCAACAATCACGCCGCGCTCCACTTGTATACGAACCATATGAACTTCAACCAGTCCGGCGGCACACCTGCCAACAGCAGCTTTTTGCTCTTCAAGAGCGACGCCCTGCCTCCCGTGCCTCTGGCGGAGCTGGAAGCGATGATCGCCACCGCCGAGAGCAAGAACGGGAGGGACTATACCGCGGCCTCTTGGGCGGCTCTCACCGCTCCCCTCGCCGCGGCAAAGGCCGTCGCCGAGGACAGCACGCAGAATACTCAATACCTGCCTGTGGCCAACGCCCTCAAGGCCCTGCGCGCGGCGGTCAACGGCCTTCAGGAGAAGCCCCGCTATTCGGAAGTCCCCTCCACCGCCACCAAGAAGGAGCTTGACCAGCTCCGGCCCGCTCCCAAGACCGGGCTTTCCCAGCCCTTCCCCAGCCTCGACGGCGTCATCGGCGGCGCAGCGGGTAATGATTCCTACCGCATTCCCGGCATCACCACCATTAAGGGCGGCGACCACGACGGCAGACTGGTGGCGGCCACCGATATTCGGTGGAGATCCCATTTGGACTCCAGCAACATCGACACGGCGGTGAGCTGGTCCGACGACGGCGGCGTCACATGGAACACCTCTATCGTCAACTACTTCGGGGACAGCTCCAACACCGCCACCGACAACCGCACCGCCATCTTCATTGACCCGCTGATCACCGCGGACAACAGCGGCAACCTTTTCCTGACCACCAACGCCTTCCCGGCGGGCACCTGCACCCACGGCTCACGCAATCAGCCCCTTGCCCAGTCCACCGGCTTTGCGGACATCACCCTCCACAACGGCACGCAGGTAGGCCAGCGGATGGCTATCTACACCGACTTCCATACCAACGTCCAGACCGACGACAACTACGCCTACTATCTGGGCGAGTTCGGCGCGGACGGCTACGCCGACATTCTGGACGCCTACGACGGCTCGGCCAGCGGCTATTACGCCGACCGGCACTTCTACCTCTACTATCAAAAGGGCGGCACGAAAGCCCCGGACACCGACAAGATCTATTGCGCCCAGTTGGACAACGCCAACACATGGGTACAGCAAAACCTGTTCTTCCAGAACGCCACCCTCCACGTCCGCACCGCCCAGTTTATCTATATGCGGAAGTCCACCGACGGCGGCGTGACATGGAGCGACCCCGTCATCCTCAATCCCCAGATACGCACCAGCAATGAGTCCTTCTACGGCCCCGGCCCGGGGGCGGGCATCTGTCTGGCCGACGGCACTCTCATCCTTCCCATGTACGATAACGGCGGCGGGGAACACGCGACCTGTATGTATTCCACGGACGGCGGAAACACATGGACGCGCGCTACACGTCTGGGCTTCGGCTCGGAGAGCTGTATCGTCCCCATCGACGAGACCACCTTGCGGCAGTTCTACCGGGACAACACCACCACCATCCACTACAACGACCGCACTCTGCAGGACGGCGACTGGATCCCCGGCAGCCAGCAGTCGGCGCCCGGCGCGCCCAAGCAGGGCAACAACCAGCTCTCCGCCCTGCGGTATTCCAAAAAGGTGAACGGCAAGGACATCATTCTGGTGTCCACCGCCACCAGCCCCGGCATCGGGGGCGGCTACACCCGTCAGGGCGGCAAGATCTATGCCTTCGAGCTTAAGAGCGACAAGACCATGGAGCTGGTATCCACCTATGTGGTCAATGCCGCCACGGACTGGTACGGCTACTCCTCCCTCACCGAGCTCAAGGACGGCAGCATCGGCCTGATCTTTGAGAACAGCCAGACCGACGGCAACGACCCCAAGAGACTCGACTACTGCGGCCTGACCTACCGCACCATCCCCATGAACGACATCATCGAAAGCGAAGCCCAGAGCATCAGCTTGACTCCCACCGAAGCGAATCTCTACACCAACGCGGCGGCCGGGGCAACGACGATCCAGCTCACCGCCGCCGTGACTCCCGCCGGGCCGGGCATTGTGTGGACGTCCTCCAACGAGAATGTGGCGACAGTCAGCGACACCGGTCTGGTCACCGCCGTGGGAGACGGCACGGCCACTATTACAGCCACCAGCAGCAGCGATGAAACCGCTTCTGCCACCTGCACAGTGACCGTCACCACCAAAATTGAGCGCATCCTTGTCAAGCAGGGCGGCACGGACATCGGCAGCGGGCCGATCAAGGTCTATACCAATGCCACTGACGAGGGTCACAGCGTCACCCTCACTGCGGAGACCGTGCCCGCCAACGTCACTTACCCGGCCCTGAACTGGACGCGGCCCGAAGGGGCGAAAGGCCAGCTCACCCTTTCCGGCCGGGCGGAAAACGGCCACAGCATCACCATCACCGCCGTTCCCGGCGAGCGGAACGTGGGCGAGGTGACGGTGGAGGTGGCCTCCGCCGAATATCCTGAGATCAAAACCTCCTTCAATGTTCACGTCATCCGCAAGCTGGAAAGCGACGTGTCCATCAGTATCCGGGGCGTGAACGATCCCACCAAAGCGCCTCAGGTGGGCCAGACGTTGGAGGCAGACATTCACAACCTCCAGATGACCGACGAGGGCAAGAACGCCCTCACCTACCAATGGAAACGCACCGAGGACGGCACGACCACCGGCATCGGAACCGGCAAGACCTACGTTCTGACCAAGGAGGATGTGGGCGCTGTCATCTCGGTGGACGTCACCGCCGGCGTGAACTCCTTCTATGAGGATACCCGCTCCGCCACCCGCAGCCAGCCGGTGGAGAAGGAGGACGGCCCGCTGACCGGGCCGCAGGGCTTGGTCGGGACTGCGCCCAGCGGCGCGGACGCCAATAACGGCACGATCACCGGCTTTGGCGCTGACTTTGCAAACTATGAGTTCCGCCTTGCGGTCACTGACGGCGTGGAGAACGACTGGCGTGACGTTCCCGGTCAAACCATCTCCGACTTGGCCGCCGGGAGGTATCAGGTACGCGCCAAGGAGACCGACACCCGCAAGGCGGGCGGCTTCAGCGTGGTGACCGTACCCCCCTACGGCGTGACGACTCATGCCATCGCGCTGAACGCCATGACCAATGGCCGCGTGTCCCGCAGCGACAGCGCGGCGGCGGAAAACACGCCCGTGACCCTCACCGTTCTTCCTGAGACCGGCTTCCGGCTTGCGGCGGACGGCCTGCGCGTGGAAAAGAGCGACGGTTCTGCGGTCTCCGTCACAAGAGTCGCCGGGCGGGACAACGAGTACACCTTCCGTATGCCCGGCGAGGCTGTGACCGTCAAGGCCACGTTTGAGCAGCTCATCTTCACCATCACCCACGAGCTGACCAACCTTCAATGCAGCCGCGGCGCGGCCGACGGTCATCAGGTCGCCTACGGCGCAAGTACGGCCATCACCCTGATCCCCGATGTAGGCTATGTGCTGCCGCTGCGGAAGGATATCACCATTACCAACAGCAGAGGCATTACGGTCACCGGCTGGACGATCAACGACGCGGGGGTCATCACCATCACCGGCGGCGTCACCAGCGATCTGGTCATTGTCGCCTTGGGCAGACCGGACACCCACACGGTGAACTACACCCTGACCAACGGTCTGAAACGGGTAGATGCGCCCGACAGCGTGAACCACTTGGCCGCTTACACAGGCGTTCTGGGCGCGGAAGCGGGCTACGCTCTGCCCGAGACCATCGTGGTCACCGTGGACGGCAGTCTCATCGGCGCGGACAACTATCTCTATAATCCCGAGACCGGCGAGATCAGCATCTCCGAGGGGAAGATTACCGGCAACGTGGTCATCACCGCCGCAGGTGTCAAGGCGGACGACGAGATCGTGCCCGTCACCGGCGTGACGCTAAACCTCCATCGGACCAATCTGAAGGTGGGCGGCTCTGTCACCCTGATCCCCACCATTGCGCCGGACAACGCCACCAATCAGACCGTGGCCTGGGCCACCAGTGATGAGACCGTTGCCACCGTAGATGAGGACGGCGTGGTCACCGCCGTGGCAGAAGGAACGGCGACCATTACAGTCATGACTTTGGACGGCCGCCATACCGCCACCTGCGAGTTGACGGTCACCAAGTCTACCTCCGGCGGCGGTTCCACCTCTTCCGGTAGCTCCACCACCAAGACCGAGACCCGGGACGACGGCAGCAAGGTGACCACGGTCACCAAGCCCGACGGCTCTAAGACGATGACCGTGGAACAACCCGACGGCACGAAGTCCGAGACCGTCACCACCAAGAACGGCGATGTCACCATCACCGTCACTGACGAAAACGGCGAGGAGCTGGTCAAGGCGGAGATCCCCGCCGCCATTCCCGAACCGGAAACCAAGTTTGAGGACGTGGACGCCACGCCTTGGGCGGAAGAAGCCATCCACAAGATGGCCGGGCTGGAGCTGGTGAACGGCACGGGCGGTAACAAGTACAGCCCCGTCGCGCCCATGACCCGCGGCTCTCTGGCAACCGTTTTGCACCGCCTGTCTCAGG
>CAJUAS010000052.1 GCA_910584395.1 uncultured Oscillospiraceae bacterium | reverse complement strand
AGGGCATCAACCCCGACGAGTGCGTGGCCATGGGCGCGGCCCTTCAGGGCGGCGTACTGGTGGGCGACGTGAAGGGCCTGCTGCTTCTGGACGTGACCCCCCTGTCTCTGGGCGTGGAAACTCTGGGCGGCGTGATGACCAAGCTCATCGAGCGCAACACCACCATCCCCGCCAAGAAATCCCAGATCTTCACCACCCCCGCCGACAACCAGACCTCTGTGGAAGTCCACGTCCTTCAGGGCGAGCGGGAAATGGCCCGGGACAACAAGACACTGGGCCTGTTCTCACTGGACGGCATCGCTCCCGCCCGCCGGGGCGTGCCCCAGATCGAGGTCACCTTCGACATCGACGCCAACGGCATCGTCAACGTCTCCGCCAAGGATCTGGGCACGGGCAAGGAGCAGCACATCACCATCACCTCCTCCACCAATATGTCCAAGGAGGACGTGGAGAAGGCGGTCAAGGAAGCCGAGCAGTTCGCCGCCGAGGACGCCAAGCGCCGGGAGGAGATCGACGTGCGCAACAACGCCGACCAGCTGGTCTACCAGACCGAGAAGGCTCTGGACGAGCTGGGGGACAAGATCGACGCCGCCGACAAGGCCAGCGTGGACGCCGCTCTCACCAAGACCAAGGAGGCTCTGAAGGGCACGGATTCCGCCGCCATCAAGGCCGCCGCCGAGGAGCTTTCCAAGGTGTTCTACCCCATCACCGAGAAGCTCTATAATCAGCAGGCCGGGCAGCCCGGCGCAGCCCCCGGCCCGGACATGGGCGGCGCGGCGTCCTCCGATCCCGGCGTGGTGGACGCGGATTATGAAGTTGTTGACGGGGAAGCGTGAGGGTAGGCGCGTAGGCATGGGCGGACCGGAGCGAGGGTCAAATTGGTAAGCGGCCGCAGGCCGCGCGATTTGACCCGAGACGGAGGGAAGCCGTGCCGTGAAGCGCGCCCAACCCGAACGTGACAATTACCCCTTTAGTAAAGCGTGGTGACCACATATGCCCGAGCAAAAACGTGACTTTTATGAAGTCTTAGGCGTTTCCAAGACCGCCTCGGACGACGAGATCAAAAAAGCCTACCGCAAAAAGGCCAAGGAATACCACCCCGACCTCCATCCCGGCGACAAGGAGGCGGAGGCGAAGTTCAAGGAGGTCAACGAGGCCTACGAGGTGCTGTCCGACGCAGACAAGAAGGCCCGCTATGACCAGTTCGGCATGGCGGGGGTAGACCCCAACTTCAACCCCGGGGGCTTTGGCGGCGGGTTTGGAGGCGGCTTCGACGGCATGGATCTGGGCGACCTCTTCGGCTCGTTCTTCGGCGGCGGGTTCGGAGGCGGCGGCGGAGCGCGCCGTCAGGCCAACGGCCCGCAAAAGGGAGAAAGCCTTCGGGTGGCCCTCACCCTCACCTTTGAAGAGGCCGCCTTTGGCTGCGAGAAGGAGATCTCCCTCTCCCGCAGCGATTCCTGCCCCGACTGCGGCGGCAGCGGCTGCGCCCACGGCACTTCCCCAGAGACCTGCCCCGACTGCGGCGGCCAAGGGGTGGTTCGCGTTCAGCGGGGCGGCGGCTCGTTCTCCTTTGTCTCCACCGCCCCCTGCCCCAAGTGCCGGGGCACGGGCAAGCTCATCAAAGACCCCTGCCCTACCTGCCACGGCGAGGGCGCGGTGCGGAAAAACAAGCGGCTCACCGTCTCCATCCCCGCGGGTATCGACGACGGTCAGGCCGTCTCCCTGCGCGGGCAAGGCAACGCCGGGAAAAACGGCGGCCCGGCGGGCGACCTCATTGTGGCCGTCTCCGTGCGTCCCCACCCGAAGTTCCGCCGGGACGGCTCTACCGTCTATCTCACCCAAACCGTCTCCTTCCCGCAGGCCGCCTTGGGCGGGTTGCTGGAGATCGACACCATCGACGGCAAGGTCAAGTGGACGCTTCCCCCCGGAACGCAGACCGGCTCTACCTTCCGCCTGCGGGGCAAGGGCATTCCCGGCCTTCACAACCGGGGGCGGGGAGACCAGCTTGTCACCGTGGTCATCGAAACCCCCCAGCGGCTCACCGACGCGCAAAAAGAGGCTCTGGAGGCCTACGCCAAGGCTATGGGAGAGGGTACTTCACCCGCCCAGAAAGGTTTTTTTGACAAACGCAAGAAAAAAAAGTAAAATGAAAGGCAGGCTACGGCCTGTCTTTCATTTTGATGTTCCGGAGGAGTTTTTATGACACCTGCCATCTTCCTCGCCGCGCTGGTGCTGGCGGGCGCGATTGGCTTTATCGCCTACTATTTCTCCGCCCTGCGCCCCCGTCCGGGTACGCTGGACTGGATCTCTTTGACCGAGCGCGCGCCCTTCACCTTCGCCCGGCGGCGTTATCCCTTGGCGCGCAAGGACGCCCTGCCCATTTTGCTCATCACCGCCACCTACGCCGTCACCGCCTTTTTCCAGCTTGGCTCGATGAAAGCTCCTCAGGCGTATCACGACTTCTCCGGCGGCGAGACATGGACCGTTCAGGTGGAGGGTGACCCCCTTTTGGTCTCCCGGCTCTGGTCTTACTCCTCCCTTGGCACAGGGGGGTATAATTTAGAGGTCTCTCAGGACGGCAAGACTTGGTCTACCCTGTGGACGAAAACCGAAAAAGACCAGTGGGATCGGGACAAGACCGTCTACTATTGGGCGCAGGCGGAGGGCTACGACCCCTCCTACGCCCTCTCGCAGGACTATATCAAGCTTTTCAAGTGGCAGGACATCATCCCCCAGCAGGCCCAGTGGGTGCAGTATATCCGCATTACCGGCAAGGCAGACTACAACCAGCAGACCCTGCGCCTTGGCAAGCTCATTTTCTTCGACGACCAGAACCAGCCCCTGCGGTTCAACTGGGTCATGGCGGACGGCGCAGACATCCCCGCCGGACTTGACCAGCTCTTCACCGTGGACGACACCGTGCCGGAGGCCATCTCTTGGCGCAACTCCTCCTATTTCGATGAAATTTACCATCCCCGCACCGCTCTGGAGAACATCGAAAACCTCCACCCCTACGAGATCACCCACCCCCCTCTGGGCAAGCTCATTCTGGGCCTCGGCATCCGTATGTTCGGCATGACTCCCTTCGGCTGGCGGTTCATGGGAACGCTGTTCGGGGTGCTTATGCTCCCCCTCCTTTATGTGTTCCTGAAAAATTTGTTCGGCAAGACGGTGGTAGCCGCCTGCGGCACGACCCTCTTTGCCGCCGAGTTCATGCACCTGACCCAGACCCGCATCGCCACCATCGACACCTACGGCGTGTTCTTCATTTTGCTGTCCTACTGGTTCTTCTACCGCTGGCTCACCGCCTCCGCCACCCCCAACAAAAAGGGTAAAACCAGCGAGGGCTACGGCGCTTTGGCCCTCTCCGGCATTACTTGGGGGATCGGCTGCGCCTGCAAGTGGACGGTGGTCTACGCCGGGGTGGGGCTGGCTGTTTTGTACCTCATCCACATGATCTTCCGCATCCGCGCTTGGAACAAGGGCGGCGAAGAACATGAAGACGGCGAACCCGCGCCCAGAAAGTCTCTGGCAGGCTGGCTCGTCAAGACTTTGCTTTTGTCGGTGCTGTGCTTTGTGGTGCTTCCCGCCGCCATCTACACCGCCTCCTATATCCCCTACGCCGCCTCCAAGGGCAGCGTCACCTTTGCCTCCGTCTTTGACGAGATGTGGCGCAACCAGAGCTATATGCTCCACTACCACAACGGCGTCACCGACCCCCACAGCTATGAGTCCCGCTGGTATCAATGGCTGGTGGACGCCCGGCCCATCCTTTTCTATCTGAACGACATGGGCGGCAGCGGCATGACCGAGCGGTTCGCCTCCTTCAATAACCCCCTGATCTCTTGGGCGGGTCTGCTGAGCCTCATCGCTGCGGCCGTCCGCTTTGTCCAGCGGCGGTGCGGCAAGGCCCTGTTTTTGGTGGTGGCCTTCCTCTCCCAGTTCCTCCCGTGGGTGTTCATCGGCCGCACCACCTTCGCCTACCACTACTTCCCCTCCATCTTGTTTCTGATCTTCTGCATTTGCTATGTGTTCAACGACCTGATGGAGTGCAAATGGGCCAAGTGGCGGCTTCCCGTCTACGGAGTGACCTCCGTTTCCGTCGCGCTGTACGCCCTGTTCTACCCCGCCCTCATCGGTCTGACCATGCCCAACTGGTATTCTCACAACTTGTTGGCGTTTCTGCCCTCTTGGCCCTTCTGATTTTTTGCAAAAGGAGACCTCTTCATGTTTCTTGGCGACACCCACACCCATTCTCTCTGCTCCCCCGATGGCCACAACACAGTTTTGGAGATGGCCCGCGCCGCAAGCGCCGCAGGGCTGACCCATCTATGCCTTACCGACCACTGGGATCTGGTCACCTTGCAGGGCGAGCCGGCGTACACCTACGACTGGACGCCCTACAACGCCGCTGTGGCGGCGGCCCGTGCCGCTCTGCCGCAAGGGCTGACGCTGGCGCAGGGGATGGAGCTGGGAGAGGCCTATGAAAACCCCGACGCGGCCCGGGCCGTCTTAGCCGCCCAGCCCGGGCTGGACTTTGTCATCGGCTCGGTACACAACTACCGCGCCATGAAGGACAAACACGACTTTTACTTTGCGGAATACCCCGACCACGATACCTGCCAACGCACCTTGGAGGACTATCTCGGCTCGCTGGAAGAGGTGGTGGCCCTCCCCGACTGCTATGACACGCTGGGCCATGTGATCTATCCCCTGCGCTATATCAACGACCGCGGCCCCCACCCCTTCTCCCTTTTGGAGGGAGACTTCTATGAGCGCACCGTCGCCATCCTCCGCCGCACCGCGCAGGACGGCAAGGCCATGGAGGTAAACACTTGGCGGGGCCGCTCCATTGAGGAGTGGATCCCCTATCTGCGGCTTTTTAAGTCGCTGGGGGGCGAGCTGATCACCGTGGGCTCGGACGCGCACACTGTCCAAGACGTAGGCAAGGGCATTCGGGAGGTCTACCAAGTGATCGCCGACTGCGGCTTTGCCTATGTGGCGGTATATCATGGCCGTAAGGCCGGAATGGAGAAACTGTAATGGAAGAGAAAACCCTCTCGGTCGCCTTGGCCGGCGACCACGGCGGCTACGCCCTGAAGGAAGCCCTGAAAGCCCATCTTGCCGCCAAAGGCATCCTCTGCGAGGACTTCGGCTGTCATTCCGCCGAAAGCTGCGACTACCCCATTTTTGCAGAAAAAGCCGCCCGCGCCGTGGCGGACGGCAAGTGCAGTCTGGGGGTGGTGGTGTGTACCACCGGCATCGGCGTGTCCATGGTGGCCAACAAGGTCAAGGGGGTGCGCTGCGCCCTGTGTCACGAGCCTTGGTCGGCCCAGATGACCCGCCGCCACAACGACGCCAATATGCTGGCCATCGGCGCAGGGGTCACGGGGACGAATCTGGCCTTGGAGATCTTGGACGCGTTCTTATCCTCTGAATTTGAAGGCGGCCGCCACCAACGCCGGGTCGATCTCATCAAAGAAGTGGAAAACAGATAAACAGGTCAAAAAAGAGCCACGCCGGCGGCGTGGCTCTTTTGTTTTTCCCTTTTCACATCTTGCTTTCCATCCATGCCAGCGTATCGGCAAACACCTCGTCCTTATTCAGCTCGTTGAGCATCTCATGGCGGCCGCCGGGGTAGAGCTTCACGGTCACATCTTTGCACCCCGCCTCCCGGAACCAGCCCGCCACCTTCAAAACGCCCTTGCCCATCGCGCCCACAGGGTCTTTGTCCCCGGCGAAAAAGTAGACGGGGGTGTCCTTGTCCATCTTCTGGAGGTTTTTCCGGCTGCCCACATACTGCAACCCCTTCATCATGGCGTGGTTCATCCCCGCCGTGGTCTGGAAATTGCACAAGGGATCGGCCAGATAGGCGTCCACCACCGCCTCGTCCCGGCAGATCCAGTCCGATGCGGTGCGGCAGGGCTTGAAGGAATTGTTATACGCCCCGATGGACAGCTCGTAGAAGAGCTTGTTGACCTTGTGGGGATCGCCCAGCGCGGTCAAAAACTTCCCCGCGGCCACCGTTGCGCCGCTCTCCTGCCCTGTGCCAGACAAGATGCACCCCGTCAGCGTGCCGGGATAGTCGATGAGATACGTCCGAGCCACAAAGGACCCCATAGAGTGGCCCAGCAGGAAGTAGGGCGCGCCGGGAAACCGCGCCCCCATCTTCACCCGCAAAGCCCGCACGTCCTGAACCAGACACTTCCAGTCGGTGAAAAAGCCGTATTCTTCCGCTCCTTTGGCCGTCTTGCCGTGGCCGAGGTGGTCGTTGCCGCAGACGGCAAACCCCTTGGCGTTCAGGAACGCGGCAAAGGGGGCGTAGCGCTGGATATACTCACAGATCCCGTGAACCAGCTGCACCACGCCCTTTACTTCTCCCTCCGGCAGCCAAACCGTGGCGTGGACTTGATGCTCCCCATCGCTGGAGGGGTAGAAAAATTCCTCCATCCCCATAGCTTTTTACCCTCCCTTATGGTAAAATGTATTCTATGATCTTAGTTTACCCGACGCGCCCCCGACCGTCAAGGGACAACCGGTTGAAAGGATGAGGAAAATGTCCGTCTTAGACCGCTTTTTGAAGTACGTCTCCTACGATACCCAGTCCGATCCCTACTCCGACACCCACCCCTCCACCGCCAAGCAGAAGGTGCTGGGGGAGGCTTTAGCGGTCGAGCTGAGCCAGATCGGCCTGCAAAACGCCCATATGGACGAGTTTGGCTATGTCTACGCCCATCTTCCCGCCACCCCCGGCTATGAGGGCGTGCCCTGCATCGGCCTTATTGCCCACATGGACACCGCCCCCGGCGCATCGGGGGCAAACGTCAAGCCCCAGATCATCTCCTATCAGGGGGGCGACATCCCTCTGGGCCACGGCGAGGTCATGCGCGCTGCCGACTACGACTGCTTAAAGCGTTATATCGGTCAGGAGCTGGTGGTCACCGACGGCTCTACCCTGCTGGGTGCGGACGACAAGGCGGGGATCGCAGAGATTTTCTCGGCGGTGGAATACCTCGCCGCCCACCCGGAGATCCCCCACGGCCCGATCGCCGTGGGCATCACCCCCGACGAGGAGATCGGCAGCGGGGCGGATCACTTCGACCTCAAGGGCTTCGGCGCGGCGGTGGCCTACACCGTGGACGGCGGGGAGCTGGGCGAGCTGGAGTACGAGAACTTCAACGCCGCCGGGGCGGTGGTCACCGTCCACGGCTTTAACATCCATCCCGGCTCGGCGAAAAACAAAATGAAAAACGCCCTGCTGATGGCGATGGAATTCAACTCCATGCTTCCCCCCGCCGAAACCCCCGCCCACACCGAAGGGTACGAGGGCTTTTACCACCTTCAGGCCATGTCGGGGGACGAAACCACGGCCACGCTGGAATACATCGTCCGCGACTTCGACATGGACAAGTTCCAGCGCCGCAAGGTGGCCATGGAGCGCATCGCCGCCTACCTCAACGAGAAATACGGCGCGGGCACTGTCGAGCTTGCTCTTGCCGACCAGTATTACAACATGAAGGCGCAAATTGAGCCCCATATGTACCTCATTCACCGGGCCAAGGCCGCCTTTGCCCGCTGCGGTGTGGAGGCGCAGGAGATCCCCATCCGCGGCGGCACCGACGGCGCGCGGCTCTCCTACGAGGGTCTCCCCTGCCCCAACCTCTCCACCGGCGGCGCGAATTTCCACGGCGTCCACGAGTTTATCCCCGTCCCCGCGCTGGAAAAAATGGTGGAGGTTTTGGTGGCTCTGGTGCGGGAGGATAAATAATTTTGAAAAAGCGGGAACTTTCCCCCTCCCCCGCCGTCTAAATTTTGGCTTTACTCAAGGACAACTCCCTTGAGAAAGAAATATTGAAAGGAGCATTTTTCCATGAAGAAAATCCTTGCGCTCACCCTGACCCTTTGCCTGTGCCTGTCTCTGGGCGTCACCGCTCTGGCGGCCGACCTGCCCGAGGGCTGGACGCCCGCCGACGGGGCCCGCACCGGCGAGGACACCCCCCTGCTCATCGCCCCCGCCCCCGAGACGGCGGACGCGCCCACCGCTCTCCCCATCCTCATGCTGGACGGCGAGAAAGTGGACACCACCGGTATCCCCGACGCGCCCCTTGGCTATGTGCCCATGCGCCTCCTGTGCGAGACCAGCGGCGGCACTGCCTCTTGGTATCCCGAGGAAAACTCTGCTGTGTTCTCTTTTGACGAGACCGGCATCCTCGTCAACCTCAACGACATGACCGTGCAGGTCGCTCAGGAGCTTCAGGAGGATGTGAAGCCCTATCTCGACCCCGCGGGCTACACCTTCCTCCCCGTCAGCCTGCTGGACGCCTTGGAGACCGTCTCCGTCACCGACGACGGCGAGTGCTATACCATCACCACCTCCGCCTCCGACCCCGACATGAAGGTGGTCCGCTCCATCATGGAGGCCGTGGAGCTGGGCGCCCGCATGAAGAACTCCCCCGCTGAGATGGAGGAGTACATGGGCATCCATCAGGAGAACTTCACCTCCATCATCGGCTACTTCCCCATGATGATCAACGCTGACACCATCGTCATCGGCGAGGTGGCCGAGGGCAAGATGGACGCCGCCAAGGAGGATCTGGAGGCCCGCAAGCAGACCACCATTCAGGGCTTTGAGGGCTACCTCCCCGATCCTCTGGAGATGGCTCAGAACGGCCAGATTGTGGTCGCTCCCGACGGGACGCACATCATGCTCATCATCTCCGGCGACAACGACACGGCCATCGAGATGTTCAACGCGGCGTATCCCGCCGAGAAGTAATTCTCTTCTATCCGACAAAAGACAGCGTGGCTTCCGCCACGCTGTCTTTTTGTATATAAACAATTAGCATCTGCCAGCTCTCTTGGATATAACAAAACTCACACAGTTTGTGACTGTGTGAGTTTTGTTGGTGGAGATAAGCGGGATCGAACCGCTGACCTCTTGAATGCCATTCAAGCGCT
>CAJUAS010000051.1 GCA_910584395.1 uncultured Oscillospiraceae bacterium | reverse complement strand
AGCGGCGGCGATTTCATTTCTGTGTGCTCTAATCAGGTTGCGCCACTGAGCAGCGCGGTCGTACCCCAGCCGCTCGGCGTCCTCCCGCTTGAGGGAGATGATGTGGGTCCAGATGTTGCCGGGGTACTCGTTGACCTCTTGGATGGCAGAGGCCAGGTCAGCGGTATCGCTGTCGCCGAACAGGCCGTGGGAGCGAGGACGCTGGGCCATGTACTCCATGTACCCCGAGGGCAGCAGTTCCACGCCATCCCGTGTGGCGATGTACTTGGCGTAGCCGCCTTTGCCGCCGCCCTTAATGTAGGGACTCTTGACGATCAGTCTTGCCATTCTTCATCATCCTGTTCCTGCGCTTTGCGCTCAAAGGTCAGCCGCCCGTTGGTGGCTTTCACATTTTTCACACTCCCTGCCCGGAGCTTCTTCAGGTAGTCCGGATCGATATTCAGATAGCCCAGCAGAGCGGTCAGGCCCATGTCCGTCTCTACCGCCTGCTTAGCTGACCACGCATTGGTAGGTGTCCCGGTCCTCGCAGTAGATCAGGTAGGCGTAGACCAGCTTGGCTCCCCCGGAGAGGTCAAGCTGGAACACCTCGTTGGGCAGCAGGAAGCAGTTCTTGATGGGATCCCGCTTAGGCCAGCGTTGGAACTTTGATCTGCTCATTGACTATTACCTCCCTTCGTGTTGGTCTCTACCCACTGAACGAACTTCGCCTTGGATACCACCATCCTGTTGCCGATGCGGAGCGTTGGAAACTCCGGCTCGTGCATGAGCTCATAGGCGCTGGACGGAGCGACGCCCAGCACCGCCGATACCATCTCGGCGTTGAGGAACAGCGGCAGGTCATCGTAGGACTTGTACTTGGATTGCTTCATTGGTTTTCCTCCTGTGTTGAAATTAGTGGTTGACTATTATCGCCATACGGTGTATAGTCTATTTGTGGATAGACTATAACATGGGCCAGAAGAATTGTCAATAGCGTTTCAAAAATAAATTGTCTATCGCAGAGGAGGACTTCGCATGAGCTTCCCCAGACTGACCTTCCCGCTGACCATAGAAAAGCGAGGCAGCCAATACTGGATCGACCAGCAGGGGCCTTTCAAATTTGGCGAGGCGGTGACCTCTTTCTTCCTTGAGGACGAAAATTTCAGGAGCGTGGAGGATGGCTCCACCCTAAAGCGGCGGTTGGAGCTTCGCTTGCAGCTGTTCGCCAAGGAGTTCGGTGAGCCGGTAGTCCTCACTGGAACGGCGGAGGAGTTTTCCCTGCTGGACGAGGACGGTATTGTGGAGTGCGCCATTCAATACGATTACCAGCGGCATGGCCGGGATCTTGTTCTTGTGGAGCAGTACACTTTCTCCTCTCTGCGTGATTTTCTCTACGTAGAGTTGGGCAAGGCCATCCTTCACGGCAACGCCCCCAGGCAGTGCCGCCTGTGTGGCCGCTGGTTTCTCCACGAGCAGGGCGACCGGGCCATCTACTGTGAGCGTATCGCTCCCGGTGAGGAGGTCAAGACTTGCCGGGAGGTGGGTGCCAGAGCGGTGTTTGAGAATAAGCTCCAGAGCGAGGAGACCTGGAAGCTCTACAAGCGGGCCTACAAGAAATACTATGCCCGCGTCATGAAGGGCCACATGAGCCGGGAGGACTTCAACGCCTGGGTGGAGCGTGCGGCGGCCAAACGGGACAGCACCATCCTGCTGCTGGAGGCCACCAAGGGCACGGAGAAACGAGCCGCGCTCATTGAGGAGCTGCGGGTGGAACTAAACCGAGACTAAGCGCACAGCAAGACCGGGAACAGAGCTACGGCTCCGTTCCCGGTCTTTTTCATTGATTAGCGGTGCAACTGCTGTTGTTTTGCGAACAATAATTTACTATCGTGTTCCTGTGTGGCTCAGTTTATGTGATTACATCACGGAACAATTTTTCTCCCCCGGATATAATACAGCCATAAAAGAACAAAGGAGAGCTGCAATATGTCTGTTATCAACATCAATAAAACCAATTTTCAAAGCGAAGTGATCAACTCTGAGAAACCCATCCTGCTGGACTTTTGGGCGTCCTGGTGCGGTCCCTGCCGGATGGTCGGCCCCATCGTGGATGAGATCGCAGCTGAGCGGGGCGACCTCAAGGTGGTCAAGGTCAATGTGGACGAGCAGCCGGAGTTGGCCATTCAATTCGGTATCATGAGCA
Source organism: uncultured Oscillospiraceae bacterium (assembly GCA_910584395.1). Taxonomy (GTDB): domain Bacteria; phylum Bacillota; class Clostridia; order Oscillospirales; family Oscillospiraceae; genus MGBC124762. Next base: position 7,141 of record CAJUAS010000051.1, on the reverse strand, counting down.
TCCCGACCTTAGTGATCATGAAGAACGGCAAGGTAACCAATCAGGCTGTGGGGGTAAGGCCCAAAGAACAGATCCTTGCCATGCTGTGAGGAGGGCATCTAATATGAAGATCTTCATCATCGGCGGCGTGGCGGGAGGGGCCACCGCAGCGGCCCGGCTGCGTCGGCTGGACGAACAGGCGGAGATCGTGGTCTTTGAGCGCTCGGGATATGTGTCCTACGCCAACTGCGGCCTGCCCTATTACATTGGCGGGACCATCGCCGACGCCGGAGCGCTGACCCTCCAAACACCGGAGAGCTTCTTCGCCCGCTTCCGGGTGGATATGCGGGTGCGTCACGAGGTCACCGCCATCCACCCCGAGAAAAAGACCATCTCGGTGAAAAACCTGGAGACGGGGGAGGAGTTTGAGGAGTCCTATGACAAGCTGCTTCTCTCCCCCGGCGCCAAGCCCACCCAGCCCCGGCTGCCCGGGGTGGGGCTGGAGAAAGTCTTTACCCTGCGGACGGTGGAGGACACCCTCCGCATCAAGGACTATATCAACGCCCACCATCCCCGGTCCGCCGTGCTGGCGGGGGGCGGCTTCATTAGCCTGGAGGTGGCGGAGAACCTGCGGGAGCTGGGCATGGACGTGACCATCGTCCAACGGCCCAAGCAGCTGATGAACCCCTTCGACCCGGACATGGCGGCCTTCATCCACGGCGAGATGCGCTGGGGCGGGGTCAAGCTGGCCCTGGGCCACACGGTGGAGGGCTTTTCCCAGAAGGGCAACGGCATAGACGTGTTGCTGAAAGACAGCGCCCCCCTCCACGCCGACATGGTGGTGCTGGCCATCGGCGTCACCCCGGACACCGCTCTGGCCAAAGAGGCCGGTTTGGAGTTGGGGCTGAAAGGCAGCATCGTGGTAAACGACCGGATGGAGACCTCCGTCCCCGATGTCTACGCCGTGGGGGACGCGGTGCAGGTAAAGCATTTCGTCACCGGGGAGGACGCGGTCATCTCCCTGGCGGGTCCCGCCAACAAGCAGGGGCGCATTGCCGCAGACAACATCTGCGGCGGGGACAGCCGCTACCGGGGCAGCCAGGGCAGCAGCGTCATCAAGGTGCTCCGCATGACCGCAGCCGCCACCGGGCTCAACGAGCAAAGCGCCCAAAAGGCCGGGCTGGACGTGGACAAGGTCATTCTCTCCCCCATGAGCCACGCGGGCTACTACCCCGGCGGCAGGGTCATGACCATGAAGGTGGTCTTTGAACGGGGGACCTACCGGCTGCTGGGAGCCCAGATCGTGGGCTACGAGGGGGTGGACAAGCGCATCGACGTGCTTGCCACCGCCATCCGCTGCGGCATGAAGGCCGCCGACCTGAAGGACCTGGACCTGGCCTACGCACCGCCCTATTCCTCCGCCAAAGACCCGGTGAATATGGCGGGCTTCATGGTAGAGAACCTGAAAAACGGCGTAATGAAGCAGTGGTATCTGGAGGATGTGGACGCTCTGCCCCGGGACGGCAGCGTGACCCTGCTGGATACCCGCACAGAGATGGAGTTCAACGCCGGTCATATGGACGGGTTTGTCAACATCCCGGTGGACGACCTGCGCCAGCGGCTGGGAGAACTGGACAAGGGCAAGCCGGTCTATCTGGTGTGCCAGAGCGGCCTGCGCAGCTACATCGCCGCCCGGATCCTGACGGGCCACGGCTTTGACTGCTACAACTTCGCCGGCGGCTACCGCTATTATGACGCGGTGAAACACGACCGCTGCCTGATCGAACAGGCCACCGCCTGTGGAATGGAGCAGGCTTGATGGGAGAAGAAAAGTCCTCCTGTGCAAACGCACAGGAGGACTTTTTGGGTCAGACCATTTGCCGCAGTTTTTCTTCATTTGTAATCTCGATCATCCCTCTGGACAGCTTCACCATGCCCTCGTCCTGGAAATAGCGGAGCATCCGGGTGACCACCTCCCGGGGATTGCCCAGGTGGCTGCCGATGGCTTCGTGGGTGAGGTGGAGGCGGCTGCTCTCCTCGATGGCGGCCTCCTCCAGCAGAAAGGCGGCCAGCCGCTTGTCGAAGCTCTTCCACATGATCTGCTCTATCAGCCACATCACGTCTGAAAAACGGGAGGCCATCAGCTCGTTGGTGTAATTCGCCACCGCCGCGGACTCCTCCATGATCGTTTTATAGACCTCCGGGGGAATGATCCACAGGTCGGTATCCTTTTCCGCTTCAATGGCTACATCAAACTGGATGGAGCGCATGATGCAGGAGGCCGAAAACAGACACATATCCCTGTCAAACAGACGGTAAAGGGTGATCTCCCGCCCCTCGTCGGAGCGAATGTAGGCTCGCAGTTGTCCGGACCGCACCAGCAGCAGCCCGGTACAGTCCATGCTCCCGTTGTGGATCATGGTTCCCTTTTTGATCTGCCGTTCAATCAAACTGTCCTGTATCCGGCTTTTCTGCGTTGCGTTTAATTGATCCCACACAGGAAAAAAGTGTTCAAAGTTCATAGTCTGCCCTCCCATGGCGGAGTATAACCCAATTTACGGCATATGTCAAGAAATGTTATTGACATATGCCGTAAATATCTCTACAATGAAAGGGCGAAGGAGGTGCGATATGCCAAGGCCAAAGAAATGCCGCCGCGTATGCGATTTTCCGCGTACACTGACATTTTTTCCAGAGGGCGGGAAAAGCGGAGAACGGGTGGTCATCTTGACGGTGGACGAGTACGAGGTCATCCGCCTCATCGACAAGGAGGGACTCTCTCAGGAGCAGTGCGGCGAATTAATGGGAGTGGCCCGCACCACCGCGCAGCAGATCTACGCCGCCGCCCGGAAGAAACTGGCGGACGCGCTGGTGGACGGCCTGCCCCTGCGGATCGAGGGCGGAGACTATCAGCTCTGCAATGGGGACGGCCCGCCCTGCAGATGTAACGGCTGTTACAAACAGAAGCTCAATCAACAATATGCGAGATCAAAAGGAGAAACGGTCATGAGAATTGCGGTCACCTACGAAAACGGAAGCATCTTTCAGCACTTCGGCCACACCGAGCAGTTCAAGGTTTACGATGTGGAGGATGGGAAGGTCCTCTCATCCCAGGTGGTGGACACCAACGGCAGCGGACACGGCGCTCTGGCGGGCGTTCTCAGCGCCCTTCGGGCGGATGCCCTGATCTGCGGCGGCATCGGCGGCGGCGCCCAGGCGGCGTTGGCTCAGGCGGGTATCAAGCTGTACGGCGGCGTCAGCGGCAGCGCGGACGAGACGGTGAACGCCCTGCTAGCCGGGACGCTGCGTTTTGACTCCGCTGTCCACTGCGACCACCACGACCACGAGCACGGCGGCGAGCCCCACGCCTGCGGCGACCACGGCTGCGGTCATCACAGCTGCGGCTGAGAAGCGTGATAAAGTTACGGAATTTATGCTGTGGCCTGATAAAATACAGATAAAGGAGGCGGTAAACTCTATGAAGCAATATGTCTGTTCCATCTGCGGATATATCTATGACGAAGCCGTTAGCGGCCCATGGAAGGCCCTGCCCGACGATTGGAAGTGTCCCCTGTGCGGCGCGGACAAGTCCGCGTTCCGGGAAGAGGGTGAGCCGATCAAGCCCGAGGCCACACCGGACAAGCCCCATGTGGAGAAGGAGCTGTCCGCCATGGAGATGAGCGTCATCTGCTCCAACCTGGCCAGAGGCTGCGAAAAGCAGTATCTGCCCCGGCAAATGGAAGGCTTTCAAAAGCTGGCGGCCTTCTTCCGCTCCAAGGCTGAGCCGATGCGGGAGGCCAGCACCCAAAAGCTGCTGGAGCTGATCGAAAACGATCTTTCGGTAGGATACCCCTATGGCAACGCTGTGGCCGGCGAGAAGCCCGACCGGGGCGCCCTGCGGTGCCAGGTCTGGAGCGAAAAGGTCACCCGAATGCTTCAGACCCTGCTGAATCGTTATGAAAGCGAAGGAGATAAGATGCTGGAAAACACCGGTGTCTGGGTCTGTACCGTCTGCGGTTTTGTCTATGTGGGCGATACGCCTCCGGAGCTGTGTCCGGTGTGCAAGGTCCCCAGCTGGAAGTTTGAAAAAGTGGATGGGAGGGTGTGAGCATGGCTGAAAAATACGCAGTAAGAAATCTTCGCCTATGCACCAAGGACTGTCTGTGTCTCTACGTCTGTCCCACTGGAGCAACAGACACCGAGAACAGCGTGATCGACCCTGATAAGTGCATCGGCTGCGGCGCCTGCGCCGAGGCCTGCCCCTCCGGGGCCATCTCCATGGTTCCCAAGTCCCTCCCTGTGCAGCAACCCAAGGAGGACAAGGTTGTGGAAGCCCTGCGGGGACTGATCCAGAGCAAGGCACAAGCTGAAAACATCGCTTCTCGGCTGCCGGACGCCCTGAGCGTGGCCGTGGAAAAGTCCTCCCGACTGATGGCGGAGGATCTGTGCCGGGAGGCGGGCTTTATGCTCCCTCAGAGCGGCAATACCCGGGCGTTCCTGGAGCAGATCAGGTCCTACCCCGGCATCCCCGCCGATGTGGTGGACGAACTGTTACATACCCTTCAATTTAATGAAAGCCAGGAGGAAGCAAAAATGGAAAAGTGGAAATGCACGGTTTGCGGCTACATTCACGAGGGGCCCATGACCCCCGATTTCAAGTGCCCGGTGTGCAAACAGCCCGCCGACAAGTTTGTGAAGATTGAGAAGGAGGAAGATTAAATGAGCAGCAAATTTTATATCTGCCGTCATTGCGGTAATCTGGTTGGCATGATCCATGATTCCGGTGTACCCATGATGTGCTGCGGTCAGAAGATGGAAGCTCTGGAGCCCAACACCGTGGACGCCGCCGGCGAAAAGCATCTGCCTGTGGTCACGGTGGAAGAAGGGGCTGTCAATGTCAATGTGGGCGCTGTGGACCACCCTATGCTTCCGGAACACTCCATCGAGTGGGTCTACATTCAAACCGAGAACGGCGGCCAGCGCAAGGCCCTGAAGCCCGGCGACGATCCCAATGTCACCTTTTCTTTGGGGGATGACAAAATGGTTGCGGTTTATGCTTACTGCAATCTCCACGGTCTGTGGATGACGAAAGTATAAATACAATTGATATCGTCCTGAGAATAGCATGATAAAAGCGGCGCGGTTCAAATTCTGCGTCGCTTTTATTGTGTGATAACGTCACAGAGGGGACAGAAAAAATGAGTTATACTGCTATTCAGAGGAAAGAGGGTGTTTGATCATGAAGAAAAATATCAAAAAATGGGTGAAGCCGATCCTGTTTACTGTGGGAGGAGCGCTGGCCGGCCTTGCCTATTACTACTTCGTCGGATGTTCGTCCGGGACCTGCCCGCTGACCTTTCATCCCCTGGTCACGATGTTTTATATGGGTCTCGTTGGCTGGCTGCTGTCCGGCATATTCGGAAGGGAGTGCGGCGGTAAATGCAATATGTGATCTCATTTCTGGAGGGGATCATCACCTTTATCTCCCCCTGTCTGCTGCCCATGCTGCCCATCTACATCTCCTACTTTGCCGGGGGCGGGGAGAGCGGCATGAGGAAGACCTTGACCGGCGCGCTGGGCTTTGTCCTGGGCTTCACCGCCGTGTTTACGGTCATGGGGGCGCTGGCGGGGACGGTGGGCAGCTTCCTGCGGGAATACCAGACAGCCGTTAACCTTGTATCCGGCTTGGTGGTGATCTTCTTTGGCCTCAACTTTTTGGGCGTGTTCAAGGTGAACCTGTTCCGGGGGAGCGGCCGCTCGGTGGACACAGCCAACATGGGCTTTTTCTCCGCAGTGCTGTTCGGCATTGTATTCTCTGTCGGCTGGACGCCTTGCGTGGGGGCTTTTCTCGGCTCGGCGCTGATGCTGGCCTCCCAGCAGGGCCATGTGGTAGAGGGTATGCTCATGCTGCTGGTCTATTCTCTGGGCCTGGGGATTCCCTTTATTCTCAGCGCGGTGCTGATCGGCTACTTGAAATCCACCTTTGACTGGATCAAACGGCATTACAACATCATCAACAAGGTCAGCGGCGGTCTGCTGGTCCTTATCGGCCTGTTGATGGCCACTGGAATGTTTGGCCGGCTGCTTGGTCTGCTGGGTTAGGAGGCGTTTATGAAAAAGAATAAGATATTGTTGATCGTGATATTGGCTTTCGTTTTGCTGCTGGGTGGAGCCTATGTTCTCTATAACAAGCTGAGCCCGGGGGTGGAACACGACCAACTGGCCGTGCAGAACGAGGCGCAGGACCAGGAGAACAGTGAGGACGAAGAGGAAAAGGTGTTGGCTTCCGACTTCACGGTGTATGACCGGGAAGGCAACGAGATCCATCTGTCCGACTATGTGGGCAAGCCGGTGGTGCTCAACTTCTGGGCCAGCTGGTGCGGCCCCTGCCAGAGCGAGATGCCCGATTTTGACGAGGCTTACACCGAGCTGGGGGAGGAGGTTCATTTCCTTATGGTGAACATGACTACCAGCGACCGGGAGTCCTTTGAGAAAGCAACGGCCTTTATTGACGAGCAGGGATATTCCTTCCCGGTGTTTTATGACACGGACGGCGACGCCGCCGCGACCTACGGCGTGTATTCTTTGCCCACCACCTATTTCCTTGACGCGGATGGATACGGCGTGGCCCGGGCTACCGGCGCCATTGACCGCGAAACGCTGGAAAAGGGGATCGGAATGATCACCGAGCAGTGATATGGACAACGGTCTTTCTCATATCATAGGAAACTACGAAATGTGGGGGTCACAAAATATGGAGCCAGTAAAAAAGAAACGCCGCAAGGCGTTGGTAAATCAAAGGGACTGCGTGGCTTGCGGCTGCTGTATGAAGGTCTGCCCGCTGTCCGCCATCCGGGTCATCCGCGGGGTGGCGGCCCAGGTGGACGAGAGCAAATGCGTGGGCTGCGGGAAGTGCGCCAAGGAGTGTCCGGCCAGCGTCATTGAGATCCGGGAGGTGCCGGCATGAAAAAACATTGGTACGACTACCTGTGGATCGTGGAGCTGGCCTATCTGATCTTGGGCTTTTTCAACATCCTGTTCGCATGGATCGGCTTGTTCTTCTTTTTTATCCCGCTGATCATTGCCATTGCCCGTGGAACAAAGGGCTACTGCAACCGCTACTGCGGCCGGGGGCAGCTGTTCGGCCTGCTGGGCGGACGCT
>CAJUAS010000050.1 GCA_910584395.1 uncultured Oscillospiraceae bacterium | reverse complement strand
ACTACTACCCCTCCGCCGCCCGGTTCCGGTCAAGGCCCGGCCCGCCCCCTCTCACGCAGGGGCGGGCCGGTTCACTTTAGCCTTGACGGGGAGCGGAGCGGCGGAGTACCCTCCCACAAAGGGCAACGCCGCTACCGTTGGGGCTGGCGGTGTTTGCGTTTGGTCGGTGGCTTTTCCCGCTTGGGTGGGGGTGCTGGCGGGATCGGCTCAAAGGCTTTCTGACGAATGATGGGAATGTCCGCCTCGATCCGGGCGCATATCCTTAACTCCCGCCGCCTACCTCGGATAGATCGATCGATGGATTCGATTTCAGAAAGGAGCATTTCATTGTCAGGGTCTTTCCGTCTCTGGCGGTAGAGGTCTGTTCTTTGAGCGGTGAGTGCGTCAAGGTCGGCTTGGATGACCCCCTCCAGGGTGTGGAGCTGGCTCTCCGTGTCAATGCGGTATTTCCACAACAGGTTGAATTGCTCCATGTAGCGGTCTAACTTGATAATCTCGTTCATCAGGTAGCGGCTTTTGCGTGGTGAGGATCTGGGCTTTCCCAGCTTGCCCAGCAGGTAGAGATAGTGATAGTACAACGCCCGAAACCCTGTCAGCTTCTTGGGCTTGCCCCGCACTTTGTACCTCCGCTTTGGCGGGGCTGGCGGTCTATGGTAGAGCGGCGTCTGCTCATGGTCATAGATACGTTGTCGTATGCTTTCCTCGGTGTAGTTGTCCCCCAGGGTCTTGAGTCTGACGAACCGCTCCTTGCCCGGCGGCCTCACCGCTATGTACTTGCCCTGCTTTACTTCATATCCCTGCCGCTTCAGGTCGTCGATGAAATGGTCAAACAGAAATGACCGGGTGATGGCGGTATCTACATCCCGGCGGATCTGGCCGTACCAGGTGGGCTTGCCTTTCTGCTCGGCCTGCCAGGTGTCGTAGCTCATGGTACGCCCTTGCTCCGGGTGTTCAATGACGGACAGACCATGCTCCCGGCACAGCTCGTCGGAAATGCGCCGCATAAGGGCATAGGTAGCCTTGCAGTCGTTAAACTTCCTGCCATCCACAAAAGAGACAGAGTTCAGCACAAAGTGGTTGTGGATATGCTCCTTGTCCAGATGGGTCGCAACTACCACCTGGAACCTATCGCCCCACAGCCGCTTGGCAAGCTCTATCCCGATGGCATGGGCCTGCTCCGGCGTGACCTCCCCAGGGGCGAAGGACTGGTAGCCGTGAAAGGCTACGATCCCGCCCTCCTTGCCAAACTGCCCCTTGACCATCTGCATTTCGTCCCTTGCGATAGCCGGGACACAGTTCACGCCGCTGACGTACCGCTGTTCTTCGGTCTTGTAGTCTTGGGTCATATAGTCCATCACATCCTGGAGGCCCTGCAAGTCCTCCTGGGTAAACTCCGTGGTCTTGTCTGGGTTGGCGGCATAGTCCACCACCCGGCCCAGGCTGCCCTTGACTTTCCAAATGGCCGTGGTCGCCATCAGTTGATCTTTTCCGGGGCGGTGACGGCTTGCCGCAGGGTCAAAATACCCTCTACTATTTCGCCGTCCAGCCTACCGCCGCTTTCCAGCTTGCCCATCAGCTCAAAGAATGCCTCCGGCGGGTACGCCTTGGGCACATAGCCCCGGATCAGCGTCCGCAGGTAGGCGGACTGGGAGAGGTGGGTCTTGGTTGTATAGGACTTCAACAACGCCATATCCTCCGGGCTTAACCGGATGGTCAGCGTCTTGGTTTTCCCCATTGATTGCCTCCTTTCTTCGTTGGGGTTGCAGGGGCGGTGCCCCTGCCGTCCTTTGGATTTGTGCCATACAAATCCAGTGCTTGCTAACAAGTAGACAGGGGCTATCCGTCCCCGGTGTTGCGGTCGATCCACTGGGTCAGCTTGTCTTTTGGCACCATGAGCCGTTTCCCGATCCGCAGGGTGGGAAAGCCCTTGCTGTGGATCAGGGCATAGGCCCCGGCTCTGGAAATGCCCAGCGCCCCGGCCAGCTCGTTAGCCGTCAGCATGGCGGGCAGCTCGTCAAAATTGCGGTAGTCAGTTTTCAAATGCAGTCCTCCTTTCCGTCATTAGAATTTCATTCACTTGTATCTCGTTTTGTCTCCTTTTCTACTGCGTGATATGATACTGAAATGTTATATCACCAGATATTTCCAGTCAAGCTAAATCGTTCCCCAAGTTCCGACAGGATATTTTTTGACAAACTGTTATATTTGTGCTATGGCAAGCCGTGATAGGTTCTTGCCGCAAGCTATGACGAAGGAGCGGTCATATCATGCCAACGCTGAACTTCACCCATTTCTCCGGGGCGGTGTCCCGGTACAGCGGCTACACCTTGGAGCAGACGGACGGTATGCTATACCTTATCCCAAAGTCTTTGGCGGTACGCCGCTATGACCCATTCAAAGATGTGGATGGTCTGTTGCTGGACGTGGTACAGGCCGGGGCGATGGTGGCTGACTGTGCGCCATTCCTGAACTACTGCCTGGCCCACAAGATACTGCCTCTCCAAGACGTGGATTTCTGGCGGCATGGAGACTTCTTCACGACACACCACCAGGAGGCCCAGCCTAACGCAGCAAAGCTCCTCAGCGGGTGATGCCGGTGGAGAATGTTCAACGACTACAATGCCGACTGTGAATGGAGGTGAATATATGTTAATTCCAATTGCTGACTTTGATGGATATTTTGTATCGGACGACGGAAGGGTGTACAGTAATCTTGGAAAAGGGAACCGCAACAGAAATAAGCGAGTTCCTCTATATGAGATTAAGCCTAGATATACCAAAACTGGATACGCAAGAGTGTGCATGAGAAACATCAAAACAGGGCGTCGAGTTGACCGATACATCCATCGCCTTGTGGCTGAAGCATTTTTGGAAAATCCAGAAAACAAACGATATGTAAATCACATCAATTGTGTGCGATCAGACAATACGGCTGATAATCTGGAATGGGTTACAGCAAAGGAAAACACTGATTATACGATGGCTGTTGGGCATGTCTCCCGTAATAAGACAGGTCAATATCTGAGTCAATTTACATATATTCACGCACCGCGCACAGATTGTATAGTCTACTCCCATGATAAATATCGGGAAACCGAGGGTACGAAGGATATCGGAACAAACGACTGGAACCAAGGCCGTGTACAGGAAATCAAGGAGCGTGTGCTCCATCTATGACGTTCTTTGGACAAGGGAACATCCACTCTGATGATGCATACGGAGAGTGCTCTCGTTGCTGGCGGGAGCTTTACCGCTACGACGAGGCTTACTATATTGATGGAGCACTCGTATGCACGGGCTGTGCAACAGACGAAGAAGCAAAGTATTTCTATGCTGAAACTATGGGCGAAAGGCGAGAAGATGCCTATTCCATCTATATGGAGGAATTACATGAATCAATTCTACAAGGTGACTAACCAACAATATGAGGATGCAACTGACCGAATTGGCGTAAATTTGGAAGACGAGTATAATAACATTAAGCTACCACAACGAGGAACGGCTTTTTCAGCTGGATATGACTTTTTTGCCCCCTATGACATTGACCTCTCTCCGTGGGACGAAGCTCTTATTCCTACGGGGGTTGGGGTAGAATTGGATGAGGACAAATTCCTGATGTGTGTGCCTCGCAGCGGACTCGGCTTCAAATTCGGACTTGGGCTGGCTAATACGGTTGGAATCATCGACGCAGATTACTCTCACGCTGCCAACGGAGGTCATATCATGGCAAAGCTCACCAGTCAAGACAAACCCATTCACATCAATAAAGGCCAGGCGTTCATGCAAGGCATCATCATTCCGTATTTTAGGGTGGATGGAGATATGACAGACACGCTTCGGGTAGGCGGCTTTGGCAGCACAGACGCATGAGCTATAATAAATTAGGAGAGAAAGAGCTTGCCCACATCGTACAAGGAGAAAAAGATTATTACATATCTCGTGATCGGGTCGGCCAACACGTTTTGAGAGAAGACAACACGAACGGGATCGAACTATTTTCTCCGATTAAGGATGATGGCAAGAAAAACACTAAACATGGCAGAGTCTATAGCGTAGAGTTGCTTTATCGGATGATATGATAATGGATAGGGCGGTCAGATTTGACCGCCCTATCAACAAATACTGGAGGGAAACCTTGAACACAAACAATATACCGGATGTTTTAACAATCAATGACCTGCAAGATGTGCTGAAAATAGGAAAAAGTACTGCATATACGATAGTAAAATCAGGAGAACTCAAAACAATGCGAATCGGGAAATTGATACGCATAAGAAGGGAGGATTTCATTGACTACTTGTCGGAAAAATGCGATAATGATACATAGTAACAGCAAGCGTTGGCGATACAGTCAAGTAGGAGGAGGCTACCATGACAGCTAGCTTGCAAACCAAAAGGGATACTGTGTATGTTGTACTATGTTGGAAACAGAACGGAAAGTCCAAACAAAAGTGGGTCAAAACAAACCTGCCACTAAAATACGGGAAAAAAGCAGGTGAAGAAGAGCGGCTAAGGGTGTTTGAAGAATGGAAGCAAAAAATCGAGCCAGCCATCAATTACGACGATATGCTGTTTGGGGACTATCTGGAATTGTGGTGTAACGGTAGAAAACACTGCATCGCTGAAACGACCTACACAGAATATATGCGTATGATCAAGCACACGATAGCACCGTATTTCAATGACCGCGGTATTATGTTGCAGGAATGCGCGGAGACAGAGATCGAGGGGTTTTACCAGTACAAGAGAGACACTGACGGAGTGTCAGAGAACACGATTAGTCACTACCAAGCGTGCATCTATTCTGCGTTCAAAGATGGCATGCGGAAAAAAATCGTTGCATCGAACCCGGCAGAGAATGTTGTGCTTGGGAAAATGATCAAATTCCGAGGGAAGTATTACAACACGCGAGAGACAAAAGACCTACTGGCAGTAATCAGCGGGACAAAAATGGAGATACCGATCACTCTGTCATGCTGGTTTGGACTGAGAAGAGGTGAGATCTCTGGCCTCCGATGGGAAGACGTTGATTTGGAGGAAGGAACACTGACAATCAACGGTGTTGTAGTGCAAACGAAAAGTGGCGTGCCGAGATTCAAATACAGGGAGTACCCGAAATCAAAGGCTGGTGTTCGCATGTTCTGTCTCGGTGAACCGCAGATCAAAATGTTCAAACGATGGCGTGTAGAGCAGAACAAGAACCGCCTAATGTTAGGAGAAACATACTCAAAAGATTGGGACAGATTCGTTTGTGTTGGGCCGGACGGACGCTTAATCACACCTGAGTATATTTCTTACACCTTCCCGCAGGTCTTAAAGAAAAACGGATTCAGAAAGATCAGGTTTCATGATCTGCGGCATACGAATGCATCGTTGCTTCTGTCTAACGGCGCCTCCATGCAGGAAGTTCAGTGGTGGCTCGGGCACGAAAGCTACTCCACAACGGACGAATTCTATGGAGGAATCCAGAGAGAATCCAAACAACATGCGTCCGGAATTTTGCAAGATGTACTGCTTTCTGAAAAAGGTCACACAAAGGCAGGACCGATATAATTTTGGCGGAATTTTGGCAAAGTGGCAGGCACACTTTAGTGAGCGAAACTAAAACCTGCGTAACGCAAAAAAATCACCAGAATCCGAAGATTCCGGTGATTTTTCTTGGCAGCGGGAGAAGGATTCGAACCCTCACAAACAGAGTCAGAGTCTGTCGTGCTACCCTTACACAATCCCGCTATCTTTGTGCGCGCCGTTCTTAAAGGCGAAGGTTATTATACCAACCTCTTGATCCCTTGTCAAGCCTTTGGGGAAAAATTTCTCCGGGGCGGAAACTTTGTGAAAAGACTTGCAATTTTCCCCAAAACATAGTATACTTCGATTAGAATGCGGGAAGATGGGTTGTCGCCGCCCACCGCACGTTAAAACGGCGGCGAAGCACCAAAAGTTATTGGTAAGAGGAGGCAATTTGATCGTGAAACAGGTTCAAATCACAGAGACTGTCCTGCGCGACGCACAGCAGTCCCTCATCGCCACCCGGATGCCCTTCGAGGATTTCGAGGCGATCCTGCCCGTGATGGACAAGGCGGGGTATTATTCGGTGGAATGCTGGGGCGGCGCTACCTTCGACTCCTGCCTGCGCTATCTGGGCGAAGATCCGTGGGAGCGGCTGCGTAAGATCCGCGCCGCCATGCCCAACACCCGGCTGCAGATGCTGCTGCGCGGTCAGAACCTGCTGGGCTATAAGCATTACCACGACGATGTGGTGGAGAAGTTTGTGGAGCTGTCCATCAAGAACGGCATCGACATCATCCGTATCTTCGACGCCCTCAACGACTTCCGCAACATCAAGACCGCCTTGGAGGCCACCAAGAAGTACGCCACCAAGCGCACCGTCGCCTCGGGCTGTATCTCCTACACCCAGTCTCCCGTCCACACCGTGGAGAAGTACGTAGAAATGTGCAAGGAGCTCAAGACCATGGGCTTCGACACCATCTGCCTGAAGGATATGGCGGGCACGATGTCCCCCTATGAGGCCGAGCACCTTATTAAAGGGATCAAGGACGCGGTGGGGGATATGCCCATCATCCTCCACACCCACTGCACCACCGGCATGGCCTACATGACCATCACCAAAGCCATTGAGAGCGGCGTGGACGTGGTCGACTGTGCCTCCTCTGCCATGTCCAACGGCACGTCTCAGCCCGCCACCGAGACCTTGTTCTATGCCCTGCAGCAGTACGGCATCCCCTGCGGGCTGGACGAGAAGGTCATCAATCAGGTCAACGACCACTTCAAGCCCCTGAAGCAGAAGTACATCGACTCCGGCCTGCTCAATCCCAAGAGCATGGGCACCGATTCTCAGGCGCTGGTCTACAAAGTCCCCGGCGGTATGCTCTCCAACATGATCGCCAACCTCAAGGACATGAACGCCATGGATAAGTTTGACGAGGCTCTGGCGGAGATCCCCTCCGTCCGCGCCGATTTGGGCTACCCCCCGCTGGTCACCCCCCTTTCCCAGATGGTGGGCAATCAGGCCGTGATCAACGTCCTGATGGGCGAGCGCTACAAGCAGATCTCCACCGAGATCAAGAACTACTTCAAGGGCGACTACGGCGTAGCCCCCGGCGAAGTGAGCAAGGAGCTGGAGGAGAAGATCCTCGGCGCAGGCGGCAAGCCCTCTGACTGCCGCGTGGAGGACTCCAAGCGCACCGGCGAGGAGTTCAAGGCCGCTAAGGAGGCTCTGGGCGATTTGGCCCAGTCCGAGGAGGACGTGATGAGCTACATCTGCTTCCCCGATCAGGCCAAGAAGTTCCTGACCGAGCGCAAGGCGAAGGAAGAGAACGTCTGCACCTACACCATTCAGGAAGCGTAAGGGGGAGACGAAGATGGGTAACATGCCTCTTTTCCCCGACGCGCTGGTCAACGCCATTTTGGGCTACGGCGTGGTGTTTATCGGCCTGATCCTTCTGATGGCTGTGGTCATCATTATGGGCAAGGCCATGGTCGCCAAGAAGTCCGCCGGAGCTGCCGCCCCGGCGGCCACCCCCGCTGCGCCCGCCGCCGCCAAGGACGGCCCTGCCGCCCCCGGCTCTGCCGGACAGATCGCGCTCCACAGCGTCAGCGACAAGGACGCCGCCATGCTCATGGCCATCGTGGCCGACAAGCTGGGCAAGCCTTTGAACGAGCTGCGCTTCAAGTCCATCAAGGAGGTCAAGTGAGATGAAATATAAGGTTACTTTGAACGGCAAGACCTATGAGATCGAGGTGGAGCAGGGCAAGGCCATGCTCTTGGACGAGTACGAAGCCATTGCCCCCGCCGCTCCTGCCGCCGCGCCCGTGGCCGCTGCGCCTGCCGCTCCTGCTGCTGCGCCCGCCGCCGCCCCTGCCGCCGCGGCAGCCACCGCCGCCGGTGAGCCGGTGCCCGCCCCCATGCCCGGCACTGTCCTGCGGGTGGAGGTCAATCAGGGTCAGGCCGTCAAGGCCGGGGATCTGCTGGTGGTGCTGGAGGCCATGAAGATGGAGAACGAGATCTTCGCCCCCAAGGACGGCACCGTGGCTCAGATCGTCGCCCCCAAGGGCAGCACTGTGGAGACCGGTTCTCCCCTCATTGTTCTGGCATAAGGAGGGGCTTCCATGGATATTTTAGGAACTCTTTCCGGTCTGGTTCAGGACTCCGGCTTTGCCGGGTTTTTGGCCGCAGGCGGCTGGAAGAACCTCATTATGATCGCCGTGGCCTGTGTGCTGCTGTATCTGGGCATCGGCAAGAAGTTCGAGCCGCTGCTGATGGTGGGCATCGCCTTCGGCGTGCTCCTCACCAACATCCCCGGCGGCGGCCTTTACCACATGGGAATGTGGGACGCCTACATCAACGAGTGCGGCTACGACCCCGTCAACGACGTGGCCTTGTATGAGACCACCGACGACGGCATCCGCAAGCTCTCCATTGAGGAGTACGTGGCCGGCATCGACGGTACGCTGGAGGAGAAGGAGGAGCTGAAGGCGGCCATTCTGCCCAAGGTCACCTTCACTGACGTGGCCCACCACGGCGGCCTGCTGGACATCCTCTACATCGGCGTCAAGGCGGGCATCTACCCCTGTCTGATCTTCATCGGCATCGGCGCGATGACCGACTTCGGCCCGCTCATTTCCCGGCCCTCCTCCCTCATTTTGGGCGCGGCGGCCCAGCTGGGCGTGTTTTTGGCCTTCTTCGGGGCGATCGCGCTGGGCTTCACCGGGCCGGAGGCCGGCTCCATCGGTATCATAGGCGGCGCGGACGGGCCAACAGCGATTTTGACCACGACGAAATTAGCCCCCCATCTCCTTGGCCCAATCGCCATCGCCGCCTACTCCTATATGGCCCTCATTCCGCTGATCCAGCCGCCCATCATGCGCGCGCTGACCACCAAGAAGGAGCGGGAGGTCAAGATGGAGCAGGCCCGCACGGTGTCCAAGACCGAGAAGATCATCTTCCCCATCTTGGTGGCTACCTTCGTCATCCTGCTGATCCCCTCCACCGCGCCCCTCATCGGCTGCTTGATGTTCGGCAACCTGCTGCGTGAGACCGGCTGCACCGAGCGTCTCAGCGACACCGCCCAGAACGCCCTGATGAATATCGTCACCCTCTTCTTGGGCATCTCCGTGGGCGCGACCACCGTCGCCTCCCGCTTCCTGTCCCTCCAGACCATTATGATCATCATTCTGGGTCTGGTGGCCTTCGCCCTGTCTACGGTGGGCGGCCTGCTGGTGGGCAAGCTCATGTATATTGTCTCCGGCGGCAAGGTCAACCCCCTCATCGGCTCTGCCGGCGTGTCCGCCGTTCCCATGGCGGCCCGTGTGGCCCAGACCGAAGGCCAGAAGGCCAACCCCAGCAACTTCCTGCTGATGCACGCCATGGGCCCCAACG
>CAJUAS010000049.1 GCA_910584395.1 uncultured Oscillospiraceae bacterium | reverse complement strand
GGGACAAACAAACGAGGTACCTCGTTTGCCCACGTACGCCGTGGCTGCCGGAAATTGGGACCGGAACCTTAAGCGTTTCTTAAGGTTTCCTCATTATAGCAATCATGTGTGGATTTGTCAAGAAAAAAGGAATTATGGCGTTCGAGGCTTCACCATGGCGGTCTGGTAGGTGGTGTAGACCACCATGCCCGGCTTTGCCCCGGCGGGCTTCTTCACATACTTCACCAGGGTGTAGTCCACCGCCACCTTGTCCGCCTCCCGGGCCTGAGAGTACCACGCCGCCAGGGCGGCGGCTTCCTCCACGCTTTTCTCGTCCGGCTCTTGCCCCTCGGTCCACAAAATGACGTGGGCGCCGTGGTGGCCTTGGGCGTGAAACCACCAGTCCCACTTCCCCGCCGCCTTCAGGGTCAGGTGGTCGTTTTGGGTGTTGTTTTTGCCCACGGAGATACGAAGGCCCGCGGAGCTTTGAAGCTCCAAGGGTTTGGAGGCCGACTTCATCTCCCGCTTGGCGGCCTTTTTCCCCCGGAGGTAGCCCCCCTGCTCCAGCTCCCGGCGCACCTCGTTCAGATCCCGGTCGCCCTCCGCCAGCACAATGCTCTCCAGCACGCTTTCCAGATACTCCAGCTCCCCTTCGCCCTTGGCGATCTGGGCGGTCAACATCTCCTCGGCGGTTCTGGCCTTGGCGTAGTCCTTGAAATACTTGGCGGCGTTCTGTTGGGGGGTAAGACGGGGGTCTAACGGGATCTCCACCGTGGGACAGGCTTCGTCGTAGTAGTCCTCCACCACCGCCTTGGCCATTCCCTTTTCCAGACGGTAAAAGTTCGCCGTAAGCAGCTCCCCCTTGCGGCGCAGGCCCTCCCGGTCTTTGGCCTGTTCCAGCTCCCGCTGTTGGTTGGCCACCTTCCGCTTCACCCGGTCGCGGAGGGTCTGGACGGTCTTTTGCAGCCCCCGATCCCGTTGGGCGGAGCGCTGCCCCGTCTCCTTTTCTGTGAAAAATGTGTCCAACAGGCTCTTGAAATCGGGGAAGGAGACGTTTTCCACCCCCGGCCCGTACTGCAGAATGGGCAGGAAGGAAACGTCAAGCGCCTTGCCCTCCTTTCGGAGCAGGGTGGGGGTGAACTTCCCCTCCCCGATCTCCTGCTCCAGCCGGGACACTCCCTCCTCCACCGTCTCCTTGCCCCGAAATTCGATCTCCCGGCGGATCAGGGGCGGAAAGCCCGCCACCGGGTCGGGGAGGCGGTAGTAAAGCCCCGCCATCACCTGCCGCTTGCCGCTGGCGAGGTCGCCCTCCATGCGGCGGGTGGAGGCCAGAATACGGTCTTCCTCATCGGTGAAAATGAGGTTCGTCCCCGTTCCGATGGCCTCTAAAATGAGGTGGCGGGCCACCTTGTCCCCCAGCTCGTCAGTGCAGTCAAAGGAGAAGCGCAAAATGCGCTCCCCCTTGGGCTGGACGATGGCCGTCAACCGGCCGCCGGTAAGGTGCTTTCTCAGCAGCATACAAAACACCGGCGGGGTGGCGGGATTTTCCCGGCTGAGGTCGGTGAGCTGGGCGCGGGCAAACCCCGGCTCGGCGCACAGCAGGAGCTTTTCATTGCCGCCGTAGGTGTGCATCGCCAGCACCACCTCGTTGCGCCCGGGCTGGTAGACCTTGTCCACCCGGGCGTCCAAAAGGGCGGCGCGCAGCTCGTAAGCCGCCGCCGCCAGACAAAGCGCATCTAAGGCCATTGTGTCTCCTCCATGATCACGCCAAACAGCTCGTTGAGCCGCGCCACATTCCCGTTCAGATAGAGCCAGCCGAACAGCGCCTCCAGCGCGGTGGCGGCGGCGTATTCCTCCCGGCTGGCGTGCTGGGGGATGGTGTGGGGGCTGGCGTTGCGCCCCCGGCGGAACACGTCGTGCTCCTCCTCGCTCAAAAGGGGCAGAAGCACCTTCACCGCCGCGGCTTGGGCGGGGGCGGAGACATACCGCACCGCCGCCTTGTGCAGCCCCTTGTTGGTTGCCTTTCCCTGAAGACACAGGTAGGAGCGCACCATCAGCTCATAGACCCCGTCGCCCACATAGGCAAGGCCCAGATTGCTGATCGCGCCCACCTGCGCGGGAGTCAGTTGGGTGTGAAAATAGTCCATGTATCCGGTCACCGCACCATCATGGACACATCCGCCGCAGCCTTGAACCCGGCGTCCGCCCCGGCGGTGACGTAAAGGTGGCCCACCGTAAGCCGTCCGCCGTCAGACACCGTTCCCCCGGCGGTGGTGTCCACCAGCGTGCCTACGGCGGTGGCGCTGCCGCTCACCAGCAGCAGCTCCCGCCCCGTGTCGGCGGTATAGCTTTCGCCGGACTTCAGCTCCTTGCTCTGGAACACCGCCCCGGCTTGGGCCAGCTTCTCGTCCACCCGGGTCTCATAGCTGGTGATGGCGATGTCCAGCTGCTTGGCCAGCTCCTCGCTGTTGGCCTTCACCGCCTCGTCCACCTTCTTCTCCAGTTCAGGCGTGACCACCTTTTGGAGATAGCTCAAGGTGACCAGAGGGTCGTCCTTGTCCCCCTGCGTGGCTAAAACGGTGATGCTCCCCGCCGTGATGGCCAGCGCCGCCACAGCAGCGCCGATGACAACAAACTTTTTCATATGTAACCGCTCCTTTGTTTTCCGTCCGCCCGCAGGGCCGGTTGACCCTGCGGACGGATATTCTGTTTAGACCAAGGCATCTCCATGTAAGCCGAAGCTGACGGCGATGGCGGCGTCCACCTTGTCCATGACCGGTTCGTCCAGACGGCCCATTTTCTCCCGCAGCCGTTTTTTGTCCAGCGTCCGGATCTGCTCCAACAGCACCAGCGAATTTTTGGGCAGACCGTACTGGTTGGCGGACAGCTCGATATGGGTGGGCAGCTTGGCCTTCCCCGTCTGGGAGGTGATGGCGGCGGCGATCACGGTGGGGCTGTGCTTGTTCCCGGTGTCGTTTTGGATGATAAGCACCGGCCGCACGCCCCCCTGCTCGCTGCCCACCACCGGACTCAGGTCGGCGTAGAAGATGTCGCCTCGTTTTACGCTAAGATCCACTGCACTCACGCTCCGCGGTTCCATAGTCACCGGCGCGCCCTGCTTGGCTGCCGGTCACTATTGATTCTCCCACGGCGCGATTGGGTTTATACCTCTTGGACGGAAAAAAGCCAGCGGTAGTTTCCCCCGATCGCTCTCTTGCCCCAAGACCCCCGCTCCAGTGTATGCGTCCTCAGCCTTCCCCGTTCCCGTAGACCCGCGGCACACGGCGGGAAACGGAGGTCAGGCACTCATAACTGATGGTATCCAAAGCGTCCGACTTTTCCTCCACGGGGAGGATTTTGCCAAACACCTCCGCCACGTCTCCCGCCTGCACTTCAGGCAGGTCGGTCACGTCTGCCATGCAGAGATCCATGCATACCCACCCCACAACGGGCGCGCGGCCCGACGGAAACGCCACCTCCATGCGGTTGGAAAGCCCCCGGTGGAGACCGTCGGCATAGCCGACGGGCAGCACCGCCAAGCGGCTCTCCCGGCCCAGCACATGGGTGCGGCCATAGCTGATGCAGCTTCCGGCGGGCAGCGTCCGCACCGCCGCCACGCGGGTCTTGAGGGTCATCACCGGAATCAGCCCCGGGCCGTCCAGCCCCACTGATCCCTCGTCGGGATAGTGGCCGTAAAGGGCGATGCCGGGACGCACCATATCCAAATGAGTACAAGGATAGTGTAGCATAGCCGCGCTGGCGGCGCAATGGTTGATTTTGAAGGTTACCCCTTCCTTTGCCAGCGCGGCGCGCAGGTCGAGGAAGTCGGTAAACTGGCCCATGGTGTACTCCTCCGAGCCGTCGGCGTCGGCAAAGTGGGTAAAAAGCCCCTCGCAGTCCAAGCCCGGCAAAGCACAGGACGCCTTGATCTCCTCCATCCGGTCTTTGCCGAAAAAGCCCAGACGGCCCATGCCCGTGTCCGCCTTGATATGGACTTTCAGGAGTTTGTCCGCCTTTTGGGCGGCGGCGGAATACTCCTTCGCGGTGGAGAGGTCAAACACCGTCTGGGTGATATCATAGCGGAGCAACTCAGCGGCAAATTGTCCCGGCGTGCCCCCTAAAATGAGGATGGGCGCGTGGATGCCTGCCTCGCGCAGCTCCACGGCCTCGTCCAGACAGGCCACCGCCAGATATTCCGCCCCCAGCTCCTCCAACTTCTTCGCCACCGGGATCGCCCCGTGGCCGTAGGCGTTGGCCTTCACCACGCCCACAAACCGACACCCCGGCTCTAAATTGGAGCGCAGGGCGCGGTAGTTGTGGGCCAAGGCGTTCAGGTCAATTTCCGCCCATGTTCTCATTTGTGCCTGTTCCATTCTCCTGTGCAGCTCCCATCATTTCAAACTCCAAAACATCTACCGCCGCCACCCGGACGCCGTCCCAAAACAGCTCGCCGGAGAGGGGCTTGCGGCTCTCTGCGTCAAAGGCCACCGCCGCCTCCAGCCCCGTGCCGGGGCTTTGCCCGTCGGCGCGGTAGGTGACGGTGAGAACGCCGTCCTTCTCCGCCACCGACGCGATGTACCCCTGCGAAACCTGCCGCCACAGGGTGGGCAGCGCCTCCATGGGGGAGATACCCTCGTCGGTGAGCGGGCCGGTCTCCAGACTGAATCCGTCGTAGGCAAGGGCGGTTTCTCCTGCGGAAAACCGCGCCGTCACACCCTTGACCAGCTCCGGCTCGGCAATGGTCAGCACTCCGCCCGTCACCTGATCGTAGGCCGCGTCCAGCACGCACTCAAAGGCCCGCTCTCCGTAGTCCGCTGTAAGGGCAAACCGCCCGGTGCAGGCGGTCATGTCGGAAAACTCCTTCTGGATGGTCAGGGCCAGATCCTCGGCCGACTGTTTTCCTTGCCCCCCGGCGGCGCACCCCGCCAGCAGAAGCAGGCTTATCATCAGTGGAAACCAGCGCACCCGCCGTTTCACACCGAATTCCTCCTTACTCTGATTCGTCCGCGTCCAACTCAAACTGCCGCAGCTGAAATGCCTGATAGTCGGCGTACACCCACAGCACCCCCGCGCCGACGACCGCGCGCTGCGCCCGTTCCCGGCCACGCACCTTTTTCTCTTTATTCTCCATCTCTCATCTCTCCTTCTCTCATGGCGGCGGGGAGGTAAGCCAGCAGGTCGGCGGCGGTCATGGCGTACTCTCCCAGCGCCTCCGCCGCCAGATCGCCGGCGCGGCCGTGGAGGTACACCGCTGCCGGAACGGCCCATTTCGGGTCGAAGCCCTGCCCCAGCAGAGATACGAGCATCCCCGCCAGCACGTCCCCAGAGCCGCCGCTGGCCATGCCGGGGTTGCCCGTGGGGTTGAGGGCGGATTCCCCGTCGGGAAAGGCGGTCAGGGTGCGGTGGCCCTTCAAAACCACGATGCAGCCATGGTCTTTGGCAAAATCCTGCGCCGCTTCCTCCGGTTTTTCCGGCGTTTCCCCCAAAAGGCGGCAGAACTCGCCAAAATGAGGGGTAAGCACCGTCACCTTGTCCCGCCGCGTGTCTATGACATCTATATGCCCCGCCAGCGCGTTTAGACCATCCGCGTCCACCACCAGCGGGCAGGGGGCTTCCTCCACCACCGCCCGAGCCACCGTGTCCGCCCGGCCCAAGCCCGGCCCGACCAACGCCGCGTCCGCAGTCCGCAGCGCCTTGAAGATCCCGGGCAGTGCCCCCTCGGCCACCACGCCGTCCCGCTCCGGCAGGGGCTTGGGCATGGCGCACAGCAGCTTGGCGGCTGCCGCAGGGTACGCGCTCTCCGGGACGGCCACCGTCACCAGCCCCGCCCCCGCTTTCAGCGCTCCGGCGGCGGCCAAGACCGGCGCACCGGTGAAGCCCACGCTGCCCGCCAAGAGGTACACCCGTCCAAAATCTCCCTTATGGGCCGTCCGCTCCCGTTTGGGGAGGACGGGCGGCGGGGTGATTACCGGCTTCATCCCTGTTTCACCCTTTCGTAGGTCACATAGGAAAAGCGCAGGCCGTTCTCCTCAAAAGGTCCTTCCGTCTCCGTGACCTGCCAGTCGCCTTTGTCGTCCAAGTTGGGGAAAAATGCGTCCGCCGGAAAACTTTTGTGTATTTTCGTCACATAGACCCGGTCACAGTAGGGCAGCAGCCCGCAGTAAACCGACGCGCCTCCAATGACAAACGCATCCTTGGGGGCATCGGCCAGCAGGCTGCCCAAATCACGAAACACCTTCGCCCCCTCCGGGGCTGCGTCCATTGTGGTTGACATAATTAGGTTTTCCCGCCCGGTCAGGGGACGCCCGCCGGGGAAGGTCTGAAGCGTCTTTCGCCCCAAGATCACTGCGTGGCCGATGGTCAGTTCCTTAAAGCGGCGCAGGTCGGCGGAAATGCGGGCCAGCAGATCCCCGTTTTGTCCAATGCCCCAGTTTTCTTCCACAGCGACAATGGCGTTCATGGCGCTCCCTCCTTGGTGGAAACTTGATGATACAGTTTATCACAGTTTTGGCTGAGAAACAAGCAAAAAAGTAATCCCCCCAGCCGTCTCTACCGACTGGGGGGATCACTGCTCGTTCTGAATTTCCACGTTCTCAACCTCTACTTTCTACAGATTTTGCGTTCAGGAATGTCCGAGCTGTTCTTCTGCCTCCTGCTTCAAACCGGTTGCCACGTTCCTTCGACCTTTTGCGTTCCTTGCTTGCGCGCTTTGGGGTTTTCTTTGCCGCTTCTTTTCTTCCTTGCGCTCGTGGTCTGCTTGGGTCATCTGCCGTGTGCTTTGTTCGCGCGATGCGATGGTTTGGTTGAGAGAAAAATTGCTCCGGCTTCCTGCCCTGAAAGGAATTTGCGGTTTCGTGCTTCTTTGAGCTCTGGCCGTCGGCCTTTTCTTAGCCCATTGGACTCACCTTTCCTTTCTGGCTACATTGTACAACACTCTAAGGAATATGTCAATACTTTTTATGAAATTTTCCTAAAAATTTTTTGGCAGGCCAAAAGCCTTCCCTTTTCCCTGTTCCGCCCGGGTTTCCCTTGCAAAATCGGACAAATTATGGTATGGTGTTGGTCGAATGTTAGAAAGGGTGTGGTGGCCGTGAAAACCTCCATGACGGCGGGAATGGTACACAAGCAGTATGACGAGGGGATCTCCGCCTTCCGGCGGCTCATTCCCGATCCTGCGGTGCGCCTCAGCTTTGCCAAGGAGATCGACGCCTTTATGCGAAAGACCGCCATGGGCGTCTGGGCCAAGGACGGCGGCCTCGGCCCGAAGCACGTCGAGTATTACAACGCCATCTACTGCAAGGGCAGCAGCGTGCCCTCCATCCTCTATTGGGATCTGGCCACGCAGGTGAGCGAATACCCCGGTTTTCAGCCCCCAGCGTTTTTCCAAAGGCTGATCCAGCTGGACAAGCTGACGGGGAAAAAGCTGTCCCGGCGGTTCATCGACACCTTCACCCTCATGCTCCTCCTCTTTGCGGCGGTGGACGACGTGGTCAGCGAGAAGGAAGCCGCCTTTGTCAACGACTGCGCCGACGCTCTCACCGCCCTGTGCGACGGCTCTGAGATCCCCTCGGACAAGGCAAAGCTGCACATTCAGGACTTCGTCACCCCCTCCGGCGACACGCCCCAAGAGCCGGGCGTCCCCGCCGCAGCCGCGCAGGGCAGCGGTGCCCAGACCGCCGAAGCCGCCGCCAAAACCGAGGAAGCCCCCGCTCCTTCGCTGGACGAGCTGATGGCCCAATTAGACGAGCTGTGCGGCTTGGAAAAGGTCAAGGCGGACGTAAAAAGCCTCATCAATCTGGTGAAAGTCCGCAGACTTCGGGAGAAGGAGGGCCTGCCCGTCCCACCCATGAGCCTGCATCTGGTGTTTATGGGCAACCCCGGCACGGGCAAGACCACGGTGGCCCGTCTGCTGGCTCAGATCTACCACGCCATCGGTGTGCTGTCCAAGGGCCAGCTCATCGAGGTAGACCGCTCCGGTCTGGTGGCGGGCTTTGTGGGCCAGACCGCCATTAAGACCAACGAGGTCATCCAAAAGGCGCTGGGCGGTGTGCTGTTCATCGACGAGGCCTACGCCCTCTCCAACCACGACTCCCCCACCGACTTCGGTCAGGAGGCCATCGAGGCTCTGCTGAAGGGGATGGAGGATCACCGCTCCGACCTCATCGTCATCGTGGCGGGCTATACCGACCTGATGGGGGACTTTATCAACTCCAACCCCGGTCTGGAGAGCCGCTTCAATAAGTATTTCACCTTCGAGGACTATAACGGCGACCAGCTCATGTCCATTTTTCGCTCCATGTGCGCCAAAAACGGCTACACCATCGACGAGGAGACGGACAAGTTCTGCGTGGACGCCTTCCGCCAGCTTTACGAAAACCGGGACGAGAACTTTGGCAACGCCCGGGACGTGCGGAACATCTTTGAGCGGGGCATCGCCCGGCAGGCCGACCGGGTGGCGGCCATGGAAGCGCCGGGCAAGGACGACCTGATGGCCCTTACCGTGGCCGATCTGGCCGACGAGGACGCAGAAAAAGAGGATGTCTCTCAGACAGAGAACAAGTCTCAGGAGGGCGAATCCAAATGACTTCCGATATCCGTTTGATCGCGCTGGATCTGGACGGCACACTCCTTGGCTCTGACCACGCCGCCATCCCCCAGCGCAACCTTGACGCCCTCCGCGCCGCCGCGGCCAAGGGGGTGAAGATCGCCATCGCCACCGGGCGAAGCTGGTCGCTGGTGCGCGAAACGGCCCAGACGCTGGGCTGCGTCTCCTACGGCATCACCGCCAACGGTGCGCTGGCGCTGGACGCCGCCGACGAAGCTCCCCTTGTCAAATTTCCCATGGACGCTTCCCAGTGCGTGGAGATCATCCGCATCCTTCGCAGGCACGGGCTTTATTACGAGCTGTATGTGGACGGGAAAAACTATATGCAGGCCGACGAGCTGGACGGCGCGCAGGAGTTTTGCCTCTCCCCCGCTTTTTATGACGTATTTATGCGAAGCGTCCGGCTTGTCCCCGACATGGCGGCCTTTGCCGCCGAGATGCTGCCGGAGAAGTTCGACATCTTCTATGTGGACGCGCAGCAGCGCGGGGCGGTGGTGGAGGAGCTGCTGTCCACCGGGCCTTTGGAGATCACCGGCGCGCTCCAGACCAATCTGGAGCTGACCGCCCGCGGCGTGAACAAGGGCCGCGCCCTTGCGGCCCTCGCGGACAAGCTGGGCCTGAACGCCTCGCAGGTCATGGCCTTCGGGGACGCGGACAACGATCTGGAAATGCTGGAATGGGCGGGGTGGTCTTTTGCCATGGCCAACGCCACCCACGAGGCCAAGGCGGCGGCGAAATTCGTCACCGGGAGCAACGCCGAGGGCGGCGTAGGTATGGCGGTGGAGCAATACTGCTTGGCTTGACAAAAGTTATCGTTGACATGACCCCCAAGGTGTGTTATACTAACGCTAAGTCTGAATGTGCAACTTGGCTCACGGTGCGTAAGTCATCATTGTCGTGACTTACGAAGCGTGGGCCTTTTGTTTTGCAGACGGAACAAATTTTTGGAGGTCGTTAAAATGTATCAGGGAACAGTTAAGTGGTTCAACGAGACCAAGGGCTTTGGCTTCATCGCCAACGACGAGGGCGGCGAGGACGTGTTTGTCCACTTCTCCGCCATCCAGACCGAGGGCTTCAAGACTTTGGCTGAGGGCCAGAAGGTCACCTTCGAGACCGAGCCCGATCCCCGCGGCAACGGCAAGCTCCGCGCGGTGAACGTTATCCCCCAGTAATCTCCCCCGCTTTGTTTGGAAGCAAAAAGAGACCCGATGCAGTGCAT
>CAJUAS010000048.1 GCA_910584395.1 uncultured Oscillospiraceae bacterium | reverse complement strand
GAGCATCCGCTTGACGTGCGGGAGGTCACAGGTTCAAGTCCTGTATCGTCCACCAGAAAAGACCCCGGGGTTTTCCCCGAGGTCTTTTTGTTCTTTTAGAAATATTTCCAAAATGGAAAAGGAAAATTTGCGAAAGGGCTTGATTTATGGAAAAAGATGTGTTATGATTTTAACAATCGTCCGTCTTGGTGCAAACAGGGCGGATAGACAGCAAAATTCACAATTATTTGAAGAAGGGAAGTACATCAAAATGAAGAAGTTTCTTGCGATCGCGCTTTGCGCCTGCCTGCTGGTGACCGGTCTGGTCGCCTGCGGCGAGAAGGAAGCGGACTACAAGCTGGGCATGGGCGTCGAGGTCAGCATGGGTAGCTCCGACACCGGCAACGCTCAGGTGGACGCCACCGTGGCCACCGTCGTCACCGACAAGGACGGCAAGATCGTCGCCTGCCGCATCGATGTGGCTCAGAACAAGATGAATGTTACCGACGGCGCTGTGGACACCGCTGCCACCTTTAAGACCAAGATGGAGCTGGGTGACGACTACGGCATGGCCCCCGTCGGCATCGACAACGACGGCAACGGCGTGACCAAGGAGTGGTATGAGCAGGCTCACGCCATTGAGGAGTACGCCGTGGGCAAGACCGCCGCTGACATCACCAATATGCCCACTCAGGACGCCAACGGCCACACCATCTCCGCCGACCAGAAGCTGCTGGACGCCGGCTGCTCCATGCAGGTCACCGACTTTGTGAAGGCCATTGCCGCCGCCTGCAACGACGAGCAGGGCATGACCTTCAAGTCCAAGGGTAAGTTCACTCTGGGCGTCGCCGCCAACACCAGCGCCGGTGATTCCACCCCCGCTACCGCTGAGGGCGACGGTCTGGCCGCTATGTACACCGACTTCGCCGCCGCTGTGGTGGAGGACGGCAAGATCGTGGCCGCTATCAACGACTCCATCCAGCCCAAGATCACCATCAACACCGCCGGTGAGATCGTGGACACCGCCTTCACCGCCACCAAGCGCAACCTGAAGGGCGACTATGGCATGGCTCCCGTCGGCATCGACAACGACGGCAACGGCGTGACCAAGGAGTGGTTCGAGCAGTCCGAGGCCTTCTCTAAGTTCGTGGTCGGCAAGACCGCTGACGAGGTTTCCGGTCTGCCCACCCAGGAGGCTGGCGGCCACACCATTTCCGCCGACCAGGGTCTGCTGGACGCCGGCTGCTCCATTCAGGTGACCTCCCTTCAGGCTACCACCGCCAAGGCTGCCAACAACGCCCGCTAAATCCAAGCAAATCTAATATGGGCATGAGGCTTTGGAAAAAGGTCATATGCCTGTGTTTTGCAATAGGGTTCCCCGTCTTTTTGACGGGGTGCCCTATTGTCGCGCAAAAGAAAGAACCGCAGGGAAAGGTTTACTACACCTTTTTTGACACGGTTTCCACCATTTACAGCTACGCCGGGGACGACGAAACGGTGTTTGAGGAAAACGCGGCGGCTGCGGAGGCTTTGCTGGAGGATTACCACCGGCGGTTGGACATCTACCACGAGTACAGCGGCATAAACAACCTCTGCACCGTGAACAAGAATGCCGGGGGAGAGCCTGTCGCGGTGGATCAGGAGACCATGGATTTTCTGGTTTACGCAAAAGAGCTGTGCCGCCGGACGGACGGACAGGTGAACATCATGTTCGGCGCAGTGCTGAGGCCGTGGCACGACTGCCGGGAGCGGGCGGAGGGCGATCCGACCGGCGCCGCCATCCCCAACATGGACGTTTTGGAGGAAGCCAAGACCCATACGGCGCTGGAGCTTCTGGAACTGGACGAGGAGGCGCTGACCGCCCGCATCTCCGACCCCGACGCCCGGCTGGATGTGGGCGCCATCGGAAAGGGCTACGCCACCGAGCAGGCGGCTCGGCTACTGGAGGGAAGGGGCGCAGAGAGCTACGTCCTCAATATCGGCGGCAATATCCGCATCATTGGGCACAAGCCCGACGGCAGCGGATGGAACACCGGCATCAAAGATCCCTTTGACCATGAGAGCGCTTATGCCATGTATTTGGAGCTGGCGGATACCTCCTGTGTGACTTCGGGGATCTACGAGCGGTTCTTCACCGTGGACGGCGTACAGTACCACCACATTATCGACCCCGACACCCTGATGCCTGCCCGCTATTTTGCCTCCGTGTCCGTCATTACCAAGGACAGCGGGCTGGCCGACGCGCTGTCCACTGCGCTTTTCTGTATGTCCCAGCCGGAGGGACAAGCTCTGATCGACCGTCTGGACGATGAGATCAATGTGCTGTGGATCGACTTGGACGGCAACCAGACCTATACCAATGGAATCCACCCGATCGACCGGGATTCAGATACAAAATAGCAACAAAGAAGGAGAGAGGCAACATGCTGAAACGAAAAAACATTTCGTCTCTACACGTTCCCCACAACAAGCACACCGCCGCGTGTGAGCCGGTGCGCCTCCCTGTACCCAGTGAGGTCATCCTGCCCATGAATATGCACTCGGGGCATGACGCGGAGCCCATCGTCAAGGTGGGCGACTATGTGCGGGTGGGGCAGCTGATCGCGAGAGAAGAGGGGCGTTTTTCCTCCCCTGTCCACGCCACCGTGTCCGGCACGGTAGCGGAGATCTCCCCCATCCCCACCGCCAAGGGGGGCACGACCCTCGCCATCCGCATTGAGAGCGACGGCAAGATGGAGAAAGACCCCGACCTGAAGCCCCCCGTGGTCAACGGCACGGAGGAGTTCTTGCAGGCCCTCCGGGAGAGCGGCCTTGTGGGCCTTGGCGGCGCAGCCTTCCCCACTTGGGCCAAGTTCAACGAGATGTGCAGCGGCCAGTACACGGTGGACACCGTGCTGGTCAACGCCGCCGAGTGCGAGCCGTACATCACCTCCGACCACCGCATGATGGTGGATCACACCGACCTCATCGTGAAGGGCGTGGAGTATCTCCGCAACAACATGATGGAGTATTTGAAGGACGCCACCTTCCTCATCTGCGTGGAGAAGAACAAGCCCGACGCCATCGCCAAGCTGAAGGCGGCGCTGGCGGACAAGCCCTATGCCAAGGTGCATGAGCTGGAGGCCATCTATCCTCAGGGCGCGAAGCAGGTGACCCTCTACAACGCCACCGGCCGCGTGGCCATCGCGGGCAAGCGTTTCCCTGCCTTCCACGCCGTCATCATCAACGTCTCCTCCTTCGCCAAGATGGCGGAGTACATGGAGACGGGTATGCCGCTGGTGGAGCGCATCGTCACGGTGGACGGCCCCGGCGTCAAGACCCCCAAGAACTTCATTGCCCCCATCGGCACGCGCATCAGCTACCTGCTGGAGCAGGTGGAGCTGAACGGCGAGCCGGGCAAGGTGGTCATCGGCGGGCCGATGAACGGCAACGCCGTGGTGTCGGTGGACAGCCCCATTGTCAAGGTCTCCAACGCCGTGCTGGTCTTTGATGAGAAGCACGCCGTTCTTCCCGACGCCACCAACTGCATCCACTGCGGCAAGTGCGTGGAGAAGTGCCCCATCAACATCACCGTCTGGGCTGTCTACGGCGCGCTCCAGACCAAGGACGAGGAGGCACGGGAGAAGAAGCTCATTGACACCGGCGTGCGCCAGTGCGTGGACTGCGGCTGCTGCTCCTACATCTGCCCGGCCCACCGTCCGCTGCTGGGCTGGAATCAGGAGGCCAAGGGCTGGTTGAAGAAATACGCCGCCGCCAAGAAAGAGAAAGAGGAGGGGAAGAACTGATGAAAAACCTTCACATTTCCGCCGCTCCCCATATCCATAGCGGCATCGGAACAGGCAACATCATGCTGGACGTGGTCATCGCGCTGGTGCCCGCCGCCATTATGGGCGTGGTACTCTTTGGCGTGCAGGCCCTTCTGGTGCTGGCGACCTGTGTGGTTGCCGCCGTGCTGGGCGAGGCCCTCTTCAATCTCTGCGTCCACAAGAAGCAGACGATCAAAGACTGCTCCGCTGTGGTCACCGGCCTGCTGCTGGGCCTGAACCTGAGTACCAACGTGCCCCTGTGGCAGTGCGCTGTGGGCGCGATCTTTGCCGTGGTGGTGGTCAAGGGCCTGTTCGGCGGTCTGGGCAAAAATCTGGTCAACCCCGCCATCGCCGCCCGCGTCCTGATGCTGCTGACCTTCGGCGCAGTGGGCGGCGGGGCGAACCCCGTCCGCTTTGTGGAGCTGGAGTCCGCCGCGACCCCGCTGGCCGCGCTGAACACCGGGGTGGACGGCCTGTCCGCCGCTCCCAGCCTGAAAGACCTGTTTTTGGGCCTTCACGGCGGCGCCATCGGCGAGACCTGCGCCGCGGCGCTGCTCATCGGCTTTGTGTATCTGGTGGCCCGCAAGGTCATCAAGTGGTATGTGCCTGTGTCCTTCGTGGGCACCGTGTTTGTGTGCTATCTGGTCTTTACCCTTGATCCTGTCTACGCGCTGGCGCAGGTGCTGGCCGGCGGTCTGATTCTGGGCGCGGTGTTCATGGCCACCGACTATGTCACCACCCCCACCACCGGGGCGGGCCGCGTTCTGTTCTGCGTGGGCGCGGGCCTTATTACCTTTGCCATCCGCCAGTTTGGCTCTTACCCCGAGGGCGTGTCCATCTCCATTCTGGTGATGAACCTGTTCACCCCCTTCTTGGAGCAGTGGACGGCCAAAAAGACGCTGGGAGGTATCAAGTGATGAAAAGTACCGACCTTGTGAAAGCAATTGCGCTGATCGTGGTCATCGTGCTGGTGTTCAGCGCGGCCATGTTCGGCCTGAATTTCTACACCGGGCCTCTCATTGAGGCCAACAACGCCGGCGCGGTCTACGGCCCGCTGCTGGCAGTGATGCCCGAGGGTGCCTCCTTTAACGGCGAGGCCCAGATCTACGCCGCCGACGGCACTGTGCCCACCACTTTGGCGGATGTGCCCGAGACGGTCACCGCCATCTACAAGGAAGCCAACGGCATGGGCTACGCGGTAAAGGTCGCCACGACCTCCCAATACACCAAGGCAGGCAGCGCCATGGAGATCACCTTGGGCGTGGACGCCGAGGGCAAGATCATCAAGGTGCAGATCGACGCCTACAACGATACGGAATCCTACGATTTCCGCGCCAAAGATCCCGGCTATCTGGACACCTATATCGGCAAGGACTCCGCGCTGGCCGATGTGGGGCTGGTGGCGGGGACGACCTTCTCCTCCACCGCCTTCAAGCAGGGGGTGAGCGACGGCCTGAACGCGCTCATTGCCAACGGCCTGATCGCCGAGGGCGTGAAGGGCGACGACCAGCTGCTTGCTGAGATGATCCCCACCGTGTTCCCCGGCATGGCCGATCCCTCCGGCAACCTCAAGGCAGAACCCATTGAGGTGGACGGCGCGGTGGCCGCCTATAAGGCGGTCAACAGCTCCGGCTTTGCCTATATCGTGCCCAAGGGCGAGAGCATGGTCATGGCGGTCACCAACGCCTCCGGCAAGTGCTTCGTCTACGACACCGAGGGCAACGAGGTCACCGTTGACAACCCCGACGCGGTGGCTCTGGCGACGGCCCACGCCTCCGCCAACCAGCAGGACTTCAACGCTGAAGCGCAGGAGAAGTTCGGCCGCATGATGGAGGGCGCGGAAAACATGACCGCCCTGGAGCTGCCCAACTTCAGCACCGTGGTGGCTGCCGCCTCCTTTGATGTGGACGGGGAGATCTACTACGGCTTCTACTCCAAGAGCTACGGCTACGAGGACATGGACGTGTACGTCATCATCGATGCCGCCGGCGCCATCGCCAAGGTGGACGCCAAGACCGTCATCTTCGAGCAGGAATACTTCGCCTTCCAGAACCCCGCCATCTCCAGCTTTGACGCCAACGCCTACAAGGCGGGGCTTCGGGGTCTGCGGGACGCGGAGGACGGCGCGGTGGCCATCTCCGGTGCGACCATGACCACCAACTCCATGAAGCAGTCCATCAACGATGCGTTCGAGGTTTACGGGGGCGCTCAACTTACTGAACCGGAGGTGTCTACCAATGAATAAGACCAATACCGGCATGAAGGAGGCCGGCATCCTCCTTCCCTTGGGCGTGGGCTTCGTCATGGCGTCCAGCAACGACCTGCGCGCCGCCGTGGGCATGGGCGTGGCTGTGCTGCTGGCCCTGTTTTTCAGCGCGGTGGTCATCTCCGCCCTGCGTAAGGTGATCCCTCAGGCCGCCCACCTGCCTATCTATATCCTCATCATTACCGGCTTCGTCTCCCTCATCCAGATGGTGATGGAAGCTCATTTCCCCGGCGTGGTCAATATGCTGGGCGTCCATCTGGCCGCTCTCAGCGTCAGCGCCGTGCCCTACCGTGACGCGGAGCACGTCTCCGGCGTGATGGGGGAGGGCCCCTCCGTCAAGACCGCCATCGAGACCGGCTTGCTGTTCACCTTGGTCATGGCGGTGTGTGCCGTCATCCGTGAGGTTCTGGGCAGCGCCTCCATCTGGGGCGTGGCGATCCCCTTCATGCAGGACTTCCGTATCTCCGCGCTCAGCGGGGTGTTCGGCGGCTATCTGGTGCTGGCTATCGTCTTTGCTGTGATGCGTAAGATCAGCGGCAAGAAGGAAACTGAAAAGGAGGATGTTGCGGCATGAGCTTTAATGTGATCCTTGGCATCCTGTTGGCAGGTCTGCTGTCCAACAACTACGCCCTGCTTCACTTTCTGGGTACGGGCGCGGTCATCGAAAACGAGCGGTCCTCCCGCAAGTCCCTGCTGGTGGGTCTGATGACCACGCTGGTGATGGTGGTCTCCACCGCCATTACTTGGCCCATCCAGACCTACGTGCTTAAAAGCGTGCCCTACCTCCAGAACATGGCCTTTGTGCTGGTGATGCTACTGGTGGTGGAGGTGATCCACCTCTTTACCAGAAAGAAGGTTGAGACCTTCTGCAAGGTGGACTTTATGAAGTTCGCCATCAACGGCGCGGTGATGGGCCTTTGTATCCACAACACCGCTCTGGGCTATGTGGAGGCGCTGGTCACCGCCTTTGCCGTGGGCATCGGCTTCATGGTTACCATGACCGTGTTCTCCAAGCTCAGCTCCAAGATTGATCACGACGCCGTCCCCGCCGCCTTCCGCGGTCTGCCCGTCAACCTGCTGTGCGCGGGCATGATCGCTCTGGCTCTGCTGGCGTTCTGACAAATCAATGAAAAAGCGGGACTTTCTGTTCGTCGGCGCACTCCTGCTTGTATCCGTCGCCCTCCTGTTCGCTTCCCGTTTCGGGAAGCGGGCGGGGGGCGCGGTGGTCATTCGGGTAGAAGGGAAGGAGCAGGAGACCTACCCTCTGGCGGTGGACGGCACATACGCCCTCAACGGCGGCACAAATGTGCTGGAGATCAAGGAGGGAAAGGCCAAAATGATCGAGGCGGACTGCCCCGACCACTACTGCATGAACCAAGGCTCCATCCGCAACACCGGCGAGACCATCACCTGCCTGCCCAATAAGCTGACGGTGACGGTGGTGGGCGGGGGAGACGACTTCGTAGAGATCGTGGGGTGAGGAAATGAAGACCTCCAAGCTGACCATGCTGAGCCTTTGCACCGCGCTGGCCATGATCTTCTCCTTTGTGGAGAGCCAGATCCCTACCATGCTTCTGCCGGGCATGAAACTGGGCCTGCCCAACATTGCCATCGTTTTTGTCCTCTACCGGGTGGGATGGAAGGAGGCCTATGCCGTCAACCTGATCCGCATCGTCCTCACCAGCCTGCTCTTTGGCAGCGTGCTCAGTCTGGCCTACAGTCTGGTTGGCGGGATGCTGTCGCTGACGGTGATGGTGCTGATGAAGAATTTTACCAAATTCTCCAGCGTTTCCATCAGCGTGACCGGCGGCGTGTTCCACAACATCGGTCAGGTGACTGTGGCCTATTTTGTCACGGATACCCCCCAGCTCTTCACTTACTACCTGCCCATGCTGCTGGTCAGCGGCACGGTGGCGGGGGTGGTCATCGGCGTGGTGGCGGGGATCGCGGTCAAGCGGCTGGAGAAGTGGACGCTTCGCTGATTCCAGCGCACCCCTATTGACGAAGAAGAAAAAGTTCGATATACTTAAGGCATTCCGACTCGCAAGACCCTCAAAATTTGGAAAGATAGGAGAGGATGTCATGTATAAGATCGTCAACAAGCAAGTACTGAACCCCACCGTGACGAAGATGGACATTGAGGCGCCCTTTGTGGCCGCCAAGGCCCAGCCCGGCCAGTTCATCATTCTGCGGGTGGACGAGACGGGGGAGCGTATCCCTCTGACCGTTGCCGGGTATGACCGGGAGGCCGGTACGGTCAGCATCATTTTCCAGATCGTCGGCGCGACCACCGAGAAGCTCAACCATCTCAACGCCGGCGACTGCATCCACGACTTCGTCGGCCCGCTGGGTGTTCCCACCCATGTGGAAGGGCTGAAGAAGGTGTGCGTGGTTGGTGGCGGCGTGGGCTGCGCCATCGCGCTGCCCATCGCCCAGAAGCTCCATGAGATGGGCTGTCAGGTGACCTCCATCATCGGCTTTCGTTCCAAGGATCTGCTGATTCTGGAGGACGAGTTCCGCGCCGCGTCCGACACCCTTCACGTGATGACCGACGACGGCTCTTACGGCCGTGAGGGCAACGTCTGCGTGCCCCTCAACGAGATGTTCGCCGCCGGCGAGACCTTTGACGAGGTCATCACCATCGGGCCGCTCATTATGATGAAGTTCGTCGTGGAGGCCACCCGCCCCACCGGAATCCCCTGCATAGTGTCCATGAACCCCATCATGATCGACGGCACGGGTATGTGCGGCGGCTGCCGTCTCACCGTCCATCAGGACGGTAAGGCGGTCACCAAGTTCGCCTGCGTGGACGGCCCGGACTTCAACGGCTACGAGGTGGACTTTGACGAGGCCATGTCCCGCGGCATGATGTACCAGTCCTTCGAGCGTCACGCCCACGAAGAGACCTGCAATCTGTTCAAGAAGGAGGTGCGTTGAGATGGCTAACATGGATCCCAAAAAGAATCCCATGCCCACCCAAGCGCCCGAAGTTCGCGCCCACAATTTTGACGAGGTGGCGCTGGGCTATACCGAGGAGACCGCGCTTAATGAGGCTCTGCGCTGCCTCAACTGCAAGAACCATCCCTGCGTCACCGGTTGCCCGGTGAATATCCATATCCCTGAGTTCATCGCCAAGATCCAAGAGGGCGACTTTGAGGGCGCGTATCAGGTCATCCAGCAGTCCTCCTCTCTCCCCGCCGTCTGCGGCCGTGTCTGCCCGCAGGAGAGCCAGTGCGAGTCCAAGTGCGTCCGGGGCATCAAGGGTGAGCCTGTTGGCATCGGCCGTCTGGAGCGCTTCGTGGCCGACTGGCACAACGCCCACGCCACCCAGCTCCCCGATCCCGTCCCCTCCAACGGCCACAAGGTGGCGGTGGTGGGTTCCGGCCCCAGCGGCCTGACCTGCGCCGGCGATCTGGCCAAGAAGGGCTATGAGGTCACCGTGTTCGAGGCCCTCCACACCGCCGGCGGCGTGCTGGTCTACGGTATCCCCGAGTTCCGTCTTCCCAAGGCCATCGTGCAGAAGGAAGTGGACAATCTGGTCGCCATGGGCGTACATATGGAGACCAACATGGTCATCGGTAAGACCCTCACCATCGACGAGCTGTTTGACATGGGCTTTGAGGCCGTGTTCGTCGGTTCCGGCGCGGGCCTGCCCAACTTTATGAATATCCCCGGCGAGTCCCTCAAGGGCGTTTACTCCGCCAACGAGTTCCTGACCCGCTCCAACCTGATGAAGGCCTACGAGTCCGACCCTGTCACCCCCATTATGAAGGGCGGCAAGGTGGCCGTGGT
>CAJUAS010000047.1 GCA_910584395.1 uncultured Oscillospiraceae bacterium | reverse complement strand
GTTGATGACGATGACCTCTTTGTCCTCATAGACCACGTCCAGCGGGATATCCTCCGGCTGGGCCTCCAAGGGCGCGGGGTCGGGGAGGTCAATGTCCACCTCCGTCCCGGCGGGGAGCTTGTCTTTTTTGGACAAAGCCTTCCCCTGCAAGGTCACCAGCCCCGCCTCGCAGAGCTTTTGGGCGGCGGAGCGGCTCAGCCCCTCCACCGCGGCGGCAAGGGCCGCGTCCAGACGGAGGTTTTCCTCCTCAATGGTCAACTTCATGGCGGTTCTCCTTCACCTGAAGATAGATCAGGTAAGCGCAGTAGCCGATCACGCCGCCCACCACCCACATATCCGCCACGTTGAACACGCCGAAGCGGATGAAGGTGAAGTTGAACATATCGGTGACCGCGCCGAAGGCAGCCCGGTCGATGAGGTTGCCCGCCGCCCCCGCCAGCACACAGGTGAGGCACAGCCGGGAGAAGGTGTTGGTGGTCACATAGTCCCCCCAGATACACACCGCCAGCGCCACGGTGGCCACGGCGGAAAGGACGGTGAGCATCCACGTCTGCCCCGCCAGAAGGGAGAACGCCCCCCCGGTGTTTTGCAGGTGGTAAAGCTCGATAAAATGGGGAATGAAGGGCCGGGTCTCCCCCAGTGCCATGGCCGAGCGCACCCACAGCTTCACGACCTGATCCGCGGCCACCAATCCTACCGCCAACAGATACCAAGGCCACGTGCGCTTGATCTTATCCTTCAATTTAGCCCTCCTTGGCAAGCACTGCGGCGCAGCGGTCACACAGCTCGTCGTGGTGGCCGGCCTCGCCGATGTGTCCGTCGTGATTCCAGCAGCGGGGGCACTTGGGGGCGTCCGACAGCTTCACCGACGCAGTGACCTCTTCCCCACTCCCCTGCTCCACCGTCACCTTGGACACGATGAACAGGGTCGCCAGATCGCTCTCATCAAAGCCGGAGAGGAACTTCCCCTTCTCCCAAGCGGCAAAGGTCTCGCCGTCCAGCGCAAGGGTGACCTCCGCATCCTGATTTTTCTTGACCCCCTGCTCCCGGGCCTCCTCCAGCGCCTTGAGGGCGGTGTCCCGCACGCACAGCAGCTCGTCCCAGCGCGCCCCTTCCCCGTCGCTCAAGGCCCAGTCGGCATGGTCGTCCGGCATATCGTTCAAAAGCACGCTCTCGGCGTTGTCCGTCTTGGCGTGGGGCATCGCCGCCCAGATCTCCTGAGAGGTAAAGGCCAAAATGGGGGCGACCAGCCGGGTCAGGCCGTCCAGAAGGAGATACAGGGCGCTCTGGGCGCTCTTGCGGCCCGCGGCGTCGCCGCAGTAGAGCCGGTCCTTGATCACGTCCAGATAGAAGTTGGACATCTCCACCACGCAGAAGTTGTAGATGGAGCGGTAGACCACGTGGAAATCATAGGTCTCATAGGCGGCGCGGCAGGTCTTTGCCAGCTTGCCCAACTGGGCCACCGCCCACTTGTCCAGATCCAGCAACTCCGCCACAGGGGTGGCGTTGTCAGGATCGAAGCCGTTTAGATTGCCCAGCATATACCGGGCGGTATTTCTGATTTTCAGATACGCCTGCGAAAGCTGCTTCAGGATCTCCGGGGAGATCCGCATATCCTGCGTATACTCCGCGCTGGCCACCCACAGCCGCAGAATGTCCGCGCCGTACTGGCTCAGCACGTCGTCGGGAGAGACGGCGTTGCCCAGAGACTTGTGCATCACCTTGCCCTCGCCGTCCACCGTCCAGCCGTGGGTGACGATCTGCTTATAGGGGGCTACGCCGTTGACGGCGATGGAGGTGAGCATGGAGGACTGGAACCAGCCCCGGTATTGGTCGCCGCCCTCTAAATAGAGGTCGGCGGGGTATTTCAGATAGTCCCGCTCGTCGGCCACAGCCGCCCATGTAGAGCCGGAGTCGAACCACACGTCCATGATGTCCGTCTCTTTGGTGAAGTGGGTATGGCCGCAGTGGGGGCACTTCGTGCCCGCAGGGGCGAGGGCGTCGGCGTCGGAATCGAACCAGATATTCGACCCGTGCTCCCGGAAGAGCTTCGCCACATGGGCGATGGTCTCGGGGGAAATGACCTCGTGGCCGCATTCGGCGCAGTACAGCATGGGGATGGGCACGCCCCACACCCGCTGGCGGGAGATGCACCAGTCGGAGCGCTCGGAGATCATGGAGATCATCCGCTCCTTGCCCCATTCCGGCTTCCACCAGATGCCGTCGCAGCTCTCCACCGCCGCTTTCTTGATGGCGTCCACGCTGCAGAACCACTGCTCGGTGGCCCGGAAGATAATGGGGTTCTTGCACCGCCAGCAGTGGGGATAGCTGTGGGTGATGTTTTCCTTGCTCAAAAGCGCGCCGCACTCCTCCAGATCGGCGATGACCAGCTCGTTGCCCTTGGCGTAGTAGTTTCCGTTATAACGCTCGTCAGTCATCACGCCCTTGGCGTTGACGGGCACAGGCACGCCGATGTGGGTGAGGCCCTGCTTGTCGTAGCTCTGGCAGATATAGAAGTCGTCCGCGCCGAATCCGGGGGCGGTGTGGACGCAGCCGGAGCCGGCGTCCAGCGTCACATGGTCGCCGCACAGGATCACGCTCTCCCGGTCAAATAGCGGGTGCTTGGCGGTCATCAGCTCAAAGTCGCTGCCCTTGAGGGTGGCCAGCACCTTGCAGGCGGCAAAGTCAAGTCCCGCCTGCTTGCACACGCCCTCTGCCAAGTCCTTCGCCAGCACATAGACCTCGCCCCCCGGCACTTCCAGCAGCACATAGTCAAAGGCGGCGTTGACACAGATGGCCATGTTGCCGGGGATGGTCCACGGGGTGGTGGTCCAGATGACGAAGAAGAGCTTCTTACCATCGCAGTACTGCCCCAGCTTGCCCTTGTCGTCCAAAACGGGGAATTTTACAAAAATAGTGGT
The DNA here is from genome assembly GCA_910584395.1 of uncultured Oscillospiraceae bacterium. GTDB lineage: Bacteria > Bacillota > Clostridia > Oscillospirales > Oscillospiraceae > MGBC124762. Next base: position 8,185 of record CAJUAS010000047.1, on the reverse strand, counting down.
GCAGGGGTCGTCCTGATACTCGATCTCCGCCTCGGCCAAGGCGGTCTGGTCGGCGGGACACCAATAGACGGGCTTGAGGCCCTTGTAGATAAGGCCCTTCTCCGCCATCTTGCCAAAGACCTCCACCTGCTTGGCCTCAAACTCGGGCAGGAGGGTGATGTAGGGGTTCTCCCACTCGCCCAGCACCCCCAGCCGCTTGAACTGCTCGGTCATTTTGGCGATATACCCCTCGGCGTACTCCCGGCACTTGGTGCGGAACTCCGCGGTGGTCATTTCGTCCCGCTTCACCGTCTTGTCCTTCAAAACGGCGGTCTCGATAGGCAGGCCGTGGGTGTCCCAGCCGGGGACGTAGGGGGCTTGGAAGCCCGTCATGTTCTTGGACTTGACGATGATGTCCTTCAAAATTTTGTTCATGGCGGTGCCGATGTGGATGTTGCCGTTGGCGTAGGGAGGGCCGTCGTGGAGGACGAACCGGGGCTTGCCGTCGTTGCGCGCGACCATCTTGTGGTAGAGGCTCTGGAGGGCGCTCAGCATCTCCGGCTCCCGCTTGGGCAGCCCCGCCCGCATGGGAAAGTCGGTCTGGGGAAGGTGTACGGTCTCGTTGTAGTCCATGGTGTCAATCTCCTTTATGGTTCAAGTTTTCTTGTTATTCTGATGGACGCACCGCAAAACAAAGCGCCCTTGTCTCGTCAAGAGACAAAGGCGCGAAAAGACCTCTGCGGTACCACTCTCGTTCTGTACAACGTACAGCACTCGTTTCGCCTGTAACGGGACGACCCGCCGGGGCTTACTCCGTTTCAGCCCCATCGCTCCGAGGTGATCCTTCTCCAAGGCGCGCCCTCCGCCTTTCACCAAAACAGCGGCTCTCTTTGCGGCGCGGGCTTGGGTACTCGTCCTCTTCCCTGCGTTTTACCCAGCTATTTTACCCGTTTTCCCCCCGCCTGTCAAGGGGGAAACCGTTGCGCGGTTCAATACCCGTACTTCTTCCGCTTGGCCAGCAGGAAGGCGGAGGTCACGCACACAGCGCACACGTCCGCCACCACCACCGCCAGCCACACGCCGTCCAGCTTGAGGAAGATGGGCAGAATGGCGACGGACAGGCACTGGAACACCAGCCCCCGGAGGAAGGAGATCACCGCCGAGATGAGGCCGTTATTCAGCGCGGTGAAGAAGGACGAGCCGAAGATGTTGATCCCCGCCACCAAGAACATAAAGGAGCAGATATGGAACGCCCGGCGGGTCATTTCCATCAAGCTCTGGTCATAGCCCACGAAGACCTTCGCCAGCGGCGTCGCCAGCAGCCAAGCCAGCAGGGTCATGGCAATCCCCACCCCCGCCATAAGGCGCAGGCTCTTTTGGAGGATGTTTCGTACCTCGGCGGAATTTTCCGCGCCGTAGTGGTAGCTGATGATGGGGGCTGTGCCAATGGTGTAGCCGATGAAGATCGCCAAGAAAATGAAGTTGACGTACATCAGCACGCCGTAAGCCGCCACGCCGTCCTCCCCTGCCAGCCGCATAAGCTGGAAGTTGAAGAGCATACTCACCAGAGAGCCGGAAATGCTGCTCATCATCTCGGACGCGCCGTTGGTACACGCCTGTACCAGAGGCTTGACCTCCAGCTTGGTAGGGCAAAGGCGCAGGATGCTGTCGTTGGGCCGCAGGAAGTAGAGGAGGGGCAGCACGCCGCCCACCGTCTGGCTGATGCCGGTGGCCAGCGCCGCGCCGGCGATGCCCCAGCGGAAGCCCGCCACAAAGAGGGCGTCCAGCGCCATGTTGGTCACCCCGGCGCACACCGTGGCCAGCAGGCCCAGATGGGGCTTTTGGGCGGTGGTGAGGAAGGTCTGGAACAGGTTTTGGAGCATGAACATGGTATTAAAGGCCAGCACGATGCGCCCGTAGAGGACGCAGTCGTCCACCATCTCCGCCGTCGCACCCAGCGCCAGAGCGATGGGCCGCAGGAAAAGGATGCCCAGCGCGGAGAGGATCACGCCCGCCGCCACAACGGTAATGACCATCATGGTGAAGTAGCGGTTGGCCTTGTCCTTATCTCCCTCACCCAGCGTCTTGCCCACCAGCGCAGAGCCGCCCGCCCCCAGCATGAAACCCACCCCGCCCAAGATCATAATGAAGGGGTAGATGAGGTTGATGGCTGCGAAGGGGGTCTTGCCCGCCCAGTTGGAGACAAAGAAGCCGTCCACCACGCTGTAAATGGAGGTGAACACCATCATCACGATGGGGGCGAAGCAGAACTTCAGCAGCCGGGAATAGTTGAAATGATCGGAAAGTTGGATAGACATAAAAACACCTTTTTACCAAAATACCTTTCTATATTCTCTTAATTTTCTTCTGCGCATCAAAAAAGGGCCGGTCATAAGACCGGCCCTTCCTTGCTCGTTCAATCAATCTCAAAGTCCTTGCCGAACTCCAAGGTCTTGCGGTCAATGCGCCGGGTAGGCGCGTCGTCCGCAGCCGGAGGCTGCTCGCCCCGGCGTTGAGCCATCAGCTGCTCGTAAAGGCTCACGGAGCTTTCCTCCACCACCGTGGGATCGGGATCAGGGGCTAAACGGCGGGGTGAATGCTCTGCGTGCCCCTCCGGGGGCTGAACAGGGTGGTCTTCAGTGGAAACGATAGGGGTGACGGGAGCTACATGGCCGTCAAAGGGGGGTACGGTCTCGGGCATCAGGTCGGGATCGCGGTGAAGATCCTCGTCCTCCAGTGCAACGGAACGCTCTACCGCGGCCTGAATGTCCTCCACGGTATGATCCTCCGCCTTGGGGATGACAGGGACGACCAGCTGATCCAGCTGATCGAGATAGTCCATCTGCTTCTGGCAGACGGCACGGATCTGAGATTTATATTGCTCCACGGCGCGCTGGGCGGCTTGGAGCTTCTGCTCCTCTGCCCCAAGGCCCTGACTCAGCTCCCGGCGCATGGTCTCCGAGCTGCTCTCCGCCTGAGATAGCATGGCGGCGCACTTCTCCTCGGTCTCCTTCACCAGCTTGTCCGACATCTGCTGGGCGGCCAAAAACGCCTTGCGCATGGATTCCTCGGTGGATTGGTACTCCCGGATCTTCCCCGACAGCACCCCTAACTTCTGCTTCAAAAGGGCGTTTTCGTTAAAGAGAGTCTCGTAATCGGCGGTCAACTCGTCCAGAAAATCGTCCACCATCGCCATATTATAGCCGCCGAAGGACGCCTTGCCAAAGGAACGCTGGGCAACCTCTTGGGGTGTCAACATACCGATCCCTCCTTCAATCTTTTTCTAAAATCAGAAGTTGTAGAGTCCGTTGTTCTCCAGCTCGCCCACCAGATCGCCCAGAATGTCCACGTTGAAGGGGGTGACAATGTATGTACCGATGGCGACCTTCTTGATCTTGCCCTCGCTGGCGTAGGCCACGCCGGAGACAAAGTCCAGCAGGCGGCGGGCAACGTCCTTGCCCACGGATTCCAGATTAAGCACCACCGTGCGCTTCTCCCGCAGGTGGTCGGCGATCTCAGGCGCGGCCTCGAAGCGGTCGGGCTTCACCAGCACCACCTGAAGCTGGGTGGTGGTGTGGATGTTGACCACCTTATTGCTCCGCCGCTCGGCTTGGGTGTCAAAGATGGAGGCGGTGGACTCCGGCTCGCGGGCGCTCAAACGCTCGGTGGCGCGCTCGCGCTGCTTGCGCTCCAGCTTGGGCGCGGGCTCAAATTCCTCGTAATCGTCCTCTTCATCCTCATAGGGACGGGCCAGCCGCTTCAGCTCGTCAAGAAAGCTCATTGGTATACTTCCCCTTTCGGTATTCTTCTTCTCGTTTGTCAGTCGCTTTCTGTCAACCACGAGGGCCGAACAGTCCCGTTCCCACACGCACCAGAGTCGCCCCCTCGCGCACGGCGTCGGCAAAGTCCCGGCTCATTCCCATGGACAGACAATCAACGTCTTTCCTATTATCCACCATTTTACTAATTATGTCAACATAAATTTGGTATGTTTTTTGGAAAAATTTTCGATTTCCCCCAACATCTTGTGCCGCGGGAGGGATACACATAACGCCGCGCAACCGCACGCCGGGCATTTTCAGTGCTTTTTCCGCTCCAAACAGTACCTCCGACGGGGAAAATCCGCTTTTGCTCGTCTCTCCGGCAATGTTGACCTCCAGCAGGATGTCCTGAACCCGGTCCAGCCGCACGGCGCAGTCGGAAACCGCCTGAAGCAGATGGAGGGAGTCGATGGATTCGATCAGATCCACCCGCCCCACCACCTGTTTGACCTTGTTGGTCTGGAGGTGGCCGATGAAGTGGACCTCTTTCGCCCCGTCGTAGGCGAAGGCGTCCAGCTTTTCGGTCAGCTCTTGAACGCGGTTTTCCCCGCAGACCGTAACGCCCCCCTGAATGGCGGCGCGCACCGTCTCAGCGCTCTGGGTTTTGGTGGCAGCCTCCAGCGTGATCGACCCCGGGTCGCGGCCCACCTCCCGGGCGGCGGCGGCGATGGCCGCCTTCGTGGCGGCAATGCGTTCTGCCAAGCCGCTCATAGGATCACCTTCCCGTTGTAAAGCTCCTGATTGGACAGGATGATGGTGTCGCCGGGCCGCAGCACCTTGCGGTTGTTCGCCGTGCCCCGGAGGAGATAGAACCCCTCCCCTTCCCGGACGATCTCTACGCTCTTGAACTCCGCCTGCCGTCCCACCAGCGTATAGACCCCCAGCGTGGTAGAGCCGTCGTCGTTGGTGAGCACCCGCAGGGCCTTGTCCGGCACGCGCACCCCGGTAAACCGCTCAAAGACCAGCGTGGCGGTGCTGAGGCGGGCCAGCGTGACCTGACTTAAATAGCGGTCGGAGGAAAACACCGCCACCCGGCGGCCGCCCTCGCTGCTGCCCAGCCGTTCCAGCCGCATGGAGACCTCCTTGTCGAAGTCGCCGGAAAAGGCCAAGGTGTAGCGTTCTCCCTCTTCCAGCCGTTGGGCGGAAGGGTCGTCCACGCTGGTGGCAAAATACCACGTCGAGCCGGTAATGAGCTTCCCGATGGCGGTTTGGGAGGGGGTGATCTCGCTCTGGAGGAGCTGATCCAGCCGCCCCACCGTCAGTTCGTCCAGAACATCGGGGGTCAGTTGTCCCTCCAGTCCGTCTGCCAAGCCGGAAAAAATCCCGCTTTGGTTCACCGTCACATGGCGGGTGAGCTGAACGGAGGAGGTATTCAGAGTTTTCAGCTGCGCCTCGATCCCCGACGCCGCCGCCTGCAGCGCCGCCAGACTTTGGGCGTTGGTGGTCAGGTCGCCGGTGCGCTTGAGTACCAGACTTCGCAAGTCAAGGCCCTGCTCCTCCAGCCCACCCAGCTCCCCGCTGGAGGACGCGGTCTTCAGCTCCGCCAGCGTGGTGACCAGCTGGCTGTCCAGCTTGTTGGAGTCCCCCATGGAGTCGTTGCGGCGCATGGCGTAGTTGAGCTGCTCCAACTGCAAACGCAGCTCCTTGGCCTCCCGGCGATCCTCCATGGCGGAGGCGTTGCTGTATACCAGCGCCACCGTCGCCCCGGCGGCCACCTTTTCCCCCTCCTGAGGCAGCACCTCGGAGAGGTCGGAGCGGCCCTCGATCACCGCCTCCCGGCGCACCACCACGCCGTCCAGCGCAAGGCCGTCATCCATCTGGTAGCTATACGTCGCCACCAGCTGGTAGGGTTCAGAAAGCCCCTGCCAGACCGTAAAGCCCAGATAGGCCAGCACGGCGGCAAACAGGAGCAGAATGACCACCCGTGTAATGACAGTGCCTTGCTTCATAAGTACACGACCTTTCCCCGTCGGGATACGCCGCCGTTACCGCTCCGTGGCCTCCTCCGCAAATTCCAGCTCCATGCGGCGTTCCGGAACAATGGTGGATACGGCGTGCTTGTAGATGACCTGTTGTTTCTCCTCTGACTGCACCACTACCATGTAGGGGTCAAAGCCGGTGATGTATCCCCGGATCTGGAAGCCGTTCATCAGAAATACGGTCACGGGCATACGGGCAGTGCGGCAGCGGGTGAGAAATGCGTCCTGTAAGTTCTTTGCGGTCTTCATGTGTCTATCGCTCCTCTTTGAATGGTGTATATTTGGCCTTCGCCGACCGTATTATATACCCCATTCTTTGAGGAAAGCTGTCGAATTCAATAATCCGGAGGAAAAATTTGGCTCATTCTCCCATCGGACCCAGAAGGTATCCTCCTCCCGGCGAAACCATGAGAGCTGCCGCTTGGCGTATTGACGGGTGCGGAGCTTCACCGTCGAGGCGGCGGCCTCAGGAGACTCATGGCCCAGCAGAGCGGCGGTCAGCTCCTTGTAGCCGATGGCCTGCATGGCTGTGGCCGTAGGGGGCACGCCCCGCCGGAGCAGCCCCGCCGCCTCCTCCATCAGACCCCTTGCCATCATCTCGTCCACCCGTTTGTCAATGCGCGCCCAAAGGGCGGCGCGCTCCTGAAAGTTCAGGCCGATGCGGACGGCTTCAAACCGAGGGGGCTGCGCCTTGCTCTCCGCGTTCCATTCCGACATGGGCTTGTCCGTCTCATAGAAGACCTCCAGCGCCCGGAGGATGCGTTTTTCATCGTTGGGACTGATCTCCCCCTGCCGGGCGGGATCTACCCGGCCCAGTTCGGCGTAGAGCTTGTCCAGCCCCTCCGCTTCCACCCGCGCGGTCAATTCCTGACGGATCTTGCCGGAAAAGGGCGGAAAGCTCCGTCCGGCCAGCAGATTGTCGATATAAAGCCCTGTGCCGCCCACGAGGAACGGCCGCTTGCCCCGGCGCAAAATATCCTCCACGATGGGCGCGGCCATGTCCACATACCGGGCCACGGAAAAGTCCTCGGTGGGGTCGGCCACGTCCAGCATATGGTGGGGAACACCGTCCATCTCTTCTGCGGTGGGCTTGGCCGTGCCGATGTCCATCCCCCGGTACACCTGCATGGAGTCGGCGGAGACCACCTCCCCGCCAAAGGTCTTGGCCAGCGCCACGCCCAAAGCGGTTTTCCCGCTGGCGGTCGGGCCGCAGATCACAACAACGCGGTGATCCATCCTCTTATCTCCGCCGGCGGGACATGAGGAAGCCCAAGAACGTGCCGCACAGGCCGCCGACGATGTGGGTGAGCTGGGAGACGCTGTCTTTGGCGGTAAACGCCGCCACCAGCTCGCCCCCCAGATAGATCACCGCCACTAAAATGAGGGTGATGGGGATCGCTCCATCCCGCATCCCGGCCAGCGAGGACAGCATAATAAGCATGAACACCACCCCGCTCGCCCCCAAAAGGGCGGTATTGGGATCCCAAATGCAATGGACGATGCCGGAGACCAAAGCGGTAAAGAGGATGCACCACAGCATATTCCAGCTCCCATACTTCTCCTCCAAGGGCGGGCCGACCACCAGCAGAAGCACCATATTGCCCATATAATGCTCCCAGCTGACGTGGCCCAGCACATGGCCGAACAGGCGGAGATAGCCGAAGAAGTCGCCGGGGGTAAAGCGGTAGATACTGAAAAACTTCGTGGTCGTCCAGCCGTCGGTGATATTCCCCGCAATAAGCGCCGCCAAGGAGAGAATGGTGAACATCAGGATCACCGGGGCGTTGAACTGGAGCTTGACCACTCTCTTTTGCATATCCCTTGCCATGGCTTACACCCGCTTCCAGACCGGGCCTTGGGGGGTGTCGGTGACCTCTACCCCCATCTGGGCAAGCTGGGCGCGGAGGGCGTCCGCTCTGGCAAAATCCTTGGCCTTTTTGGCCGCGGCCCGCTCGTCCACCAGCGCTTGGATCTCCCCGTCCCCCTCGCCGGCGGTCTGCGCCTGCTCTTGAAGGGCGGCGGCGTGTTCCAGCAGCCGCAGGCCCAGCACCGTGTCGAAGGAAGCGATAAGGGCACGCTTGGTGGCGTGGTTCACGTCCGCCTTCAGCACGTCGTAGAGGGCGGTGACCCCCAAAGAGGTGTTCAGGTCGTTGCCCAGCGCCTCGTCAAAGCGGGCCTTCAATCCCGCGGCGGCGGTCTCGTCCACCTCACCCTCCTGCGTCAAAGCGGCCACGCGGGCCACCAGCTTTTCGTAGGCGGCCTTGGCGTTTTCAAGGTTTTCCCAAGAGAAGGTCAGCGCCTTGCGGTAGTGGCTCTGGAGGCAGAACAGACGGTACACCATGGGGTCGAAGCCCTTCTCCTCCAGCAGGGAGACCGTGAGGAACTCCCCCTTGGACTTGGACATCT
>CAJUAS010000046.1 GCA_910584395.1 uncultured Oscillospiraceae bacterium | reverse complement strand
TGCCGTGACGGATCGCGCCGGCCTGACCGGTGACGCCGCCGCCGGTGACGGTGGCCACGATGTCCACCTTACCGATGGTGGAGGTGGTGACCAGAGGCTGACGGACGATGAGCTTCAGGGTCTCCAGACCGAAATACTCCTCGATGTCGCGGCCGTTGATGGTGATCGAGCCGTTGCCGCCGGGGAACAGATGAACGCGGGCCACGGAGGACTTCCGGCGGCCGGTGCCGTAATGATAAGGCTTCTTACTCTTATACATATTCGTTGACCTCCTTAAGCCTCAGTGTAAAGCTCAGGCTTCTGGGCCTGATGATTGTGCTCGCTGCCGCGGTAGATCTTCAGCCGAGTGAGGGAGTCCTTGGTGATGATGTTGCGGGGCATCATGCCGCGGACAGCCAGCTTCATGGCCAGCTCGGGCTTATCCTGCATCAGCAGGCGGTACTTGGTCTCGTGGAGGCCGCCGGGATAGCCGGAGTGGGTGCGGTAGAACTTCTGCTCCAGCTTCTTGCCCGTCAGGATCGCCTTCTCGGCGTTGATGACGATGACAAAGTCGCCGCAGTCGGCGTGGGGGGTGTACTCGGGCTTACGCTTGCCGCGCAGCAGGTCAGCGACGATGACCGCGGTTTTGCCCAGAGGCTTGTCGGCGGCATCGACCACATACCATTTGCGGACGATGTTGCCCTTGTTGGCCATAAAGGTGGACATGGTATGATCTCTCACTTTCCGTATGGAATTCGCCGCCTTTTGGCGGTGGCGTTGACTTTACAAAGTCGAGCGTGTTGTATTATAATGCCTTTGACAAAGGTTGTCAACGGCTTTTTGGATATTTTTTGCGGTAGAAATGAAATTCTTTGATTTTCTTCTGTTTTCTCTTGAATGCTCTTAAATGCTCGACTTCGATTTTATATTTTTCAAAGGCGGGAAGTGGAAAAAATGCGGCAGATCGTGTCCCAGATGCGCCGGTGCGTGGAAGATTACCGGATGATCGCCCCCGGCGACCGGGTGGCGGTGGGGGTGTCCGGCGGGAAGGATTCGGTGGTCACGCTGGCGGCGCTGGCGAAGCTGCGGGAGTTTTACCCCAAGCCCTTTACGGTGGAGTGCGTGACGCTGGACATGGGCACGCCGGGGATGGATTTTTCCCCCATCCGGGCGCTGTGCGAAGGGCTGGACGTGCCCTTCCACCTCATCCCCAGCCAGATCCACGAGGTGATTTTTGAACACCGCAAGGAGAAAAACCCCTGCTCCCTGTGCGCCAAAATGCGCCGGGGGGCGATCCACAACGCCCTTGGGGAGCTGGGCATCACCAAGATCGCCTTGGGCCACCACCGGGACGACGCGGTGGAGACCTTTTTCATGTCCCTCATTTTCGAGGGGCGGCTCAACTGCTTCCAGCCGGTGACCTATCTGGACCGGACGGGCATCACGCAAATTCGGCCGCTCTTATATTCCACCGAGGGGCAGGTGAAAAGCGCGGTGGTGCGCAACTCCCTGCCCGTGGTAAAAAACCCCTGTCCCGCCGACGGCTACACCAAGCGTCAGGAGGCCAAGGAGCTGGTGGCGGAGCTGTCGGGGCGGTATCCCAAGCTCAAGGAGTATGTGTTTTCCGCCATGCAGAGACTGCCCCTCCCCGAGTGGGGCGTGGTAGGGCTCGATGAGGGCATCGGGCCGACCGCATAGGGCGCGCCCAGTGGTCGCGCCCTACATGGTGTTTAGAAATTGGACGGCAGGGAGGGGACTTCCTCCTCCTGAAATTCCGTCAAATGCGCCCAGTAGCGCTTGGGCATATGGTTTTGGCGGAGCTTGGGGTTGAGGCGGCCCTCGATGGCAATGGTGTCGTAGAACCGCCGCCACAGGGCGCGGTAGGCCCGCTCCTCCTCACCGGGCGGGGGCGGCTGGAAATCCTGCGCCGGGACGATGTGGGTCTCGCCGGGGCGGTGGAGGAGGGCCTCGCCGTGGGTGCGGTCAAAGAGAAGGAAGGTCTCCTCCGCCATCCGGTCGCAGAAGTGGACCTTCAGGATGGGAAGCACCCGGTTTTTGGGGGAAATTTCCCCCACCAGCAGGCCGCCGTAGTCGGAGAAGCGGACAAACCCCGTGAGCAGCTCGCACTCCCGCTGGAGGTGGCGGATGGCCTTGCCCAGCTCCAGCACCACATGGCTGTCCAGCCGCCGCTCCGCGCCCTTGCCCACACGGAGGGCAAAGTCGATAAACGCGCACAGCAGCAGCTCCCGGTGTTCCGCGCAGGTCAAAAATCCCTCCTCCACCATGAGCAGGGCGCGCCGCCCCATGCGGATGTGGAGGCGGTCATAGACCCGGTCGGCCAGCGCCGGACGGGTGGCGATCCACCGCTCCTCATAGAGGGAGGGGGTCAGGTCGTCAGAGGGGAGAAACAGCTCCGGCGGCTCGTTGTATTGGTAGATGTCCCGGACGGCGCACAAAAAACCGGGGAACGTGCCGTCATAACGGTAGCAATAGCCCATGGTTACGCTCCTTTGGCGTCAAACAGGGAATACTGGAGGGCGGGGGCGGCGTCGGGCAGGGAGGTGAGCCGGCTGGGCAGAGCCGCCCATTTGAACCGCAGGCCATCCATCTGCTTGCCGTCGCAAAGCAAAAAATACTGCGCCCGCTTCAAGACCACCCCCAGCTTTTTCAAATGCGCGAAGCTCAGCTTGGCGTGGCGGCGGGCGGCCAAAATTTTCCGGGCGGAGGTCACCCCCACGCCGGGGACGCGCAAAAGAGCCTCGTAGTCCGCCTTGTTCACCTCCACGGGGAAAAACTCCGGGTGGTTCAGCGCCCAGCAGCACTTGGGGTCAAGGTTTGGGTCGAAGTTGGGGTGAGCGTCGTCCAGAAGCTCCTCGGCGGAGAACTGATAGAACCGCAGCAGCCAGTCCGCCTGATAGAGGCGGTGCTCCCGCAGCAGGGGCGGCTGGTAGCCGCTTTGGAGGGCGGGGAGCAGGGGGCTGCTGCCCACGGGCATATAGGCGGAGAAGAACACCCGCCGCAGGCCGTAGCGGCGGTAAAGCCCTTGGGTGAGCCGCAAAATGTGCAGGTCGTTTTCCCCCGTCGCCCCCACGATCATCTGGGTGGACTGGCCCGCCGGGGCAAACTTGGGGGCGTGCCTATAGAGGGCCAGCTCGGACTTGCTCTGGGTGATGCCGTCCCGGATCTGGGCCATGTTGCCTAAAATGGGAGCTTTCCCCTTGTCAGGGCACAGCTTGGTCAAGCTCTCCTCCGAGGGCAGCTCGATATTGACGCTCATCCGGTCGGCCAGCAGGCCCAGCTCCCACACCAGCCGTTGATCGCAGCCGGGGATGGCCTTGGCGTGGATGTAGCCGTTGAAGCGGTATTCCTCACGGAGCATCCGCAGGGCCTTGATCATCAGCTCCATGGTGTAGTCGGGGGTTTGGATCACCGCCGAGGACAAAAACAGCCCCTCGATATAATTGCGGCGGTAAAAGCCCATGGTCAGCTCGCACAGCTCCTTGGGCGTGAAGGAGCAGCGGGGCACGTCGTTGGAGCGGCGGTTGACACAGTAGGCGCAGTCGTAGGCGCACACGTTGGAAAAAAGCACCTTCAAAAGGGTGACGCACCGCCCGTCGGCGGAAAAGGTGTGGCAGCAGCCCCGGCTTACCGCGCTGCCCAGCATCCCCGCCTGATGGTGGCGGTCTGCGCCGCTGGAGGTGCAGGCGGCGTCATATTTGGCGGCGTCCGCCAAAATGGTGAGCTTCTCCATCACGTCCAAAACAGTCACCTCCGCAACACAGGAACTTTTGTTCTAATTTAGCACGGATGTTCGAGGAAGTCAAGAGGGAATTTTTTGTCCCCGCTGTGAAATTTACAGATTATTCACCCAAACTGCCTTGACTGACGGCATAATGAGGGAAACTGACCCTGAAAGGACGTGGGAATTATGGCGCAGAAAATTTTGGTCATCGAGGACGAGAAAAATATCTCCGACCTGCTGGAGCTGTATCTGGAAAAGGAAGGGTATGAGACGCAGGCGGCGGCGGACGGGGTGAAGGGCATCGAGACCTTTCGCTCCTTCCAGCCCGATCTGGTGCTGCTGGATATCATGCTGCCCATTATGGACGGCTGGTCGGTGCTGAAAAAGATCCGGGAGGACGGCAAGACCCCGGTGATCATGCTCACCGCCAAGGGGGAGCTTTCCGACAAGGTTCAGGGGCTGGAAGGGGGCGCGGACGACTACATCACCAAGCCCTTCGAGACCAAGGAGGTGGTGGCCCGCATCCACGCGGTGCTTCGCCGCTATGGGCTGGAGGAGGACGTGAGCGAGAAGAAGCTCACCTTCCCCAAGCTCATCATCAATCTGGACTCCTATGAGCTGATCGTGGACGGCAAGCGCATCGACACGCCCCCCAAGGAGCTGGAGCTTTTGTACCGGCTGGCCTCCGCCCCCAACCGGGTGTTTACCCGCAACCAGCTTTTGGACGAGGTGTGGGGGTTTGACTATTTCGGGGATTCCCGCACGGTGGATGTCCATGTGAAGCGTCTTCGGGAAAAACTGGAGGGAGTGTCCGACCAATGGGCGCTGAAAACCGTGTGGGGCGTGGGCTATAAGTTCGAGGTCGCGGCCCAATGAAATCTGCATACAGCCGCCAGTTTGCGCTGATCGCAGGACTGATCCTCTCCTCCTTTTTGCTGTTGGGCGCCAGCTTTGCCACCCTGAGCTACCGTTATACCATGGGGGCGCAGATGGACACTCTGGAGGACACCGCCCAGTTTATCGGCGAGTTCACCGCCAGCTATCGCTCTCAGGGCATGGACATCCGCTCCAGCGGGTTTCGGGCATATATCTTCTCGCTGGCCAAGATCTCCAAGGCCCATGTGCTGTTGTGCGAGACGGACGGGGAGATCGTCTACTCCGCCGACGGGCAGGAGGAGGGCGCGCTGAACGCCTTGGTGGGCCAGCGTGTGCCTGAGGTGGTCTTGCGAAAGATCCAGACGGACGGGGGCTACCACCGTCAAGGGAATCTGGGCGGGCTTTATCAGGAGAGCCGCTATATCGCCGGAACGCCCATCGTGATCCACGGGGGAGGACAGGACAACACCATTGGTGTGGCCTTTGTGTCCACCGCGTCCAACGACCTGACCTACCTTTGGCGCAAGCTGTCGGGGATCTTCGTCTTTGCCGCGGTGGGGGTCAGCTTTGTGGCCTTTGCCTTCACCTCGGTGACCACCAAGCGGCAGACGCGGCCGCTGAAGGAGATGGCGGAGACGGTGCGGGACTTTGGCCACGGTGATTTTGACAAGCGGGTGGCCGGCGCCTATGCCGCCCGGCCCGACGAGATGGGGGAGCTGGCACGGGCGTTTAACGCCATGGCGGATTCTCTGGCCAAGGCGGAGGCCCAGCGAAGCGAATTCATCGCCAACGTGTCCCACGAGCTGAAAACCCCCATGACCACCATCTCCGGCTTTGCCGACGGCATTTTGGACGGGACGATCCCGCCGGAGCGGGAGGCCGCCGCGTTGGAGACCATCTCCTCCGAGACCAAGCGGCTGGCCCGGCTGGTGCGGCGGATGCTGGACGTGTCCCGGCTTCGGTCGGAGCAGGGGATCGTGGCGCAGGAGCAGTTTGACGTGGTGGAGCTGACCGCCCGGACGCTGGTGAGCTTGGAGGGGAAGATCAGCGCCAAAAAGCTGGACGTGGTGGTGGAGCTGCCCGAAGAGCCGGTGATGGTCTGGGGCGAGCCGGACGCCATCACGCAGGTGTGCTATAACCTGCTGGACAACGCCATCAAGTTCGCCCGTGAGGGAGGACACCTGTGGGTGAATATCCGCAAAGAGGGGAGCAAGGCGGCGGTCACCGTCAAGGATGAAGGGGAGACCATCCCGCCGGAGGAGCTTGGCTCGATCTTTGACCGCTTCCACAAGTCGGACAAGTCCCGCAGCATGGATCGGGACGGCGTGGGGCTGGGTCTGTATATCGTCAAAACCATTTTGAACGAGCATAAGGAAAACATCACCGTGGAGAGTGCGGACGGGCTGACCACCTTTGCATTTACCCTGACGTTGGTGTAAAATAGCGGCGCAGGTGAATTTCTGGATGTAAGGAGAGACCGAAATGTATTTGGGCGTGGATTGGTACCCCGAGCAGTGGGGGATGGAGCAGGTGGAGGAGGATCTGGACGGCATTTGCGCCTTGGGCTGCAATATCGTCCGCATCGGGGATTTCGCGTGGGATCGCCTTGAGCCGCAGCCCGGCGTGTACGACTTCGCCTTCTTCGACGAGGTCATCGCCAAGGTCAAGGCCCGGGGTCTTTCTGTGCTGCTGTGCGTCCCCACGGCCACTATGCCCCGCTGGCTGGCCCTCGCCCACCCGGAGGTGATGAGCCGGCGGGAGGACGGCACGCGCACCCCCTACGGCGGGCGGCGGGGCTACTGCATGAACGCGCCCCAATACCGGGAAAAGGCGGTTGCGCTGGCCCGCGCCATGGCGGCCCACTACAAAAACGAAAGCGCCATCGCCGCGTGGCAGGTGGACAACGAGATCGGCCATGAGGGAAGCGATCTGTGCTGGTGCGACGCGTGCCGCGGGGAATTTATCCGCTACCTCAAGGGCCGTTACGGCGACATTGGTGAATTGAACCGCCGCTGGGGGACGGGCTTTTGGACGCAGACCTACGATGACTTTGAGCAAATTCCCCTGCCCAAACAGACCAACACCCCCCAGAATCCCGCCCTGCGTCTGGAGTGGGAGCGGTTACGCGCCCGAAGTGCCGAGACGTATCTGAAGATGCTGACGGATGCGGTAAAGGCGGAGATCCCGGGGGCGCGGGTGCTTCACGACTTCTCCAGCAGTCTCTGGGGCAAGCGGATCGACCCCTTTGCCATCGCGGAGGATCTGGACGCCGCCGCCTATAACCACTACCCGGTGTGGGGGGCGCAGGCCGACGCCATGTCCCCGGCGGAGACCGCCTTTGCTCTGGACACGGCCCGGGGATTGAAGGGCGGGAACTTCTGGATCACCGAGACCCTTATCGGCACGCAGGGCCACGATTTCCTCAGCTGTTCCCCCAAGCCGGGGGAGTCCGCCCTGTGGGCGGCGCAGGCCATGGCCCACGGCTGCTCTGATCTGCTCTTTTTCCGCTACCGGGGGTATCATAAGGGCGCGGAGCAGTTCTGCTTCGGCGTTCTGGACGCAGACAACCAACGGCGGCGCAAGTTTTATGAGGTTCAGGACTTTTTTGCCCGCATGAAGCCCTATGGAGAGGTGCTTGCCGCCCCCATGCACGGGGAGGCCGCGGTGGTGTTTGACTATGACAGCGCGGCGGCGTGGCGCGTCCAGCCCCAGAGCGACGCCATGGACTACGAGGGGGAGGCCAAACGACTCTACGAGCAGCTTTGGAAGCGTAACATCGCCGTGGACGTGATCCCCTCAAACCGGGATTTCACCGGGTACAAGCTGATGCTTGTCCCCGCCATGGTGGCCATGAGCGAGGGCTTCAAGGACAGGCTGAAAACCTATGTGAAGGGGGGCGGCACAGCGGTGCTGACCTTCCGAAGCGCTTGGAAGGACGAGGACAACAACTTCTTCTTCGGCCGGCGTCTCCCTGCGGGGCTGACCGACCTTGCGGGGGCGGAGTTAGAGGAGCACGAGAGCTTACTCACCGGGCAGGCCCGGCGGGCGGTCGCCCCTGACGGCGGAATGGCGGGGGAGGGACGGGTGTTCTGCGAGATGCTGACCCCCACCACGGCCAAGACCCTGCTCACATGGTCGCCCTGCGCCTTTGGGGACTACGCCGCCGCCACAGAGAACCAATACGGCGCGGGCTGGTGCTTCTATCTGGGTGGGAGCTTCGACGGCGCGCTGCTCTCAATGCTCTTTGAACGGGTGCTTGACCGCTGCGGTCTCAAGGGGATCGAGACCCCGCCCGGCGTGGAGGTGGTCACAAGGGCCGCGGGGGGCAAGACCTGCCGCATGACCCTCGACCACAACGCCAAGACCTTCCAAATCGACGGATAATACAAGAGGGACGGCCCGTGGAAATATCTTTAGCGATTTGGTTGCGTTGCAGATGGTATTCAAGGTGGGCTTCAAGGAATCCTTTCGTGATATTCCGCCTTCCAGACAGGGAAGGTCAGACGTATAAAGACCCTGTGCGATCCCATGAAAGGGATAACACAGGGTCTTTTATTGTATCGACTGTCGCGAACGGGAAGCCGGGTCAGCTCAAAAAGCCCTCTAAAATTTTTTCCTCCGCCTCCTCCTCGGTGAGGCCCAAGGTGAGGAGCTTCAAGATCTGATCCCCGGCGATGCGGCCGATGGCGGCCTCGTGGATGAGCTGGGCGTCCACGCTCTGGGCGTCGATGGCGGGAATGGACTTGATCTTGGCGGCGTCCATGAGGATGGAATCGCACTGGACGTGGCCGAAGCACTTGGCCTTGCCCGTCATGCAGGGACGGAACACCTGAACCGAATCCCCTTGGGCCACAGAGCGGGAGATGACCCGCCCGGTGGCGTCGTCGCCGTTCAAAATGATCTCCACGTTGCTCTCGGCGGTCTGCACCCCGTCGGTGAGCAGCTTTTCGTTCATGATGCACTCCGCGCCCGGGCCGACCACGGCCACGGTGTCCCGGATGGTGGAGTCCACCCCGCGGATCTGGGTCATCTCCATGGTGATGGACGCCCCTTCCTCCAGATAGACCTCCGTCTTGGGGTTCAAGACCCGCTTGCCCGTGCCCGGGCCTTCGCCGTAGTGCCGCTCCACATAGCGCACCTTCGCGCCCTTGCCGATGTGGAACACATGGATGCCGTCGTGCTGGGCGGTCTCACAGCCGGTGTTGTGGATGCCGCAGCCGGCCACAATGTCCACCTCTGCGCCCTCGCCCACGAAAAAGTCATTGTAGACCACGTCGGTGAGGCCGCTCTGGGACAGCACCACGGGGATATGGACGCTTTCCCCCTTTGTGCCGGGGGCGATGATGATGTCAATGCCGGGCTTATCGGTTTTGGAGACGATGTCGATGTTGGCGGTGGTGTGACGGTCATCCAGCTGACCGTTGACCCGGAAGTTGTACGCCCCCTGCGGGGTCTTTTCCAGATCGGCGATCTCCTTGAGGATCTTCCATTGGGTCTTATCCACGGCTCTCCACCTCCTTTTTGCCGTAGCAGGAGCGCTCCACGGCGATGTTGCCGCGCAGCAGCTTGGGCAGAATGTCCTCCTTCGGGCCGTGGGCCTCGATGCGGCCCTTGGAGACCAGCACCAGATCGTCGGCCAGCTCAATGATGCGTTCCTGATGGGAGATGATGAGAAGGGTGGCGCTGCCCTCGGCGTGGAGGGCGCGGAAGGTCTTGGTGAGCTGGGAGAAGCTCCACAGGTCGATGCCCGCCTCCGGCTCGTCAAAGATCATCAGCTCCGCCCCACGGGCCAGAACGGTGGCGATCTCCACCCGCTTGACCTCGCCGCCGGAGAGGGAGGCGTCCATCTCCCGGCCAATGTAGTCGTTGGCACACAGGCCCACACGGGTGAGGTAGCTGCACTGTTGGGCGTGGGTCAGCTCCTTGCCCGCCGCCAGCGCTAAGAGGTCGCCGATGCGAAGACCCTTGAAGCGGGGGGGCTGCTGGAAGGCGTAGCTCACGCCCAGCTTGGAGCGTTCGGTGATGGAAAGGCCGGTGATGTCCGTGCCGTTCCACAGGATCTGTCCCGCGGTGGGCTTGGCAAGGCCCATGATGGTCTTGGCCAGCGTGGTCTTGCCGCCGCCGTTTGGGCCGGTGATGACCACCAGCTTGCCGTCGGGAATGGTCAGGTCGATGCCTTGGAGGATGCCAAGCTCCTCGCCGTCCGCATCCACCTGATAGGATAGGTTTTTGATTTCCAGCATAGCGGTTCTCCTTTGTATCTCTGGGTTCTGACAGGCGGGTAAGGTGAGTATAACACAGAACCTGCCAAGGGGATAGATGTTTTTCTCCTATGGGATGATCTTATTTTTCTTGCGGTAGCGTTCTTCCTCGCTGAAAATGCACCCGCAGTATTTCTGCATATAAAGCCCCAGCGCTCTGGCCCGCTCCTGCCCCTCCTGAAACCGGGGACGGAAGTCGTAGGGGAGGAATTGCAGGCCGTACTGTTCGGCCACTGCCTGCCCCACCTCCAAAAGCAGCTCGTGATTTTGGTAGGGGGAGACCAACAGGGTGGTGGTAAAGGCGTCGAAGCCATGCTCGGCGGCGTACTGCGCCGTGGGTTCGAGACGCATTCGGTAGCATTTGCCGCAGCGGTCGTTCAGATCGCCGATCACCTCGCGCACAAAGGGACGCAGGCCGTAGGCGCCGCCGATGACGAGGGGCAGCTCCACCGTCTTGGCGTACTCCTCCAGCGTGGTTTTCCGCTGGCGGTATTCGGTGTAGGGGTGGATGTTGGGGTTGCACCAAAAGCCCGTGGGCGCAAGGCCGTCGGCCCGCATCTGGTCGATGCAGGTGATGGAGCAGGGGGCACAGCAGATGTGTAAAAGCGGGTTCATAGAATAGTCTTTCCCTTCTGTCAGATAATAGAAGTGGAGTTTTCCAAAACATTGTAGCAAGGAGCGAGGAAAAATGCAAGTGAAGGAACTGATGGAAGGGAGCGTCGTGTCGGTGACCCCCGACGAGACCGCCGCCGAGGCGGCCCGTCTGCTGGCCCGGCACAACGTGGGGTCTCTGCCCGTGTGTGGCGAGGACGGCGGCCTTAGAGGGGTGGTCACCGACCGGGACATCGTGCTGCGGTGCGTGGCCATCGAGGAAGACCCCGCCAAGACACAGGTGCAGAAGATCATGACCCGCAACTGCGCCACCATCTCCCCTCAGGCGGACGCCCGGGAGGCGGCCCAGCTCATGGCCGCCAAGCAGGTGCGCCGCCTGCCGGTGGTGGAGGCGGACAAGGTGGTGGGAATGGTCTCTTTGGGCGACCTGTCCCAGTGCCGCAGCTGCGACATGGAGGCTGCCCTGGCCCTCAGCGAGATATCTGAGGCCGACCACCAAGCGGAGTAAAGGAAAAGGGACGGTTCCTTGCGGGAACCGTCTCTACATATTCGTCCGGGCAAAGGGCTTGCATTTTGCCGATCGGTGGTGTAAAATACTTCGGTTAAGGCTGAAATACAGAGGTGCGAGACATTGAAGAACGAAAAAATCAGAAACGTGGCCATCATCGCTCACGTTGACCACGGCAAGACCACTCTGGTGGACGAGATGCTCAAGCAGGGCGGCATCTACCGGGAGAATCAGGCCACCGTGGATCGGGTCATGGACTCCGGTGATCTGGAGCGGGAGCGGGGCATCACCATTTTGGCGAAAAACACCGCCGTACACTATAAGGACACCAAGATCAACATCGTGGACACCCCCGGCCACGCCGATTTCGGCGGCGAGGTGGAGCGCATTTTGAAGATGGTCAACGGCGTCATCCTTCTGGTGGACGCCGCCGAAGGCCCAATGCCCCAGACCCGGTTCGTGCTTTCCCGCGCGCTGGAGCTGGGCCACCGGGTCATCGTGGTGGTCAACAAGATCGACCGCCCCGACC
>CAJUAS010000045.1 GCA_910584395.1 uncultured Oscillospiraceae bacterium | reverse complement strand
TAGCCGGGGGCGGCCTTCGCGCCGAAGAGGTAGACCCGGGGGGTCATCTTGAAGTTGGGGTCGTCCTTCAGCTTTTGGTAGAGGTAGATGATGTGCATGGCGTTCAAAAGCTGGCGCTTATACTCGTGGAGGCGCTTGACCTGAACGTCAAACATAGCGTCGGTGTTGAGGATGACGCCGGTTTCCTTGGCGTACCAAGCGGCAAAGGCCTTCTTGTTGGCCTGCTTGATCTCGCCCAGCGCCGTGATGGTGGAAGCGGTGGCCTTCTTCTCAAAGAGCGCCAGCTTCTCGGGGTGGAGAAGGTAGTCGTCGCCGCCGATGGTCTCACGCACCAGCTCATCCAGACCGGGATTGATCTGCCCCAGCCAGCGGCGGTGGTCAATGCCGTTGGTGACGTTGAGGAACTTATTGGGGGCCTGACGGTAGGCGTCGTTGAACACGTCGTTTTTCAGGATCTCGGAGTGGAGGGCGGACACGCCGTTGATGGCTTGGCAGGCGCAGATGCAGAGGTTGGCCATACGCACCTGACCGTCCCAGATGATGGCGTTGCGGGCCACGCGGTCCATGTCGCCGTGGAACTGCTGCTCCAACTGGGCCTGATACTTGCTGGAGATCTCATTCAGGATCAGCCAGATGCGGGGCAGCAGGGAGATGATCAGATCCTGCGGCCAACGCTCCAGCGCCTCGGCCAAAACAGTGTGGTTGGTGTAGGAAACGGTGTGGGTGGTGATATACCAAGCGTCCTCCCAAGAGTACCCCTCCTCGTCCAGCAAGATCCGCATCAGCTCAGGGATGACCAGAGTGGGGTGGGTATCGTTGATCTGGATGGCGTGCTTCTCGTGGAAGTTCCGCAGCGTCCCGTACTTGGCCTTGTGGCGGCGGATGATGGACTGGATGGTGGCGGAAACGAAGAAGTACTGCTGCTTGAGACGAAGAGACTTGCCCTCGTAGTGGTTGTCCTCAGGGTAAAGCACCTTGGCGATGACCTCGGCCATGGCCTGATTTTCCACCGCCTTGAGGTATTCGCCGCTGGAGATGCGGGAGAGGTCTACAGGGGTTGCGGCCTTGGCGTCCCAGAGGCGCAGACGGTTGGTGTGGTTGGTTTTATAGCCCGCGATCTTCATATCCCGGGGGACGGCGAGAACGGTGGTGTAGCCGGTGTGCTTGACCACGTGCTTGCCATCCTCGAAGCCAACCTCGACCTGACCGCCGAAATGGACCTCCTCGGTGTCCTCGGGGCGGGTGACCAGCCATGCGCCGCCAAGACCCAGCCAGTTGTCGGGCAGCTCCACCTGCTGGCCGTCCACGATCTTCTGCTTGAAGATACCCAGCTCATAGCAGATGGAGTAGCCGGTGGCGGGGATCTCCAGCGTGGACATAGCCTCCAGATAGCAGGCGGCCAGACGGCCCAGACCGCCGTTGCCCAGACCGGCGTCCGGCTCTAACTCAAAGAGGTCGGAGGCATTGAAGCCCAGAGAGTCCAAAGCCTGCTTCAGCTGGGGGAGAACCCCCAGATTGTAGGCGTTTTTCTCCAGAGAACGGCCAACCAGAAACTCCAGAGACAGGTAATGCACCTGACGGGCGTTAGCCTTGTCTGTCTTTTCCCGGGTCTCTACCCGGTTGTCGGACATAATATCCCGCAGTACCAGAGCGCAGGCCTGGAACATATCGGCGGCGGTGGCTTCGCTCACATCGCGGCCGAAGGTGCGGCGCAATTTGTCCACCATCAGTTTAGAGAGCTGTTTGGAGGTATAAGCCATGTAATCAATCCTGCCTTTCTTCTTCTCTAAATTCTATCCTCGTATCGCGTGCCCTATTCTATGCTCGCCGCCGGTTCTTGACCGCGGCGGAACAGGTAAAAGAAAACGTCCGGGGAAGGGAATTTTTCCAAACCCCGGACGTTCAGTTTACCACAAAAGGGATTAGCCTGTCAAGCGTTGGTAGATCTCCTCGTAAGCCTTGGCGGAGGCATCCCAAGAGAAGTCGGCGGTCATGGCGTTTTTCTGGAGCTTCTTGAACTCCATGGAATAGTCATAGTAAAGGCCGACGGCGCTTTCCAGCACATGGAGCATATCGTGGGCGTTGACATCGGCAAAGGAGAAGCCGGTGCCCTCGCCGGTGACGTAGTTGTAGGGGATCACGCTGTCCTTCAGCCCGCCGGTCTCCCGCACCACAGGCAGCGTACCGTACCGCATGGCGATCATCTGGCTCAGGCCGCAGGGCTCGGCGATGGAGGGCATGAGGAAGAGGTCTGCGCCCGCATAGATGAGGTTGGAGAGCTGGGCGGAGTACATGATCTGGGCGGAGAAGCGGCCGGGATAGTGGCCGGCGGCCTGACGGAAGGATTCCTCAAAGGCCCAGTCGCCGGTGCCCAGCACCACCATCTGCAGGTTCATCCGCATAATGTCGTGGAGGACGGCGTTGACCAAGTCAAAGCCCTTGTGGCTCACCAGACGGGAAACACAGGCGATGATGGGCACGTCGGGATTTTCGTTCAGGCCGACCCGCTGCTGCAGAGCGGCCTTGCAGACCTTTTTGCCCGCCATGGAGCGGACGGAGAAGTTCTTGGGCAGGTTGGGGTCTTTCGAAGGATCGTACAGATCCACGTCGATGCCGTTCAAAATGCCGGAGAATTTGCCGCGGCACTGGTTGACCACACCCTCCAGCCCGTGGCCGTAGAAGGAGTAGCCCAGCTCGTGGGCGTAGGTGGGGGAGACGGTGGTGACCCAGTCGGAGGCCAGAATGGCGCCCTTCATCAGGTTCACGTCGTCGTGGAACTCCAAAAGCTCCGGAGAGAAGTACCCCTGATTCAGGCCGAACAGATCCTGAAGGGTCTGCTTTCCGTAGCGGCCCTGATACTCGATGTTGTGGATGGTGAACACCGTCTTGGAGTTGTAAAGCTGGGGATGACGCCAGCGCTCCTCCAGCAGATAGATGGGCACAAGAGCCGTCTGCCAGTCGTTGCAGTGGATGATCTCAGGAGACCAGTCCAGCTGGCAGGGGACTTCCAGCACCGCGCGGGAGAAAAAGCCGAACCGCTCGCCGTCGTCATAGTGGCCGTAGACCTGAGAGCGGCGGAAGTAGTATTCGTTATCCACAAACCAGTAGGTCACACCGTTGTGTTCCAGTTCAAACACGCCGCAGTAGGGGGTGCGCCACGCCAGATTGACGTAGAAATACTTGCGGAAGGTCATCTTGTCCCGCCAAGCAGGGCCGATCCCCTCATAGAGAGGGAGAATGACCTTCACCTCGTGCCCGGCCTTGGCCAGAGCAGCGGGGAGAGAACCGGCCACGTCGGCCAGTCCGCCGGTTTTGATGAAGGGGGCCGCTTCGGAGGCGGCAAACAAAATTTTCATGACGTTCTCCTTTCCACAATACGCTGTGGCAACCAAAAGACCTTAAACTTTGGAGTATTTGGCGATGGCGATGGGGTAGTTCTCGTGTCCCATGAGCATTCGGCCGGGGTTGATGAGGACGTTCTTGTCGGTGATGGCGTATTGGAGGGCCGCTCCTGCGCCCACGGTAGTGCCCTGCATGAGGATGCAGTGGCTCAGGCGCGCACCCTTCTCCACATGGACGCCGCGGAAGAGGATGCAGTGATCCACTTCCCCTTCCACCTTGCAGCCGTCCGCAATGAGGGAGTTGACGGCGTGGGCCTCCGGGCCGTAGTAAGTAGAGGGGTTGGACTGGTCCTTGGTCTTGATGGGGAAGCGGGGGTCGAACAGGCTGGCGCGGACGGCGGGATCGAGCAGATCCATGGAGTGTTCAAAGTACGCGCCCAGCGTATGGAAGCGGCCCACATAGCCGTCAAACTGATAGGTGTGGATGTGGAGACGATCCTTCATGGCAAGGATCACGCCGTCGCTGAAGGAGTGGATGTTGTGGGCGGCGCAGTGATCCACCAGAGAGAGGAGGAGGGGCTTGGAGAGGATGTAGACCTCCACCGCCTCGCAGCCCATGGGGGACTTGGGGTGGACGAACACGTCGGTGACCCGCCCATCAGGATTGGTGGACATATAGGTGCAGGAGCGTGGCTCACCGATGCTCTGGCAGGTGACCACGGCGGTGATATCCGCCTTAGTGGCCAGATGCTGGTTGTAGATGTCCTGAACGGGGAGGTTGGCGGCCACGTCGCCGCCGGAGAGGATGACATAATCCTGTTTGATGTCCTCCAGATAGGAGCGCACCCCGGACAGAGAGTCCATGCGGCCATAATAGTCGCCGGTTGGAGCATCGGCATAGCCGAAGGGGGGCAGGATCCGCAGGCCGCCGTGCTTGCGGGAAAGATCCCAGTCCTTGCCCGAGCCGACGTGGTCCAGAAGGGACTGGTAGGAGGAGTGGACGATCATACCCACGTCGGTGACGCCGGCGTTGACCATGCTGGAGAGGGTGAAGTCCACCAGACGGTAACGTCCGCCGAAGGGGATGGAGCAGGTGTTGCGGTGCTGGGTCAGCTCCCGGAGGTCTTTATTGGAGCGGTAGGCGAAGATCAAACCATGGAGGTTGTTCATACCTTAGCTCCCTCCTTTACGTTTTTGGTGACCATGGCGGCGGGGGAGACGGTGGCGTTTTTGCCCACCTTCACGCCCTGCGCCACCACGGCGATGTCCCAGCCGTCCTCTTTCTTTTCAGTGGGGGCGGCGCCCACGGTGGCGCCGGACTCAATGACTGCGTCCTCGGCCACGATGGCGTAATCCACGCGGCTGCCGGCCTTCACCACCGCGCCGGGCATGAGGATGGAGTAGCGCACGCTTGCCCCCGGCTCGACAGTGACCGAGTGGAAGAGCACGCTGTGTTCCACCTCGCCCTCCACCTGACAGCCGCCGGTGAGGAGGGAGTGGGTGACCTTGGCGTTTTCACCCACGAAGTGAGGGGGCTTGGTCGGGGTGCGGGCGTAAATCGTCCAGTCGTCCTCGTCGGAGAGGGTGATGCCCGCGTCGGGAGAGAGCATATCCATGTTGGCGTCCCACAGGGAGTCGATGGTGCCCACATCCCGCCAATAGCCCTTGAAGCGGTAGGCGGTGAGGATCTCTCCCTTGCCCAGCATGGCGGGAATGATGTTCTTGCCGAAGTCGTTGGAGCTGTTGGGATCGGCATCGTCATCCAGAAGATACTTGCGGAGTTTTGACCAAGTGAAGATATAGATGCCCATGGAGGCCAGATTGCTCTTGGGCTTCTTGGGCTTTTCCTCAAACTCGTAGATCTGGTCGTTTTCGTCCACGTTCATGATGCCGAAGCGGCTGGCCTCCTCCATGGTGACCTCCAGAACGGAGATGGTGGCGGCGGCGCCGACCTTCTTGTGGTGCTCCAGCATTTTGGCGTAGTCCATTTTGTAGATGTGGTCGCCGGAGAGGACGAGGACGTACTCGGGGTCATACTGGTCGATGAAGTTGATGTTCTGGCAGATGGCGTTGGCGGTGCCCTTGTACCAAGAGCCCTCTTCATTCTCCCCCAGATAGGGAGGGAGGATGTGGACGCCGCCGTCGGAGCGGTCCAGATCCCAAGGCTGGCCATTGCCGATGTAGGAGTTCAGCTCCAGCGGGCGGTACTGGGTGAGTACGCCCACGGTGTCAATGCCGGAGTTGACGCAGTTGGAGAGCGGGAAGTCGATGATGCGGTACTTCCCCCCAAAGGGAACAGCGGGTTTCGCCACATGACGGGTCAGAGCCTTCAGACGGCTGCCCTGACCGCCGGCCAGCAGCATGGCGACACATTCTTTTTTCACGGCTTCTTCACATCCTTCTTCACAACATTTTTTGCGGCGGACGTTTCCGCCGCCTTGAAAACAGGCTTGACAGCCGCCTTGGCGGGGGCGGCCTTCTTTGCCGCAGGCTTCTTTACCGCCGGCTTCTTTGCTGCAGGTTTCTTTGCCGGGGCTTTCTTGGTGCAGGCCAAGATCATGGTGGACATGGGCGGAATGGTGAGCTTCAGGGACTGCTCTCTGCCGTGCATCCCCTCGGCGCCGGTCTTGAGCTTACCCTTGGGCGCGCGGCCCTCGCCGCCGAATTCCACGTCGTCGGAGGAGAACACCACCTCATACTGTCCGGCATCAGGAACACCGATGCGGTAATCCTCCCGCAGGACGGGGGAGAAGTTGCACACCACCATGACCCACTTGCCCTTCTTGTCCCGGCGGATGAAGGAGGCCACGTTGTTCTGGTTGTCGTCGGCGCACAGCCACTCAAAGCCCTCCCAAGAGAAGTCCTGCTCCCAGAGAGCGGGGGTCTTGAGATAAAAGTCGTTGAGGGCCTTGAAGTAGGCGTGGAGCTGACGGTGCTGGAGGCAGTTGGGAGTGGCGGGGTCGATGAGATGCCAGTCCAGAGAGGACTCAAAATGCCACTCGTTCCACTGGCCGAACTCGCTGCCCATCATGGTCAGCTTCTTGCCGGGGTGGGTCATCATATAGCCGTAGAAGGCGCGCACGCCCTGGAACTGTTCCTCGTACTTGCCGGGCATCTTGTTGAGGAAGGAGCCCTTCATATGTACCACCTCGTCGTGGCTCAGGGGCAGGACGAAGTTCTCCGAGAAGGCATACAGGAAGGAGAAGGTGATGTCCTTATGGTTGAACTGGCGGAAGTAGGGATCGAGCTTCATGTAGTGGGTGATGTCGTTCATCCAGCCCATGTTCCATTTGAGGTTGAAGCCCAGACCGCCCTCCAGGCCGCCCTTGCCCACGGGCTTGGAGACGTTGGGCCAAGCGGTGGATTCCTCGGCGATCATCAGGCAGCCGGGGTGCAGGGCAAACATATGCTGGTTGAGCTTCTGGAGGAAGTCCACCGCCTCCAGATTCTCATGTCCGCCGTTGACGTTGGGCACCCACTCGCCGCCCTGACGGCTGTAGTCCAGATACAGCATGGAGGCGACCGCATCCACCCGCAGGCCGTCGATGTGGTATTCCTGCATCCAGAAGTTGGCCGAGGAGAAGAGGAAGGAGCGAACCTCATGGCGGGCATAGTCAAAGACCATAGTGCCCCAGTCCTTGTGCTCCCCTTTGCGGGAGTCGGCGTATTCATAAGTAGGAGAGCCGTCAAACTGGTAAAGGCCGAAGGCGTCCTTGGGGAAGTGGGCGGGAACCCAGTCCAGAATGACGCCTACGCCGGCCTGATGGAGCTTGTCAATTAAGTACATGAGGTCATGGGGCGTGCCGTAACGGCTGGTGGCGGCAAAATAGCCGGTACACTGATAGCCCCAAGAGGCATCCAGCGGATATTCGGTGATGGGCATCAGCTCCACATGGGTGAAGCCCATCTCTTTCACATAGCCGGGGAGCTGCTCGGCCATATCGCGGTAGGAGAGGAACTCGCCCTCCAGCGTGCGCCGCCAAGAGCCGAGATGTACCTCATAGATGTTGGCGGGGTTGTCATAGATGGGGGTGCTGGCCCGGCGCTTGAGCCAAGCAGTGTCGCCCCACTTATAGCCCTTGAGGTCATAGAGCTTGGAGGCCGTGCCGGGGCGGGTCTCGGCGTGGAACGCGTAGGGGTCCGCCTTCAGCCGCACCTGCCCGTCCTGCCCGGTGATGGCGTACTTATAAATGTCAAACTGCTTCAGCCCGTCCACATGGACCTCCCAAATGCCGTCGCCCAAAGGGAACATGGTGGTGGCCTTGTTGTCCCACGCGTTGAAGTCGCCAACCAGAGACACCGCCTTGGCGGCGGGGGCCCAGACGCGGAACGTCCAGCCCTTCTTTTCGGGATGCGCGCCCAGATAAGAATAGGCGTCTACGGCATCGCCGGCGGTGAATTCGGGGAATCTGTGTTTTTTCGTGTTCATTCCGCGCCTCCTGACCAGTAAAGTGTTGTCACTTTGCCTGCTTTATAGTCTGCTTTTCGCAAAATGGGTCAAAATCTACAGAGAACGCTGGAGATAATACGCCCATCTTTGGTGATATTATACAGCACACAGGGGGACTCGTCAAGGGTCAAGCCGTCTTTTTATTTTTTCTCCTCATTTTTGGCGTCAATCATGGCGTGAAGGCAGTCCAACGCGTCGGAAAGCCCACCAATGGCGTCGATGAGGCCCAGATCCACCGCCTCTTGCCCGTAGATGACGCTGCCCACGTCGGCGGCCAGCTCCCCGGTGCGGAGCATGAGGCGGGTGAAGTCCTCCCGGGCGATGTGGGAGTTGGCCACCACAAATTCGATGATGCGCTCTTGGATGCGCTCAAAATAGTTGAAGGTCTGGGGCACGGCGATGACCAGCCCGTTGAGGCGCACGGGGTGGATGGTCATGGCTGCCGAGGGGACGATGAAAGACTTTTTGGCCGACGCCGCCAGCGGGACGCCGATGGAGTGCCCGCCCCCCAGCACCAGCGAGACGGTGGGCTTTTTCATCCCCGCGATCAGCTCGGCGATGGCAAGGCCCGCTTCAATGTCGCCGCCCACGGTGTTGAGGAGTACCAGCAGGCCGTCGATGTCCTCGCTCTCCTCCACCGACGCCAGCAGGGGAAGGACGTGTTCATACTTGGTGGCCTTGGCGTTGGAGGGCAGCTCCTGATGCCCCTCGATCTGGCCCACGATGGTGAGGGTGTGGATCGAACCCCGGGCGGTGCGGATGGTGGAGGAGCCCAGGTCCACGATGCCTTGACGAAATTCAGAGGAATCGCTGTTTTGCCCGTTGTTGTCGCCCTGGGGCGCGGTGGGGGTCGTCTCGCTCATAAGAAAGGTCCTCCTGACGCAGTTTTCCTTAGTATGGCAAAAACCGGGGCGGGCATACATTAGAATATGTTTGATTCTCCTTGCACAGGGAGGGAAATAGGATTATAATAAAATATCAAACCCTTTGTTCAGGAGGTGGGTGTATGCCCATTCGCATCCCGGATTCTCTCCCCGCCCGTGAGGTGCTGGAGGAGGAAAACATCTTCACCATGACCGAGTTCCGGGCGTTCCATCAGGATATCCGCCCGCTGAAGGTGCTCATCCTCAACCTGATGCCCACCAAGATCGTCACCGAGACCCAGCTTCTTCGCAAGCTGTCCAACACCCCCCTCCAAATTCAGGTGGAGCTGCTGCAGACCGCCAGCTATGTGGGCCACTACACCGACGTGTCCCACCTGCAATCCTTCTACACCACCTTTGAACAGATCAGGGACAACAAATATGACGGCATGATCATCACCGGCGCGCCGGTGGAGAACATGGAGTTTGAGGAGGTGGACTACTGGCCGGAGCTGTGCGCCATCATGGAGTGGTCCAAGACCCATGTCCATTCCACCTTCCACGTCTGCTGGGGCGCGCAGGCGGCGTTTTATTACCACTACGGCATCCCCAAGCACGCCATGGACAAAAAGCTGTTCGGTGTGTTTCCCCACCGGGCGCTCAAGCCCAACTCCCCGCTGTTCCGGGGGTTTGACGACGTGTTTTACGTCCCCCATTCCCGCCACACGGAAAACCGCGCCGAGGACATCCTTGAGATCCCTGCGCTGGAGCTGCTGGCGGTGTCGGAGGAGGCGGGAGTGTTCGCGGTGAAGAGCCGGGACAACCGCCAGTTCTTTATCACTGGCCACCCGGAATACGACCCGGACACGCTGGCGCGGGAGTACCGCCGGGATGTGGACAAGGGCCTTCCCGTCGACGTGCCCCGGCACTATTTCCCCGATGACGACCCCACGAAAGAACCGGTCGTTCAATGGCGTTCGGCGGCCCAGCTTTTGTATACCAACTGGCTCAACTACTATGTGTACCAGACCACGCCCTACGACGTTCGTAATATATAAAGGAGGCAGGACAATGAAAAGAATGACAAAGAGACTGCTGGCCCTTCTGCTGTGCGCGGTGATGACGGTGGGGCAGCTCCCCGCCGTAGCCGCCGGACTGGTGTACTTCCCGGAGTTTGCCGAAAATGTGGGGGTGGGTATGAAGGCGGATAAGGCGTGGCCCGCCATCGGCAGCAACGCCGTGCCTACCCAGACCTATTTCCAGACGACGGACGACTGGGACAACTGCCTGTTTCTGGCGGAGGACTATATCAATCTGCTGGAAGAGACAGGGGATTTTAAGGTGGTTTCGCCCCTGAAGGTGACGCGGGGCAAGGAGGGCGGCGAAGAGGTAACGTATAGCTGCGCCCTGCGCTACACCGGCAGCGATAAAATGGAAGACACCCTGAAGGCCATGCGGGCGGACAAGACATGGCCTGACTATGGGGAATACCATATCACCGTGCAGGCCGAGCGGGATGCCTCCCGCCCCAACGCCGCCCGGCGCAACTCCGTCACGGTGCGCTGGGACGCCGCCCTGCGGCCCGAGGGCATCGACCATTACGCCGACCCCGGCGTGGGAGACGACCGGCCCGACAACAGCGGTACGGAACACGTGGCTGGGGGCGCGGTGGGCAACTCGGACAACACCTTCCAAGACCTGAACTCGGCCATGGGGTACTATCTGACCTGTTCCGATGAGGGCCTCTATTATGAGGACACGAGCAAGAACCCCCTGTCTTATGACGAACTGCTTCAGGTCGCCCAAGAGTATGTGGATCTGCTGGTGGGGGAGGACAACTTCTATCTGATCTCCCGGCGGAAGAACGGTCAGCTCGTCGACCGGGAGGATCTCTCATGGTCGGGCGGCGGAAGCTCCACATGGTATATCCGCTATACCGGGACGGCGCCCATGGAGGAAAATCTGGCGGCGGGCGGCGCCATTGACTGGAACAACTACGGTCCGTTTCATTTGAAGGTCACGGTGTGGGACAGCGGCAAAAGCTGCTATATCACCGTGGCATGGGACGACGGGCTGAAGCCGGTGGAGTCCAACCGCCGCACCGCCACGGGGGCGAAGCTGGGCAGCGCGGAGCGGCCGCCGGAGAAGGTGACGGCGGTGCTGGGCATCGGCTATAATAAGATGTGTGTCAACAACGATGTGGTTCAGGTGGACGACAAGAGCGCCAATGTGTACCCCATCGCGGAGAACAACCGCACCTTAGTGCCGGTGAGCCGCATCGTGGACGCCTTCGGCGGCACAAGCACGTGGGATTCTAAGACCAACAACACCACCTATACGTTAGGCAACTGCAAGGTGAGCCACGTCATCGGCTCGAAGGACGTGATCATTCAGAAGGGCGGCCAGCGGCAGAAAAAGACCATGGAAGCACCCTCCAAGGCCATGAACAACCGCACCTATGTCCCGGTTCGGTACATTTTGGAGGGACTGGGCCTGTGGGTGGGTTATGAGCCGACCTACCAGCTGGTGGTGGTGTCCAACGAGAGCCGGCAGGGGGAGGATCTTGTTGAGCTGGAGCAGAGCCAGCAGCTGTTCGCCTCCGAAGAAGTGCCGGAGACGGCGCGGAAGTATTTGGAGCACTACACCATCGACGGCTTCAACTACACCATGGAGGTGGGGGAATCCCTGACCCTGTACAACTCACAGAAGGCCATCAGCACCTACCACGCCTACAGCTGGGATGTGCTGGACGGCGGGGAGCTGGTGAAGGTGGACCGCAAGGACGCGACCTGCAGGTTCTACGCCAAACGGCCGGGGGTGGTGACCGTCCGGGCCTATCTGGACCAGACGGTTCAGGGGACTACCCTTTCATCCGATCTCTTTAACAGCGCCTACACCATGACCATCACCATCACCCCCGCCACCAATCAGGGAAGCGCCGGGGGACTGATGCACTGGCAGACCTGTCCCTCCTGCAACGGCACGGGGAAGATCCGCTCCGGCACAAGGGAGATCACCTGCCCCACCTGTCTGGGACAAAAGCAGATTTTACAATAACAGATGATCTTCCCAAACCTCCGAAAAATTTTTTTCGGATTTTGTGAAAAAAGTTCTTGACATTCCAGAACACCTTTGGTATAGTAGTCAGGCACTCACCCCGAGGGGTGCGTGCCTGACTGCCCCGTTCGGGCGTGTACCTTGTAAATTAAACAACGTGAAGAAAACACGAAGCACCAGAA
>CAJUAS010000044.1 GCA_910584395.1 uncultured Oscillospiraceae bacterium | reverse complement strand
GCATATCCTCCTGAGGCAGAATGCGGGAGACAACGCCCTTGTTGCCGTGGCGGCCTGCCATCTTATCGCCCACGGAGATCTTGCGCTTCTGGGCGATGGAGACACGCACCACCATATTGACGCCGGGAGACAGCTCGTCTCCGGCCTCACGGGTGAACACGTTCACGTCCACCACGATGCCACTCTCGCCGTGGGGCAGCTTGAGGGAGGTGTCACGCACCTCACGGGCCTTTTCGCCAAAGATGGCGCGGAGCAACCGCTCCTCGGCGGTGAGGTCGGTCTCGCCCTTGGGGGTGACCTTGCCCACCAGAATATCGTTGGCGGTCACCTCCGCGCCGATGCGGATGATGCCCCGCTCATCCAGATCCTTCAGGGAATCCTCGCCCACGTTGGGGATATCCCGGGTGATCTCCTCGGGGCCCAGCTTGGTGTCCCGGGCCTCGGTCTCATATTCCTCAATGTGGATGGAGGTGAACACGTCGTCCTTCACCATCCGCTCGTTGAGCAGGATCGCGTCCTCGTAGTTGTAGCCTTCCCACGTCATAAAGCCCATGAGGATGTTCTTGCCAAGGGCGATCTCGCCGTTGGAGGTGGACGGGCCGTCGGCGATCACGTCGCCGGACTCGATATGCTGCCCCACCTCCACGATGGGACGCTGGTTGACGCAGGTGGAGTGGTTGGAGCGGGCAAACTTGGTGAGCTTGTGATCCACCACCTCGCCGTCGTCCTGACGCACGGTGATGTGGTCGGCGGACACCTGCGTTACCGTACCGGCGGCGTGAGAGACAATGGCCACCTCGGAATCCACGCAGTTCTTATGCTCCTGCCCGGTGGCCACAATGGGGGCCTCGGTGGTGAGCAGGGGCACGGCCTGACGCTGCATGTTTGCGCCCATCAGTGCGCGGTTTGCGTCGTCGTTTTCCAGGAAGGGGATCATGGCCGTTGCGATGGACACCATCATCTTGGGGGACACGTCGATGTAGTCCACGTCCGCCCGATCCACCGAGATGATCTCGTTGCGGCGGCGGCAGGTGATACGGTCGTTGAGGAGGTAGCCGTTCTCGTCGGTGGGCTCAGTGGCCTGCGCCACGGTGAACTCGTCCTCCACGTCGGCGGTCATATAGACCACCTCGTCGGTCACCCGTCCTGTCTCCTTGTCGATCTTGCGGAAGGGCGCTTCCAAGAAACCGAAGCGGTTCACTCTTGCATAGGACGCCATATAGGAGATCAGGCCGATGTTCGGGCCTTCGGGGGTCTCAATGGGGCACAGGCGGCCATAGTGGGAATAGTGAACGTCGCGCACCTCGAAGGAGGCGCGGTCGCGGCTCAGACCGCCGGGGCCGAGGGCGGACATACGCCGCTTGTGGGTCAGCTCCGCCAGCGGGTTGGTCTGATCCATGAACTGGGACAGGGGGCTGCTCCCGAAAAACTCCTTGATCGCCGCCGTCACAGGCCGGATGTTGATGAGGCTCTGGGGGGTGACGATGTCCAGATCCTGAATGGTCATACGCTCCCGGATGACCCGCTCCATGCGGGAAAATCCGATGCGGAACTGGTTCTGGAGCAGCTCGCCCACGCAGCGCAGGCGGCGGTTGCCCAAATGGTCGATGTCGTCGGGCGTGCCCACGCCCATGGCCAGACAGTTCAAATAGTTGATGGACGCCATCATGTCGTCCACGATGATGTGCTTAGGGATCAGGTCGTCCAGACGCTCCCGGACAGCCTCTTGGAAGTCCTCGCCCTGATCGGGGTACTGCTCCAGCAGCTCCCGCAGCACGTCAAAGCGCACCTTCTCGTCCACCCCGCAGACCTCCATGGGGTCGAAGGAGACAAAGTCCGCCATGTCCACCATGCCGTTGGAGAATACCTTAACAACATGATCCACGCCGCCGATCTCCACGGTGAGCACGGCCCGGTTCACGCCCTTCTTTTCCAGCAGCTTGGCGTCCTCGCGCTTCAGGGTCTGCCCCGCCTCGGCCAGCACCTCCCCGGTGACGGGGTCAAGCACGTCCTCCGCCAGACGGTGGCCGGCGAGACGGCCGGAAATAGCCAGCTTCTTGTTGAACTTATACCGGCCCACATTGGACAGGTCATACCGCCGGGGATCGAAAAACAGCGCATTGAGCAGGCTCTCGGCGGAATCCACCGTGGGCGGCTCGCCGGGACGCAGCTTGCGGTAGATCTCCAGCATGGCGTCCTCGTAGGTCTTGCAGGTGTCCTTCTCCAGCGTCGCCACAATGCGGGGATCTTCCCCGAACATCTCCAAGATCTCCCCATCGGTCTTCGGGCCGACGGCGCGGATAAACGCCGTCACCGGCAGCTTGCGGTTCTTGTCGATGCGGACATAGAACACGTCGGAAAGGTCGGTCTCATATTCCAGCCACGCGCCCCGGTAAGGGATCACCGTGGTGGCATAGGTCAGGTTCTCCGCCTTGTCGGCGTTGCGGGAATAGTAGATGCCCGGAGAACGCACCAGCTGGGAGACAATGACGCGCTCCGCACCGTTGATGATAAACGTCCCCGCGTTGGTCATCAGGGGCAGGTCGCCCATAAAGATCTCCTGCTCCTTGATCTCCTCGGTCTCCTTGTTGCGAAGACGCACCTTCACCTTAATGGGCGCAGCGTAGTTCACGTCCCGGCGCTTGCACTCCTCCACGTCGTACTTGGGCTGCTCGTCCATCGTGTAGTCGATGAAGGACAGCTCCAGATTCCCGGCGTAGTCGGTGATGGAGGCCACATCGCGGAACACCTCCCGCAGGCCCTTGTCCAAGAACCACCGGTAGGAGTTCTTCTGCACCTCCAGAAGGTTGGGCATCTCCAAGATCTCTTCATGGCGGGCAAAGCTCTTTCGCAGGGTCTTGCCGTAGTACACGTCCTTGACCATTCCTCAGACCAGTCCTTTCTGCAACGGTTTTCCGGCGATACACCCGGATTCGTTGGAAACTTTTCAAATAATACCGCTTGACAGTTCCTTGGGCAATATGCTATACTGAACTTACCATCGGAGGGTGATTTTTTACGCTCCTCCACGCTATAAAGCAAGTCAGTATACCATTTTATTCCTCTTATGTCAAGAGGAATTTTTTGTTTTCCTGCATAATTTTCAAAAAGGGCACAAAAAGGGCGCGGCGATCCTCTCGCCGCGCCCTAAACCTTATAATAGCACATTGGCCTCCATGATTTTCCGCACTAACTCGCTGCGGCGCTCCCATGCGGCGTGTTCCCCCGCGTCCCGGCGGCGCTTCCGCAGCCACGGGCTGTCCTCCTGCATGGCCCGCTCGCAGGCGGCTACAAAGCCGTGAAGCTCGTCGGATTGATAGGCGATCCCTGTGGGAAAATCCTCCATCTGGCCGGGGAAGCTGTGGCGTACCACCGGCTTGCCCGCCGCCAGATACTCGAACACCCGCCCCGGACACACGTCGCTGGCGCTCCCCGCCCGGCGAAGATCCATGCACACGTCCCACTGACCGACGTAGTCAGGCACTTCGATCAAGGGGTGGCGGTCGGCTAAGATCACATGATCCATGGCCTGAAGCCGCCGCAGGCCCGGGCTGTCCTCCTGCCGCCCCAGCAGCATGAACCACCAGTCCGGGTGGGCGGCGGCGCAGGTGAACACCGGGCCGTAGTCCAGATCGGCCCAAAGCGTCCCCGCATAACCCAGCAGCGGCCGTCCCGCGGCCATGGCCTCCTCCGGAGTCTCGATGTCGCTGCGGGCAAACATGGGAAAATTGCACCCGTTCTCCACCACGGCGATGTTGTCCGAGCAGGGAGACAGGCGATCCTTCAACCCCTCCGACGCGGCAAAGACCAGATCGGCCTGAATGGCCAGATCGCTCTCCCAAGCCGGGGGAAACCCCGTCCAATACCGTCCGCAGTCGTACACCAGCCCGCGGTAGGGCAAAAAGTCCAGCAGATGCACCCCCTGCGGGGTGGCGCACCAGAGCACCGGCTCACGGATGCTCCGCTTGTTCAGGATATCCAGCACATAGTCGGCGACCCGCCGCTGGTTGCGGTGAAAGCGGAAGGTCTGCCGTTCGCTCACATCCCAGATGGGCGGGAGGGTATACACCGTCACGCCGGGCCGCATCTTGCGCCCCGGTTTTTTGTGTTCCTTGCCGCCCCGCGGCTCAGGCGGCTCGAAATACAGCACCTCCGCCCCCTTCATGCGGCTCATGAGCTGCTGGGTGCGGGTGGGAACGCCCTGCCACGGGTCGGGCGCAAGACATACAATGTCTCTCATGGCGTGTTGCCCTCCAAAAGCCGGGCCGCCGTCTCGCTGTTGCGGCCCTCCACAGCCCGGAGGCGCTCCACCCCGGACAGCAGGAACTCCCTGTCGTCCATCCGCGCCGCCGCCTTGTCGATGGCGGCCCGCAGCCCCTCCGCCGTCACGTCCTTTAAGTCCATATAGAGGTCTTGCCCGATATAATCCAAGAAGGAGCTGACCTTCTGGTCATAGACCACCCCCACCAGCGGTACGCCCTGCCCTGCGGCGAACACCAGCGCGTGCAGCCGCATGGACACCACCGCCTTCATCCGGGCAAACATCCCGATCACATGGCTGGAACAGGTACACTGGGGTGCGATCACGTGGGGCACGTCTCCCAGCTTCGCCGTCACCTTCTTGGCTGCGGCGTTGTCCAGCCGTGCTTCAATGGGGAGGAACACCGGGGTCAGGCCGTACTTCTCATAGGCATACCGCGCTCCCGCCGCAAAGGCGTCTGCCTTCTCCTCAAAGCCGGGCCAAGGCCGCAGGGTAAAGCAGATATACGCGCCGTCCCTGTCCAGCCCCCGCTCCCGCAGGAGGCCGTCCACCGTACCCTCGTCCGCCGCGGGCAGGATCACCGTGGGGTCGGCGGAGAGGATGATCTCCGGCTTGGTCACCCCCATGTCCGCCAGTTCCTCCTTGGAGTTCACGTCCCGCAGGGTGATGGCGTCCACGTTCTTCTCCAGCACCCGGGCGCACCGGCGGCGGTTGGAGGGATACTGGATCGGCCCGATGCCGCAGCCGTACATCAGCACCTTATTGCGGCGGCGGTGGGCCATGGAGATGGTGAGCAGGTAGAACCACAGGGAGCGCCGGGAGGTCACGTCCTGCATCAGCGACCCGCCGCCGTTGATATAGAGCCGGGTACGGCCCAGTCGCCGCCAGAACTTGTCCACCCGGAAGGTATAAAAAGCGTTCACCCGGTATTTCAACCGCGTCTCCTTGGGCCGCCGGGACAGCACCCAGAGGGGGAGATCGGGGTCAATGTCCCGCAGTTCCTTGACAATGGCCTCCAAGATCGCGTCGTCCCCGGCGTTTCCTTTGCCGTACGCGCCGCACACCAACGCGCCGTAACGCTTCTCCGCCTTTCCTTGGCGGCGGAGAATGGTTCGGTAGATCTCCTCTTGCTTGTCAATGGTGCTCTCGATGGAATAGTTGGCCTTGGCCTTTTCATAGAGCTGCCTGCCCATGCTCCGGCGCAGCTCTTTGTCTCCGCCCAGCCGAGCCAGATGCTCCGCCAGCGCGTCCACATCTCCCGGCGTAAAGAGAAAACCGTTGATCCCGTGGTCGATGAGGTACGGCAGCCCTCCTACCCGGCTGCACACGGCAGGCAGTCCCGCCCGCGCCCCTTCGGTGATGGAGTAGGAGAAGGTCTCGGAGAGGGAGGTCAGGGTGTTGATGTCCAGCGCGTGATAAAAGCTGTCGGTGTCCGTGACCCACCCGGCAAAGCAGACCGCGTCCCCCAGCCCAAGCTCCCCGGCCAGCGCCTCTAACTTCTCCTGCTCCCCGCCGTCCCCGGCGATAAGCAGCCGCAGGGCGGGGCATTGTGTCCGGGCCTTGGCAAATCCCCGCAGCAGCGTGGGATAGTCCTTCACCGGGTTGAGCCGCGCGGTGATGCCCACGATCACTGCGTCCGACGGCCAAGAAAGGCCCAGACTCTTCAAATACTCCTCCCGGCTCAGGGCGGGGGTGCGGGGGGTAAAGTCCAGACCGTTGTAGATGGAAAACAGCTTGTCCACATCAAAGCCCCGGTCGATCAGGGTGTCTACCATGGCGTCGGACACGCCGATGCGGTAGTCCAGCCGCCGCAGGGCAATGGCGTTGATCGTTCCGTAGGTCAGCCGGGACACCGGCCGGCCCATATAGTCCAGCCGGGGGTCGGAGTGGACGGTGGTCACCGTGGGCAGGCCGCACCGCCGCCGCAGCAGCATCCCCATCATATTGGCCCGCGCCCCATGGCAGTGGATGATCTGGAAGCCGCCGTCCCGGATGAAGTCCTCTAACTGCTTGAGCACCGCCGGCAGGTTTCGCCCCGCCATCACGGTGGTGGGAATGCCCATCTCCCGGGCCTCCTGTGCAAACGGCCCTTCCATGAAGCACACCATATGGATGTCCACTCTCGTGGCGATGTTGGACAGAAGGGATAAAATATGGGTTTTGGCGCCGCCGGTGTCGCCGCCGCTGATCAAATGCACGACCTTCATTTCCCCACCTCCTGTTGTAAGAAATCCTTAAACAAAAAAGGCTTGAACTCATATGTAAAATATTATATACTATCCTTATCACTTTGGCAAGGCTTCCCACCGGACGCCGCCAACACATAAATTGGGAGGTCCCCATGAAGATCATCGACGAAAAAGGCAAGCTCTTTGGCAAGATCAATCTGATTGATCTGCTGGTGGTCATCGTTCTGATCGCCGCCATCCTCTTCCTCGCCGTCCGTTTTGTCCGCGGCCGCGACGCCAACCCCATCAACTCCTCCACCAAGCTCACCTACACCACTTTGGTGTCCAACATCACCCCCGAGGTGTACGAGGAGGTGCAGCGTCAGATGGCGGCGGCCGGCGGCCGCGACCAGCTCATGGCCACCGGCGACCTGCTGGACGCCTACGTCACCAAGGTCGAGGCCCGCCCCCACATGAACTACCAGCCCGATGACAACGGCGTGGTCACCGCCTCGGAGGAACAGGGCGACAAGGCCCATCTGGATCTGGTCTTTACCGTGGAGGCCAATGTGGTCAACCCCATCGTCAACGAGGTGGGCACGCAGGAAGTCCGCGTGGGCAAGAGCCACATTCTCAAAACCGTCCACTTTGAGTTCACCTACGGCTCGATCCTCACCTGCGACTGGGAATAAGCCATGTTCACCGCCCTCAGCCCTCTGGAGCGGCCCATCCTCCTGTGGTTTCAGAACGTTCTGCGTAACCCCGTCACCGACCCCATCGTCTCCTTTTTCACCCATCTGGGCGATGGGGGCGCGCTGTTTATCGTTCTGACCCTTTTGCTCCTCTGCCACCCCAAGACCCGCCGGGCCGGGTTTGCCGCGGCCTGCGCTCTGGTGTTCAGCCTGCTGTTTACCAACATGATCCTCAAGCATCTGTTCGCCCGGCCGCGGCCTTGGACCGACTGCGCCGCCCTCCTCCCGCTGGTGGCGGAGCATGACCCCAACTCCTTCCCCTCCGGGCATACCTCCGCCGCGTTTGCCTTTGCCTTCGGCTCGCTGCGGGCGCTGCCCAAAAAGTGGATGAAGGTCTCTGTCGTGATCTTGGGCGTGCTGATGGCCCTCTCCCGGCTCTATGTGGGCGTCCACTACCCTTCCGATGTGCTGGCAGGCTTTGTGGTGGGCGATCTGGCCGCCCTGTGCGGCTGGCTTTTGTCGGAAAAGATCCTGCAATGGCGCGCTTCCCGCCCGGCCTAAGAGGCCGGGCTTTTTTCTTGCATTTCACCGTTCACTTGTATTTGACATCCCGGTCGGGATAGTCTAAAATAGAAGCTGCAAGTAAG
This sequence comes from uncultured Oscillospiraceae bacterium, assembly GCA_910584395.1. Classification (GTDB taxonomy): domain Bacteria; phylum Bacillota; class Clostridia; order Oscillospirales; family Oscillospiraceae; genus MGBC124762. Next base: position 4,700 of record CAJUAS010000044.1, on the reverse strand, counting down.
CTGGACAGCCGCGTGGCGCGCCGGAAACAGCCGCCATGAGGAAAGTCCGGGCTCCGTAGGGCAAGGATAACGGGTAACACCCGCCGGGGGCGACCTCAGGAAAAGTGCAACAGAAATAGACTACCCGCCCCTTACCGGGCGGGAAAAGGTGGAAAGGTGCGGTAAGAGCGCACCCGATGGCGTGCCAAGCGCCCATCGCTGTAAACTCTATCCGGAGCAACACCGTGGAGGGACACAAGGCCGGCCCGGCCGTCCCGTGGAGGTGGCTTGAGCGTATTGGCAACAATGCGTCGAGATAGATGGCTGTCTTAAAGGACAGAACCCGGCTTACAGGCTTACTTGCGTTTTCAACAGTCCTCCCCCTCACGGGGGCTTATTCTTCAGGAGGTGTCCCTTTATGGCCAGAGCTATCGCCAGCATCCTCGCCGCGTCCGCCACGGCCCTCTCCCTGATCTTGGGTGCGTGCCAGACCCCGCCCCCGCCCAAGCCCGCCTATGACTACACCCAGCCCGTCCCCGAAGGCGACCAGCTGGGCGACGAGTGGTTTGACGACTCCGCTGTCATCGGCCACTCCCTCATGGAGGGCTTTGAGGGCTTTTCCGGCGTCCAGTCCAACATCCACTACTTCACCGCCACCGGACTCTCCGCCGCCGGCACGACGGGGTACAGCAAGTTCGATCTGCCGGGCGGCGGCAAGGGCACGCTGAAAAAGGGGCTGGGGCAGAAGCAGTTCAGCAAGATCTATATCATGCTGGGCACCAACGAGATCACCACCTCCAAAGAACGCTACAAGGAAAATATGCAGAAGATCTTGGACGTGATCCACGACACGCAGGGCGATGACATCCCCATTTACATCCTCAACGCCACCCCCACCACCAAAAAGAAATCCGATTCCACCCCCTTCAACCTGAAAAACATCAAAAAGCTCAACGAGGCCATCGCCGAGCTGTGCGAGGAGCAGGAGTGCTATCTGGTAGATCTCTATTCCTGCTTCGCCGATGAGGACGGCTACCTCCCCTCAAAGAATTCCACCGACGGCGTCCATCTGGTGGCCTCCCAATACAAGGTCATGGCCAACTACATCCTCTCCCACACGGTGGAGGAGTAAACAAAATAACCGGCAAAAAGCGGCGCGGGCAGCGCCGCTTTTTTATTGCCATTTCCCCGGGTTTGTATTATAATGTTTTCTGAAATTTTCCCGCTCAAGGAAGTGGTCATATGGCGGAACAAACATCTCTGCGAACACTTGACCAGCTCGCCCCCGGCGAAAGCGCGGTCATCTCCTCTGTCGGTTCAGAGCGGGGCGCGGTGAAGCGCCGTTTGGTAGATATGGGCCTGACCCCCGGCGTGTCCGTGACCCTTCGCAAGGTCGCCCCCTTCGGCGACCCTCTGGAGCTGACCCTCCGGGGCTATGAGCTGTCCCTGCGAAAGGAGGACGCCCGCCACATCACCCTCTGTGACCCCGACGCCGTCCCCGCCGCCGCACAGGGCGGAAAGGTGTCCATGGTGGAGCCCGTCCCCGACGAGGAGACCCTGCGCCGCATGGCCATGGCCCACACCCATGAACACGTCCACCACAAGCAGGAGGCCGACCCCGAGGCCCACGAGGTGCGGGAGATGAAGCTGGCCTTGGTGGGCAACCCCAACTGCGGCAAAACCACCCTCTTTAATGCCCTCACCGGCTCAAACCAGTATGTGGGCAACTGGCCCGGCGTCACTGTGGAGAAAAAGGAGGGTCTTGCGGCGGTGGATGGCCGCACCGTCACCATCGTGGATCTCCCCGGCATCTACTCCCTCTCCCCCTACTCCATGGAGGAGATCGTGGCCCGGAATTTCATCGTGGAGGACGACCCCGACGCCATCATCAACATCGTGGACGCCACCAATCTGGAACGAAATCTCTATCTGACCGTCCAATTGCTGGAATTGGAAAAGCCCATGGTGGTGGCCCTCAACTTCATGGACGAGGTGGAAAAGCACGGCGACAAGATCGACGTGAAGCGTCTCTCCCAAGCCTTGGGCGTTCCTGTCATCCCCATCACCGCCCGCTCGGGAGAGCATATCGGCGACCTGCTGAAAACCGCCCACCGGTGCGTCCACTCCGGCTTTACCTTAGAGCCTGACGACCTCTACGATTCCTTCACCCACCGCATCCACCATCAGGTGGGCGAACTGATCCACGACCGGGCCTACGCCGCAGGTCTCCCCGCCCACTGGACCTCCATCAAGCTGCTGGAGGGAGACGAGCGGGTGGAGGAGGCCCTGAAGTTAGACGCGGAGACCCGCTGGAAGCTCTCCCGGATCGTGGAGACCTACGAAGCCGCCTACCCTCTGGGCGACCGGGAGACGCTGGTGGCGGACAGCCGTTACCGCTTCATCGGCCGGGTCACCACCGTGGCGGTGAAAAAGGGCCGGCCGCTGGGCAGTCTCACCACCTCGGACAAGATCGATGCCATCGTCACCCATAAGCTCTTTGCCGTCCCCATCTTTCTGCTGACCATGCTGTGTATGTTCGCCCTTACCTTTGGCCCACTGGGCTCGTTCCTCTCTGACGGAGTGGAATATCTGGTGGGCGGCGTGTTCTCCTCTTGGATCAGCGGACTGCTCACCTCCGCCCACGCCCAGCCTTGGCTCATTCGTCTGGTGGTGGACGGCATCATCGGCGGAGTGGGCGGCGTGCTCACCTTCCTCCCTCAGATCGCCCTGCTGTTTTTGTTCCTCTCCATCTTGGAGGACTCCGGCTACATGGCCCGGGCCGCCTTTATCATGGACAGGCTTTTGCGCCGCTTCGGCCTTTCCGGCAAGGCGTTCATCCCTATGCTCATGGGCTTTGGCTGCACCGTCCCCGCCCTGATGGGCGCGCGCACCATGGAACAGGAAAAGGATCGCCGCATGACCATGCTCCTCGTCCCCTTTATGTCCTGCTCCGCCCGGCTGCCTGTCTACGGCCTGCTCACCGCCGCCTTCTTCCCCCAGTACGCCGGGCTGGTGGTGTTCTCCCTCTACCTGATCGGCCTTGTCTGCGCCGTTTTGTCAGGCATTTTCTTCAAAAAAGCGGTTTTCCGGGGCGAGCCAGCCCCCTTCCTGCTGGAGCTGCCCCCCTACCGCCTGCCCACGCTCCGCAACTGCGCCGCCCATGTGTGGGAGAAGGTGCGGGGCTTTTTGGTCAAGGCGGGGACGCTGATTTTAGCTATGAGCGTGGTGCTCTGGTTTCTCCAGTCCTTCGGCCCGGGGCTTCAGATGGTGGCCGACCCCGGCGAGAGCTTCTTGGGCCATCTGGGCGCGTTCATCGCCCCGGTGCTTGCCCCGCTGGGTTTTGGCGCGTGGCAGGCGGCGGTGGCCCTCCTCTCCGGGCTGATCGCCAAGGAGGCGGTGGTATCCACCCTCTCCCTGCTCTACGGCTTCTCTCTGGGCGCGGCGGGGACGACTGTCGCCGCTGCGCTGGCCGGAACGTTTGCCTCCCCTCTTGCCGCTTACTGCTTTTTGGTGTTCATCCTGCTCTACGTCCCCTGTGTGGCGGCGGTAAGCACCATGTACCGGGAGATGGGTTCGCTGAAATGGACGCTGTTCTCCCTTGGCTGGCAGCTTTTGTGCGCCTACGGTGTGACCTTCCTGATCTTCCAGCTGGGCTCCCTCATTCTCTAACGAACGGAGGTCTCTACCAATGACATTCCAAGAACAGGTTTTGGCCGAGGTGTCCAAGGCCGTCGTCGGCAAGCCTGACATCCTCCGGCGCACCCTTCAGGTCATTTTGGCCGGAGGACATGTTTTGCTGGAGGATATGCCCGGGGTTGGCAAGACCACTCTGGCGCTGGCCTTCTCCCGCGCCTTGGGCCTGCGGTGGGGGCGGGTGCAGTTCACCCCCGACGTGATGCCCTCCGACGTGGTGGGCTATTCCCTTTACAACAAGCAGACCGGGCAGATGGAATACCAGCCCGGCGCGGTGCTGTGCAACCTCTTTTTGGCGGACGAGCTGAACCGGGCCACCTCCCGCACCCAGTCCGCCCTTTTAGAGGCCATGGAGGAGGGACAGGTGACGGTGGACGGCGTGACCCACAGCGTCCCCCAGCCCTTCTTTGTCATCGCCACCCAAAACCCCGCCGGGGCGGCGGGCACACAGCCCCTCCCCGACTCCCAGATGGACCGTTTTATGGTGAAGCTGTCCATGGGCTACCCTGACCCGGCGGCGGAGGTGCAGATGGTGCGCGACCGCAAGGGGGTCAACCCTTTGAACGCCGTTCAGCCCGTCCTCACCGCCGGGGAGCTGGACGCTCTGCGCCGGCAGACCGCCCAAGTCCACATCTCCGAGGCGGTCCTGCAATATATCGTCGCGCTGGTGAACGCCACCCGCGGCCACAAGCTGCTCCAGCGGGGGGCAAGCCCCCGCTGCACGCTGGCGGTGGCTGCCATGGCCCGCGCCCACGCGGTCTTGGAGGGGCGCGACTATGTCCTCCCCCACGACGTGTCCGACGCCTTCCCCATCACCGCCGCCCATCGTCTCCTGCTCACCCCCGAAGCAGACGCAGGCGGCGCAAAGACGCTGGTCATCGCTTCCTCCATCCTCCGAAGCGTCCCCCAGCCCCCCATCGCCTGATATGGTCAGGTCTTGGCTGGCCTACCTCCTCACCCTGCTGTGCGGCGTGGCCTTCTATCTCTTCTATCCCAAGCCCCTGTCCGTCTATACCCTCATGTGGCGT
>CAJUAS010000043.1 GCA_910584395.1 uncultured Oscillospiraceae bacterium | reverse complement strand
CCCACCCGCAGGGGCAGGTCACGGTAAGAGTGGGGCTCGCTGGCGTAGACCAGCATCCCGCCGGGGCAGTTCATGGGCTTGACGGCAAAGTCCACGTCGTCGATGACGGTGGTGTACATATTGTTCTTGTAGTGATCCCAGTGGCCGCTGCGCTCCCAAAGCTGGCGGTTGAGCATAATAGGGGTGGAGATCTCCACATAGCCGTACTTCTTATGCACCTGCCGCCAGTAATCCAGCAACGTGTTTTTCAGCACCATGCCGCGGGGCAAAAAGAAGGGGAAGCCGGGGCCTTCGTCCCGGAGCATAAAGAGGCCCAGCTCCTTGCCCAGCTTGCGGTGATCCCGCTTCTTGGCCTCCTCGATGCGCGCCAGATATTCGTCCAGCTCCTCCTTCTTGGGGAAGGCGATACCGTAGATGCGCTGAAGGGTCTCCCGGTTGGAGTCCCCCCGCCAATAGGCGGCGTTGCAGGCGGTGAGCTTGAGGGCGTTGCCCTTCACCCGGCCGGTGGAATCAAGGTGGGGGCCGGCGCACAGGTCGGTGAACTCCCCCTGCTTGTAGAAGGAGATGACCTCACCTTCAGGGAGGTCGTTGATCAGCTCCACCTTAAACGGCTCGCCCTTGTCCTCCATGAGCTTGAGGGCTTCGCCCCGGGGCAGCTCGAACCGCTCCAGCTTCAGCTTTTCCTTGCAGATCTTCCGCATTTCGCCTTCGATCTGCTCCAAGTGCTCCGGGGTAAAGGCAAAGGGCGCGTCCATATCGTAATACCAGCCCTCGTCAATGGACGGGCCGATGGCCAGCTTCACCTCGGGCCAAAGACGCTTGACCGCCTGCGCCATAATGTGGGAGCAGGTGTGCCAATAGGTCTTGCGGTAGGTCTCGTTTTCAAAGGTATACAAATTGTTTTCCTCTGCCATGATAGAGCCTCCTTGTATTCGCGGGGAAAAGCAAAACGCCTCACCCCTGTGATGTTCAGGGGTGAGGCGAAAAATACGTCCCACGGTTCCACCCTGCTTCGCCTTGCGGCGCGCTTGTGCCTTTCGATAACGGGAAAGCTCCGGCCCGGTTCTCCCGGGCGGCTCAGGAGTGGTACAGCCGCCGCCTTCCGTAAGGCCCTCGCAGCAAACGGGCCTCTCTCTGAACGGGGCAATGCGGTTTCTTCTCCGTCAACGCCAACGATATAGCGAGTTTAGCACTTGCCGGGGCAAAAGTCAAGAGGACGCGGGCTTTTCTCAACCGCCCAGATAGGCGGCCTTGACGGCGGCGTCGTTGAGAAGCTCCTTGGCGGGGGCGGACTTGACGATCTTGCCCGTCTCCAAAACGTAGCCCCGGTCGGCCACCGAAAGGGCCATCTGGGCGTTCTGCTCCACCAGAAGGATGGTCGTACCCGCCTTGTGGAGATCCTTGATGATGTCAAAGATCTGATCCACCAAAATGGGGGCGAGGCCCATGGACGGCTCGTCCAGCATCATCAGCTTGGGGTCGGACATAAGGGCGCGGCCCATGGCGAGCATCTGCTGCTCGCCGCCGGAGAGCGTCCCGGCGATCTGGCGGCGGCGCTCCCTCAGGCGGGGAAACAGCTCGTAGACCTTGTCCAGATGGCTGTCCACATTGCCCGCCTTTTGGGTGTACGCGCCCATCTCCAAATTTTCCTCCACGGTCATCTGGAGAAACACCCGGCGGCCTTCGGGCACGTGGGCCAAGCCGTGGGCCACCAGCTTATGAGGGGGAACATTGGAGATATCCTTGTCCTCAAAGGTGATCGAGCCGGTCTTGGAGCGCAGGAGGCCGGAGACGGTTTTCAGGGTGGTGGACTTGCCCGCGCCGTTGGCGCCGATGAGGGTGACGATCTCCCCCTCGGCCACCTCAAAGGAGATGCCCTTGATGGCGTGGATCGCGCCATAGTAGACGTTCATGTTGTCAACTGTCAGCAGCATGGCCTTACACCTCCCGTTTCTTGCCCAGATAGGCTTCGATGACCTGCGGGTCGTTTTTGATCTCGTCGGGAGTGCCCTTGGCGATGATCTCGCCGAAGTTGAGAACGCAGATCCCCTCGCAGATCCCCATGACCAGAGACATATCGTGTTCGATGAGGAGGACGGCGATGTGGAAGGTGTCCCGGATCTTCACGATGTTGTCCATCAGCTCGGCGGTCTCGGAGGGGTTCATGCCCGCCGCCGGCTCGTCCAGCAGGAGGAGGGAGGGGTTGGTGGCGAGGGCGCGGACGATTTCCAGCCGCCGCTGCGCGCCGTAGGGGAGGCTGCCTGCCTGATGGGAGGCCAGATCCTCCATGTCAAAGATGTGGAGCAGCTCCATGGCGCTCTCGTGGGCGCGCTTTTCCTCCTTCCAATACTTCGGAAGGCGAAGGACGCCCTGAAGCATCCCGTACTTGACCTGATTGTGCAGGCCGATCTTCACGTTGTCCTCCACCGAGAGGTTGGAAAACAGGCGGATGTTCTGGAAGGTGCGGGCGATGCCCGCCTTGTTCACCTGAACGGTGGTCATGTTGTGGGTGTCCACCCCGTCCAGCAGGATCGTGCCCCGGGTGGGCTGGTACACCTTGGTCAGCAGGTTAAACACCGTGGTCTTGCCCGCGCCGTTTGGGCCGATCAGCCCGGCGATCTCGGTGCGGCCGATGGCCATGTTGAAGTCGTTCACCGCCGTCAGGCCGCCGAAGTCGATGCCAAGGTGCTGGCACTCCAAAATGGGGGCTTTGTTGATGTCCCGCTCCGGGATCTTGTTCACGCTGGGGACGGGCACCAGCTTGGTCGGGGGACGCTTGGGTCGCTCACTCATGCCTGCTCCCCTCCTTTCACGGTCTTGTCCTCCCCAGCCTTTTTAAAGCGGGCAAAAAAGCTCTGGAGGGCGGGGTTGTTGGTGGCCAGCATGACCAGAATCAGCACGATGGCATACACCAGCATCCGGTAGTCCGCCAGCCCGCGCATGGCGGGGGTCTCGGGCAGGACGGTGAGGAAGGTGGCGGCGATGATCGACCCCCACATCTTGCCCTGACCGCCCAACACCACATACACCAGAATGAGGATGGAGGTGTTGAAGTCGAACTTGGAGGCCACGATGGTGTTCTGGCCCAGCGCGAACAGCGCGCCCGCCGCGCCCGCCAGCGCGGCGGAGGTGACAAAGGCCATCATCTTATACTTGGTGATGTTCAGCCCCACGCTCTCCGCGGCGATGCGGTTGTCCCGGATGGCCATGATGGCCCGGCCGGCGCGGGAGTTCACCAGATTGAAGATCACGGCCAGCGTCACCATCACCAGCACGAAGCCCGCCACAAAGGAGGAGATCTTGGTAATGTTGGGGATGCCCATCGGCCCGTTGAGGATCATGCGTCCGCCCTGCCCCAAATTGGTCAAGGGCTTGAGGAAGCCGAAGTGAAGGCCGCGGCCGTCCACCCCCACATAGAGGTTTTCCACAACGGACTTGATGATCTGGCCAAAGGCCAGCGTGACAATGGCCAGATAGTCGCCGTTAAGGCGCAGGACAGGGACGCTGATGAGCACGCCCACGATCCCGGCGAACACCGCGCCGATGACCATGGCCACGGCCAGCCGCAGCCCCCCGTTGGGGATGGCGTCCTTCAGGGCGGAGGCGGCCACTGCGCCGGAAAACGCGCCCACGCTCATAAAGCCCGCGTGGCCCAGAGACAGCTCGCCCAGCACCCCTACGGTGAGGTTGAGGGACAAGGCCATGACCACGTAGGCGCAGATGGGCACAAGCTGACCCTGCATGGTGGGGGAGAGCTTCCCCGCCGCAGACATGGGCTGGAGAATGGCAAAGGCCAGAATCACGCCCAGATAGGTCAGATAGTTGGTGCGGTTGGTGGCGGACAGCTTCTTTCCCTTCTTCATCTCGCCGCCCCCCTTACACTTTCTCCCGGATCTGCTTGCCCAGCAGACCGGTGGGTTTGACCAGCAGCACCACGATGAGCACCGCAAACACGATGGCGTTTTGGAGCTGGGTGTTGATATAGCCGCCGGCAAAGATCTCAATGACCCCCAGCAGCAGACCGCCCAGCAGCGCGCCGGGAATCGAGCCGATGCCGCCGAACACCGCGGCAGTGAACGCCTTAATGCCGGGCATCGAGCCGGTGGTGGGCACCAAAATGGGGTAGCTGGACATATAAAGCACCCCGGCCACCGCCGCCAGCGCCGAGCCGATGGCAAAGGTCATAGAAATGGTGGTGTCCACGTTGATGCCCATGAGCTGGGCCGCGCCCTTGTCCTCCGAGCAGGCCCGCATGGCCTTGCCCATCTTGGTTTTTCCGGTGAACCAAGTGAGGGCCAGCATGACCACCACGCACACCACCACGTTGACCACCGTGGTCACCGAGACCTTCAGCTCCCCGCCGAGGAAGGAGAACGCGTCCCCCTTCAAAAAGGCGGGGAACATCTTGTTGTTCGACCCCCAAAGGAGCTGCGCGCCGTTTTGGAGGAAATAACTCACGCCGATGGCGGTGATAAGCACCGCTAAAGACGGGGCTTGGCGCAGGGGCTTGTAGGCCAGCCGCTCGATCACCATGCCCAGCAGCGTGCAGACCACCATGGCCAGCAGCACCCCCGCCACCGGGTTCATGTGGTAGCTGGAGATGGCGAAAAAGCACATATACGAGCCCACCATAATGACGTCGCCGTGGGCAAAGTTCAGCATCTTGGCGATGCCGTACACCATGGTGTAGCCCAGCGCGATAATGGCATAGACGCTGCCCAAGCTGACGCCGTTGATCAGGAAGGTCAGGAACTTTACCATAGGTTGCAACACCTCATTTGCGTTGTTCTCTCAAAAGTACGGAAAAGAGGGCCGCCGCATGGCGGCCCTCTTTTGGGTCTGCGTTCTCCTGCGTGTCACGCTCCCGTTGGACACGGGTCGCGCTTCTAATTTAGTCCATACCGACGTAAGCGCCGTTCTGGATGACCATGCCCTTGGGGGACTTGGTCACCGCGCCGGAGGCGTCCCACGTCATGCCCTCGCCGGTGAGGCCGTCGAAGGTCATGGAGGTAAACTGCCCGATCAGCGCGTCGCAGATGTCGGAAGCGCTCATGTCGGCGGTGACGCCGGCGTTGCTCAGCGCGGCGTAGATGGCGTAGACGCAGTCATAGGCGTCGGCGGCGAACTGGTTGGGGGTCTCGCCGTAAGCGGCCTTGTACTTGGCCACGAAGGACTGGGTGGCGTCGTCCTCGGCGTCGGCATTGAAGGGGGTCAGAAGCATGACGCCCTCGGCCAGAGAGGTGTCGAAGCCCTCCACGCCCAGAATGCCGTCCATACCGTCGATGCCGAACCACTTGGGGGCGTAGCCCATGGCGTTGGCCTGAGTAAAGATCAGGGCGGCGGCGTCATAGTACATGGGCAGGAACACCAGATCGGCCTCCTTGGCCTTGGCGTCGCCCAGCTGGACGGAGAAGTCGGTCTTGGTGTCCTCGGTGAAGGTGGTGACGCTCACCACGTTGAGGCCCAGCTCCTTGGCCTTGGCGTCAAAGGAGTTATACACGCCGGTGGAGTAAACGTCGTCATTCTTATAGATGACCGCGATCTTCGAGCCGAGGGACTGGTCGGCAATGTATTGGGCGGAAGCAGAGCCTTGGTTGGGATCGACGAAGCACATCTGGAACACGTTGTCTTTGCGCTCAATGTCCACCGTGCCCGTCAGGGGGTTGGCTACGCCGCCCAGCACGTCGGTGGAGGAGGCGGACGGGGTCAGGTAAAACATATGGTCGGCGTTGGCCTCCACAGAGGTGGCGACGCCGGGGGTGGAGGTCACGCTGCCCAGAAACACCTGCATCCCCCAGCCCTTCAGGGTGTTGTAGGCGTTGACGGACTTCTCCGCGTCGTGGGCGTCGTCCTCATAGCGAAGGTCGAGCTGCAGCCCGCCCAGCGCGTTGATCTCCTCGGCGGCGATCTTCGCGCCGTTGGCGGCGGCATTGCCGTAAATCGCCGCGCCGCCGGTCAGCGGGCCGACGCCGCCAATCTTGATCGCGCCCGCGGCGGGATTGTCAACAGAATCCGTGGGGTTCGCGTCAGGGGTGGGAGTGGTCGTCGAGGGATCGTCGCCGTTGGCGCAGCCAGCCAGCATAGCGACCATCATGCAGACGGCCAAAAGCAGAGCAAGAGTCTTTTTCATTTCATTCAACCTCCTTTAAGGTTGTTGACAATTATAGCGGGCGAAGGGGAAATTGTCAACCTCAATCCCGACAAACAAGAGGCTTAAAGAAGGTGGTTTTTCGGTAAATATGACTAAACTATGAACCCGCCGTTGACCCCAAGCACCTGTCCGGTAATGAATTTTGCCCCATCGGAAGTCAGGAAGGCCACCGCCTCCGCCACCTCCTGCGGCGTGCCGATCCGCCCCAGAGGGGTGTCGTCTGAAAGGGCTGAAAAGTCTTGCGGCTCTAAGGCTTCGTTCATTTTACTCTCAATCACGCCGGGGGAGACGCAGTTCACCCGAACCCCCGAAGGGCCGACCTCCTTGGCCAAGGCTTTGGTCAATCCGATGACCCCGGCCTTGGCGGCGGAGTACGCCGCCTCGCAGGAGGCGCCCACCTCCCCCCACATGGAGGAAATCGTAACAATTTGGCCGCTTTTTCTGGAAATCATGCCCGGAAGGGCGGCCCGGCAGCAATAGAACACTCCGTCCAGATCCACCGCAGTCACCTTGTTCCACTCCTCCGGGGTCATGTCCTGCAAAAGTCCGCGCCAAGCCACCCCGGCGTTGCATACCAAAATGTCAAGTTGACAAAATTTCTCCAACACATTGTCAACCGCTTTTTGGACGCTCTCCGGGTCGGTCACGTCGCAGCACACCGCAACGCCGCCCAGCTCTTGGGCGAGGGCGCGGGCGGCTTCCGCGCTGCTGCGGTAGCCCACGGCGACTCTCACGCCGTCCCGGGCCAGACGGCGGCAGACCGCCGCGCCGATCGCCCCGGCTCCGCCGGTGACAAAAGCAGTTTTCATGGCAAATCACCTCTCAACGGGTATTCTATCACAAAAAAAGACCGCTGTGAAGCCACAGCGGTCTTTGGGTCGCGCTTCGGTTTTTAATACATCCCCATGTCGCCGCCTGCGGGGGCGGCGGGGGCGGGGGGCTCGGGCTTGTCGGCCACCAGAGACTCGGTGGTGAGCATCAGGCTGGCCACGCTGGCGGCGTTCTCCAGCGCGGAGCGGGTGACCTTGGTGGGGTCAACGATGCCCGCAGAGATCATGTCGGTGTAGACCTCGTTGTAGGCGTCGAAGCCGTAGCCGGTCTTGCCGGCGGTCTTGACCTTTTCCAGCACCACGCTGCCGTCGATGCCCGCGTTTTTGGCGATCTGGCGCATGGGCTCGGTAAGGGCGGCGGCGATGATGGCCGCGCCGGTCTTTTCGTCGCCCTCGAGGGTCTTGACCAGCTTCTCCACAGCGGCCACAGCGTTCACATAGGCCGTGCCGCCGCCGGCGACGATGCCTTCCTCCACCGCAGCGCGGGTGGCGTTGAGGGCGTCCTCGATGCGGAGCTTCTTCTCCTTCATCTCGGCCTCGGTGGCCGCGCCCACGCGGAGGATGGCTACACCGCCGGCCAGCTTAGCCAGACGCTCCTGCGCCTTTTCCTTGTCATACTCGGAGGTGGTGTTTTCGATGAGGGTGCGGATCTGGGCCACGCGGTCCTTTACGGCCTTCGCCGCGCCGCCGCCGTCCACGATGATGGTGTTCTCCTTGTTGGACTTCACCTGACGGGCCTTGCCCAGCATATTGAGCTGGGTGTCCTTCAGCTCCATGCCCAAATCGCTGGAGATCACCGTGCCGCCGGTGAGGATGGCGATATCCTCCAGCATCTCCTTGCGGCGGTCGCCGAAGCCGGGGGCTTTGACACACAGAACGTTCAACGTCCCGCGCAATTTGTTGACGATGAGGGTGGACAGGGCCTCGCCCTCCACGTCCTCGGCGATGATGACCAGCTTCTTGCCCGACTGGATGACCTGCTCCAGCACGGGGAGGATCTCCTGAATGTTGGAGATCTTCTTGTCGGTGATAAGGATGAGGGCGTCATCCATGACGGCCTCCATCTTCTCGGTGTCGGTGACCATATAGGGGGTGATGTAGCCCCGGTCGAACTGCATCCCTTCCACGACCTCGGAATAGGTCTCGGCGGTCTTGGACTCCTCCACGGTGATGACCCCGTCGTGGCCCACCTTCTCCATGGCCTCGGCGATGAGCTTGCCGATGGTCTCGTCCCCGCTGGACACCGCGCCCACGCGGGCGATGTCCTCGGTGCCCTTGACCTTCTTGGAGTTCTTCTTGATCTCGATGATGGCGGTCTCGGTGGCCTTGGAAATGCCCTTCTTCATGACCATGGGGTTCGCCCCGGCGGCCAGATTCTTCAGCCCCTCACGAATGATGGCCTGAGCCAGCAGGGTGGCGGTGGTCGTGCCGTCGCCGGCCACGTCGTTGGTCTTGGTGGAGACCTCCTTCACCAGCTGCGCGCCCATGTTCTCAAAGGGGTCGTCCAGCTCGATCTCCTTGGCGATGGTCACGCCGTCGTTGGTGACGAGGGGAGAGCCGTACTTCTTATCCAGCACCACGTTGCGGCCCTTGGGGCCCATGGTGACCTTTACGGTGTCGGCAAGCTGGTTCACGCCCCGCTCCATGGCCTTGCGGGCGTCCTCCCCAAAACAAATCAATTTAGACATATCGTATTACCTCCTTCAATTACTCCACGATGGCCAAAATGTCGGATTGCTTAACGATGTTGTACTCCTGACCGTCCACTTTGACCTCCGTGCCGGCGTACTTGCTGGTGATGACCTTGTCGCCCTTCTTCACGGTCATGGTGACCTCCTTGCCGTCCACCATGCCGCCCGGGCCGACGGCGATGACCTCCGCCACCTCGGGCTTCTCCTTGGCCGAGCCGGTAAGGATGATGCCGCTCTTGGTCTTTTCCTCGGCCTCCACCAGCTTGACCACCACTCTGTCTGCCAACGGTTTCAATTTCATAATAGGTACCTCCTATAATTTAATAACACCTTTGTGGGATTAGCACTCTTTTTGCTTGAGTGCTAACGCTTGTATGATAATACCTCTCCTGCCAAAAAAAATCAACCCCCTTTTTTGAAAAAAAGAGGGTTGAGGGGAAAAATTCAATTTCTGTTCACAAAGCCGCGGCGGCGGGCTCTTTTTCGACGCGGTACGACAGCCGGGCAGGCCAGAAAAAGTTGAGCTTTTTGTCGGAGAGCTTCACGGTGAAGGACTTGGCGCGCATCACCTCGCCGTCCACCACGGTGGTGATCGGCTCTGCGGCCTCGTAGCAGATCGGGCCGGGGGTGTGGTGGGCCTCAATGAGGTCGGGGTGGTCGGCATATTTCCCGTTGGCGTAATCCCCCACCAGCCTTGCAAAGGTGGCGAGGGACACCTGCGGCACAAGGAGGGTGTCCAAAATGCCGTCGTCGGGCATGGCGTTGGGGACGGGCATAAACCCGCCGCCGTAGTGCCGGCCGTTGCAGATACAGAGGATGGAGGTGGGCTTGTCCCATGTCTGGCCGTCCACATGGACGGTCATGGGCTTGGCGATGTCCTTAAAAAGCACGTTCTGGGCCAGAGCCATGATGTACGCCCCCTGTCCCTTCACCAAGGGCAGGGCCTTGAAGCGGTCTACGTCGGCGGCCACCCGGGCGTCCACCCCGGCGCACACCACGTCCAGCCCCAGCCGCCCGTTGCAGTCCATCACGTCCAGCGCCCCTTGGGAAAAATCGGTGAACAGGCTGTCCAGATCCCAGAATACCTCCCGAAACTCCGGGCCAAACAGCTTCAAAAAGTCGTTCCCCGTGCCCGCAGGCAGGTTGGTGACCGCAATATGCTCCGCCCCGGCGGCGGCCTGAAGCACCTCGCACAGCGTGCCGTCTCCGCCGATGGCGTAGATCCGTGCCTCCTCGCCGCTGTCCACGATGCTGCGGGAGATCCGCACCCCGTCCCCCGCGCACTCGGTAAGGGTGATGGTATGGCGCAGGTCATGGCGGGCGCAGGCACTTCGGATGGCCTGCACAGCGGCGCGAATGTGCTTTTTCTTCCCGGCGGCGGGGTTGATGAGAAATTCATGGCGCATGGAACGACACCTCCTGATAAAGTACGGTCAGTGCGGGGTCGAAGATCCAAGGTCGGCTCATTTGTACTGGAACAGGTTACAAAGCAGCGGGCCGTTATAGAGCTTGCGCTTCTTGTCCGCAGGCTTTCCGAAGGTGCGCTCGAACTCGGTGTGGGAGGACAAAAGGTACAGCTCCCAGCCCTTGCCAAGCCGCCGAAAGGCCCTGCCGAAGGCGGCGTACAGCCGCTCCGCCTCGTCCTTTTCCATGAGCCGCTGGCCGTAGGGCGGGTTGGTGACGATCCGCCCTGCGTCCGCAGTGCCTGTAAATTGCGCGGCGTCGGCCACAGAGAAGCGGATCACGTCGTCCACCTCCGCCAGCGCGGCGTTTTTTCGGGCCAGCTCCACCGCTTCGGGGTCGATGTCCGAGGCCAATATTTCATACTTCCCGTGGTATTCCCTGTCCATGGCCTCGTCGGCGGCGTCCAGCCACGCTGTTTGGGGTACGTTAGGCCACTTTTGGGCGGGAAAGGCCCGGTTCAGTCCCGGGGCGCGGTTTTTGGCGATCATGGCGGCCTCAATGGGGATCGTTCCGCTGCCGCAGAAGGGGTCGGCCAAGATCCCCTTGCCCCGGTAGCGGGAGAGGAGTACCATGGCCGCCGCCAGCGTCTCCCGGAGGGGCGCGCCGGTGCTGCGCGCCCGGTAGCCCCGCTTGTGGAGGGACGGGCCGGAGGTGTCGATCCCAATGGTCACCATATCCTTCAAGATCAGACAGCGGACGGAGTAGTCCGCCCCCGTCTCCGGGAGGGTGGTCAGAGCGTACACGCCGCCCAGCCGCTTGGCCACGGCCTTTTTCACCACATTGCCGCAGGTCACCTCCGCGTGGAGCTGGGACCCCACGCATTGGCAGCGCACGGGAAATTTCCCGTCCCGGGGGATCAGCTCCTCCCAAGGGAGGGCGGCGACCCCTTCAAACAGCGCGTCGAAGGTGTCCGCCGGGAAGCGGCCCAGCAGCACGATGACCCGCTCGCCGGTACGCAGGTTGAGGTTGAGCCGGGGGAGCTGGGCAATGTCCCCCTCGCACAGCACCCGCCCGTCCTCCGAGCGGACGTTTTGAAGGCCCAAGTGCTTACACTCCTGCGCCGCCACCCCCTCCAGCCCGAACAGGGTGGGGATCACATAGGTATAATCCGTCATGGCGTGTCCTCCGTCAGCTCCTTGCCGCAGGCAAGGACGCATTCCTCCGCCAGCACCTCCATGGCGTCGATGTACCCGCCGCGCAGAGGGTGGTAAGCCCGGTAGACAGACAGCTCGGTGCAGCCCAGCACCGCCCCGTCGCAGCCCGCCCCCCGGACGGCGGCGTCGATCTTGGCAAAAAGGGCTTCGTCTCCCCGCTGTCCCGCCTTGATCTGGTCATAGATCAGGGTGGTGAGGAGGGCTTGGGTCTCCTTGTCCGGCGTCCAGCCCTCCACCCCCTCTTGGGCGCAGATATCCTGATAGATCCCCGCTTCCATCGCCCCCTGTGTGCCCAGCAGGGCCAGCTTTCCCACCCCCGCCGCCTTTGCCCGGCGGACGGCCAGATCGGGCATATGCAGAAGGGGGATGCTCACCGCCGAGCGAATGGCGGGGGCGAAGTGGTGGGCGGTGTTGCAGGTCATGGCAAGGCAGGTACACCCCGCCCTCTCCAGCGTTTTGGCATCCGCCGTCAGGCGGGCCTCCACCGCGGCGGTGTCTCCGCATAAAATGGCGGCGGTGCGGTCGGGAACGGCGCAGTCGCCGTAGATCAGCACGGGGATATGCTCCTGATCCCGGGCGGCCTTGGTGCGGCGGATCAGGCGGGCGTAAAAGAGCTGTGTGGCCTCCGGCCCCATGCCGCCCAGCACGCCCAAAAGCGGCCCATTTTCTCTCTTTCTCATCCCGTCACCCGCTTCACCGTGCTGACGCCGTGGATCTGGCCCAGCTTATGGGTCACCTGCTGGAGCTGGGCCTTGTCCTTCACCTCTAACTCCACCATCACCACGGCGGTGGCGTCCTCCAAGCTTCGGGCGGAAAGGCCGCTCACCTTCACCTTCAAGGCGGAAAGGACGGTGGCCACGTCCAGCGCCAGACCGTCCCGGTCAACGGCGGTCAGCTCCAAGGCGGTGCGGTAGCTCTCCAGATCGCCCTCCACCCACGCCACGTTCACCCACCGGCCCGCCACCTGCGCGTCGGTGTGGTCAAACTGGGCGTTGGGGCAGTCCGCCCGGTGGACGGACACGCCGTAGCCCCTCGTAATGAACCCGATGACCGGGTCGCCGGGGACGGGGGTGCAGCACTTGGCGAACTTCACCAGGCAGTTGCCCAGCCCCTCCACGATGATGCCCGAGTCGGAATGTTTGGGCCTGACGGGGCCGTGGGTCTCTGAGCCGGCGGCGTTGCC
>CAJUAS010000042.1 GCA_910584395.1 uncultured Oscillospiraceae bacterium | reverse complement strand
CGGCGGCGGCACGGGCCGCACGCTCCACCCGGACAACATGGCCGCCGGCCCTGCTTCCTACGGCATGACCGACACCATGGGCCGGATGCACTCCGACGCCCAGTTCGCGGGCAGCTCCTCCGTCCCCGCTCACGTGGAGATGATGGGCTTCCTCGGCATGGGCAACAACCCCATGGTCGGCGCGACTGTTGCTGTGGCCGTGGCTGTGGCGGAGTCCCAGAAGTAAGACGAGCTGAAATCAACCATATTGATAAACCAAGGGCCGCTTCCGACGGAAGCGGCCCTTTCTTATGCTCTTTTCGCTCCTTACGCCGCGATGGGCAGAACGAACGCGAATTTTGACCCAATGCCGGGGGCGGAGGTGACCTCCAGATGGCCGTTGTGGCAGCGGGCAATACGCTCGGCGATGGAAAGGCCCAGCCCCGACCCTCCCGTTTGACGCGCCCGTGAGGCGTCGGCCCGGTAGAAGCGGTCAAACACATGGGGCAGATCCTCTCCGGCGACCCCCATTCCCTCGTCCAGCACCTCCAGCCGGGCGCTGTCCCCCTCCTGACGGATCTTTAGGGTAATGCGCCCGCCGGTGGGGGTGTATTTTACCGCATTGTCCACCAAAATACGCAGTCCCTCCTTCAGAAGGTCGGGATCGGCAGTGAGAAACACCGAGCCCTCCCAGTCGGCGGACAGGGGGTGGGTCTGATCCACCAGCGCGGTCTCCTTGAGTACCTGCGCCGCCACCTCGGTGGCGTCCAGCCGCTCCGGGGAGACCCGCATGGTGTGGTTGTCCCCACGGGCCAGAAACAAAAGCTGCTCCACCAGATTTTTCATGGCCTCCCCCTCGGCGATGATGGCGTCGATGGCCTCCTGCCGGGCGGCGGGATCGTCCTTGCCCCAGCGGTTGAGCAGGTTGGCGTAGCCCTGAATGACGGCGATGGGGGTGCGAAGCTCATGGCTGGCGTGGTCCACGAACTTGATCTGGGCGGCATAGGCCGCGTCCAGCCGCTCCAGCATGGCGTTGATGGCCTCGGTCAGCTCCTTCAGCTCCGCGCTGGACGCCGCAGGCAGGCGGGTGTCCAGTTGGGCGGCGTCGATGCGCTCCAGACGGTCGGCCAGATCGCTGAGCTGCTCCGGGTCAAGGCCGCCGGCGGTGCGGGCGGCGGCCACTTGGGTGGCGGCGGTGAGGTCGGTGAGAGGTTTCAGGGTCTTTTTGATCAGCCCCGCGTTTTGCATCGCCCCCAGCAGGAGCAGCAGCAGCTCCGCCCCCAGCGTGAGCAGCAGCACATGGCCCAGCTCCCGCATGGTCAGAGAGAGGCGGAGGGCGAAGTGGGCAAAGGCAAACACCGCCAGATCCAGCACCGCGAACAGCCGAAGCTGCCGCAGGGTCAGGCGGAGATTCAGTTTGCGGGCCAGAGAGTGGGACTTTTTCTCCTTTTCCTCCGCCATGGGGTCACCCCTCTTCTATCACATAACCTACTCCCCGCACGGTGCGGATGAGCTTCAAGTCGAACCTTTCGTCGATCTTGGAGCGGAGAAAGCGGATATACACGTCCACGGCGTTGGTCTCGCCCACAAAATCGAACCCCCAGACGTGGTCCAGAAGCGCGTCCCGCGTGACCACCTTGCCCTTGTTTCGCAGCAGGTACTCCAGCAGGTCGAACTCCTTGCGGGTCAGCTCCACCCGCTCCCCCTTCACCGTCACCTGACGGCTCTCCGGCTCTAAAGTCAGCGTCCCCACGGTCAGGGCTTCCTGCTCCCCGTTCTCTGCGGCCTTGCCGCTCACCCGCAAAGCCGCGCGGATGCGGGCCAGCAGCTCTTCGATGACGAAGGGCTTGGTGATATAGTCGTTCGCCCCCGAGTCCAGCCCGGAGACCTTGTCCATCACCGCGTCCCGGGCGGTGAGCATGATGACAGGGACTTGGGACTCCCTGCGGAGACGGCGCAGCACCTCCATCCCCGACATTCCCGGGAGCATCACGTCCAGCAGGATCAGCTGAAAGCCGCCGCTCAGCGCCTTTTCCAGCCCGCTGGGGCCATCAAAGGCCTTGTCCACCTGATAGCCCTCATATTGCAGCTCCAGCTCCACCATCCGGGCCAGCTTTTCCTCGTCCTCTACCAGCAAAATATGCTCGGCCACATTCCCTTCCTCCTATCAGCCGTGGGGCTTGTTGCTCTTCATCTTCTCCCGCCAGCCGGACACGGTGTCTTCCAGCGTGTCCCAGACGGCATTGAGGGCGGCGTTGCCCCATTGCGGCCCGCTCCACGTGAACCTCCAGCCCACCAGCAGGCCCACCGCCACCAGTCCCAGCACGATCCAATAGCGCACCAGCAGCAGCGCCAGCAGCACCCCCGCCGGGATGACCGCCAGCCGCTTTCCGTGGTACTCCAGCTCCACGCCGTTGAGAATGGGGTGGGTAAACAGCCCCGTAAGCACGGCGGTGAGGATCTCCTTGACCTTGGCCTCGGCGGAAACCTCCTCCTTGGCCGCCCCACCGGGGACGGCGGCGGGCATCTGGGCCGCAGCCGCGGCGGCGGTGGAGTGGGTGTGTACCACCCGCTCGCCGGCGGCACGTCCCCGCTCCAGCAAAAGGGCCGCGTCCAGAAGATCGCCGCCCGCTTCGTCCAACGCCTTGGCGGCTTCCTCCGCCGACACCTTCATGCGCTCTGCAAGGCGCTCGATCTTTTCCTGACGCTCCACAGCCATCCCTCCTATCGTCGCCCCCAGTATACCCTGCCTCGGGACAAAAGGGAATTTAGGTTTTCTTAAAACTCCATTAAATTCGCGCCACGCCGCTGTCCTTCGCAGCCTTGGCCACCGCCGCTGCCACCGCCGGGCACACCGCCGGGTCGAAGGGCAGGGGCAGAATGAAGTCCTTGGAGAGCTTGTCCCCCACCAAGTCCGCCAATGCGTGGGCGGCGGCGTGCTTCATCTCCTCATTGATGACCGAGGCCCGCGCGTCCAGCGCGCCCCGGAACACGCCGGGGAAGGCCAGCACGTTGTTGATCTGGTTGGGGAAGTCGCTGCGGCCCGTGCCCACCACCGCCGCCCCGGCAGCATGGGCCTGATCGGGCATGATCTCCGGGACGGGGTTGGCCATGGGAAACAAGATGGGGTCGGCGGCCATGGACTTGACCATCTCCGGAGTCACCGTGCCGGGGGCGGAGACCCCGATGAACACGTCCGCGCCGCGGAGTACATCGGCCAGCGTCCCCCTCTTCCCCGTCTTGTTGGTGTGGGCGGCCAGCTCGGCCTTGGCGGCGTTCAGGCCCTCCCGGCCCTGATAGACCGCGCCCTGACGGTCGCAGACGATGGCGTCCCCCAGCCCCATGGACTGCAGGAGGTTGCAAATGGCCGTCCCCGCCGCGCCCGCGCCGGAAAAGACGGCGGTCACGTCCTCCATCTTCTTCCCTGTCACCTTGAGGGCGTTCAAAAGAGCCGCCGCCACCACAATGGCTGTGCCGTGCTGGTCGTCGTGGAAGATGGGAATGGAGCACTTGGCTTGGAGCTTGCGCTCGATCTCAAAGCACCGGGGGGCGGCGATGTCCTCCAAATTCACCCCGCCAAAGGAGCCTTGCAGACGAGCCACCGTGTCCACGATTTCGTCCACGTCTTGGGTGTTGACACACAGGGGAATGGCGTCCACCCCGCCGAAGGCCTTAAAGAGCACGCACTTCCCCTCCATGACAGGCATCCCCGCCAGCGCTCCGATGTCCCCCAGCCCCAGCACCGCCGAGCCGTCCGTGACCACCGCCACGGTGTTCCAGCGGCCGGTCAGTTCAAAGGACAGCTCCGGGTCTTTCTGGATCTCCAGACAGGGCTGGGCCACGCCGGGGGTGTAGGCCAGAGACAGATCCTCCCGGCTCTCCACCGCCATCTTGGGGACAACGGACAGCTTGCCCCTCCATTCATAATGTAAGCGTAGGGACTCTTTTGCGTAATCCATGGTGTTTTCCTCCTTAATCCGCCCTGTCCAGCAGCCCGTAATGGGCCAGAGCTTTTTTCATAAATTCCTCAGTGACCTCGAAATACTCCGCCAGCTCCCAAACCTCCCGCACGCCCTTGGCGATGGCGGCCTTCAGCTCCTTGTGGGGGATCAGGTGGGCGATGGCCCAGCGGTCGGCCCGCAGCTCATGGCGGCGGCGCAGATCACAGGCCGCATAACGGTTATAGAAGCTGCCGGTGAGACAGTGGCCCAGCTCATGGCCCAGCTTGACCTTTTCATCCGCCGTGCCGGCGACCTGATCCGGATCTAACGCCACGGCGCACCGCCCTTCTGCCCAGTCCATGGACAGCGACAGGGACGGCACGCGGCGCAGCGGCCGAAGATCCACGTCGATCCCCCTCTCCTCCGCCAGCCGGTAGAGGGATAACACGTCCTGCATTCCTTACCTCTTCCTCCTTTGATACTGCTGCGCCTTGTAGCGGGCGTACTCCTGGACGTCCTCCCACAGCTCGTCCATCTCCGTCTCCGACAGCTCCACATCTCCGCCCCACAGCGCGGCCCGCAGCGCGTCGTCGCTGACCACCCCGCCGTGGGGGTCGTCGCTGCGGCCCATGAGATAGTCCACCGTCACCTGAAAAAAGTCCGCCAGCCTGCGGGTGGTCTCGTAATTCGGTTCCCGCCGGCCGCACTCCCAGTTGGCCACCGTGGACTGGGCCACCCCCAGCGCGTCGGCCAACGCCTGCTGGCTCTGAAAACCTTGCCCTTCCCGCAGGGCTCGAAGACGCTTTTCAAACATGGAATGTTCCTCCCTTATTTGAAGTCCTCTTCATTTAACCACACTCTGAAATTGATTG
Source organism: uncultured Oscillospiraceae bacterium (assembly GCA_910584395.1). Classification (GTDB taxonomy): domain Bacteria; phylum Bacillota; class Clostridia; order Oscillospirales; family Oscillospiraceae; genus MGBC124762. Next base: position 8,439 of record CAJUAS010000042.1, on the reverse strand, counting down.
CAAGTCCTTTTGAAATAATTCCAAAAATATTTTTCAGAATTATTTCATTTAGTGTTGACAACCCCTCCTCTCTTTGGTAAAATCATTTCATAAGGACATATCCCCTTTGACCATTGTCAGAATACACCGGGATCAGTCCGATAAATGGGACAGTCTAAAGAAGAGGAGGTTGCTGTTATGAGCAAAGAGGAGATTTGGCAAAGAGAGCGGGAGGAGCTGGCAGAGCTGAACCGGGAGGACATGGTGGAGGATCTGATCCGCCGCTACCGCCCCATGGTGTATGCCTCGGCGCGGCGGCTTGCACCGTGGCTGCGGCAGGACGAGGACTTGCTGCAGTGCGGGCTGATCGGCCTTTGGAAGGCCGCCGAGGGGTGGGACGAGGCGCGGCCCTTCCCGCCTCTGGCGCGGCGGTGCATTGAAAACGAGATGTGTACCTATCTGCGGCAGCGACAGCGGGAAGTCCCCACCGTCCCCCTGCGGCGGGTGGAGGAGACGCTGGTCTATGAGGACGACCATTCGGCGTGGGAGCTGGCGGACGCGGTGGAGCGGATCACCGCCCCGGGCAGCCGGGAGCGGGCGCTGCTGCTGGCCGTGGCGGAGGGGTACACCGTCACCGAAGCGGCCCGGCGGCTGGGGATGCCCCGGCAGACGGCCGCCCGCAAGCTCCGCCGGGGCGGACAACGGCTGCGGCTGACGGTTGCAAAAACGGGCAGGCCGGTGTAAAATAGGAAAAACCTATTTTATGGGAGGGGTCGGCGTTGAACATCCAGATTTTCGGGAAGAGCAAGTGCTTTGACACCAAAAAGGCCCAGCGGTACTTTAAGGAACGGCGCATCCCCTTTCAAAACATCGACCTTTTGGACAAGGGCATGAGCCGGGGGGAGCTGAAAAGCGTGGTGGCGGCGGTGGGGCTGGACGCCCTCATCGACCCCAAGCACCCCGACGCCGCCCTGCTTTCATATCTGGCTTACGACGAGGACAAGCTGGAAAAACTGCTGGAAAACCCAAGGCTGCTCAAGACTCCCATCGTCCGCAACGGCAAAAAAGCCACCGTGGGCGACCACCCGGAGGTCTGGAAGGAATGGGAATAAGGCAAGCGCATTTGCGCTTGCCTTTTTTGCGGTAAGACGCATTGACAAATCCAAGCGTCTTTGTTAGAATTGCTGTATATGTGAAATTGTTCCCCGAGGATATTTGAGCAAAACGCCGAAAACGTGCAAGGAGGCAAAAAACATGAGAAAACAGAGGATTTTGGCGGCGCTGTTGGCGCTGGTCATGGTGGTGGGGCTGCTGCCCGTCACCGCGTTTGCAGCGGACGAGTGGGCGGAGATCCCTGTCACGGACGAGGGCGCGCAGGCGGAGCTGCCCGCCCCGGATGACGGCGCGGCCCGCTTGGCGGACGCCGCGGACGAAGCGGAGCTTCTGGCAGAGCCGAACACCGCCGGCAGCGTAGTGGGCACTCACTATTCCGACGACGAAAACGCCTACGAAATTTACCCCGTCCCCCATTCCGTCAGCTACGGCAGCGGCGGCAGCTTCACCATGACCGACGAGGTGAATGTGGTGGCGGGCAGCGGAGTGGATACATACACCGCCGCCTTTGTGGAGGAGATCCTGACCCGGTTTGGCCACACCGTGGTCACTTCCTCCGCTGCGGCAGCGGACAAGACCAACATCGTTCTGGCCGTCCACGGGGACAGCGACACTGTCGCCCCCGCTTCCGTCAACGACCTCTGGACGGCGGAGGACAAGTTCAGTCCCTACCTCCTGAAGGCGGACAATTCGACGAATGAACACGGCGTCATCACCATCATCGGCAAGGACGCGGACGCGGTCTATTACGGCGTGGCCACCCTCCAGATGATGTTTACCTCCTTCAACGGCGAAAAGTTCCTCAACGCGGTCATTGAGGACTACTCCAACACCGTTTTCCGGGGCTTTATCGAGGGCTTCTACGGCGGTTTCAGCTATGCCCAGCGGGAGAGCCAGATGCGCTCCATCCGGGACGTAAAGGGCAATATGTACGTGTTCGCCTCCAAGACCGACCCCTACCACGGCGCGCAGTGGAGCACCCTCTATCCTGACGCCGAGCTGAACCAGATCAAGCATTTGGTGGCCGTGGGCAAGGAGATGAAGGTGAATTACACATGGTCTGTCCACATCGGCAAGGGCGGCGTGCTGAACGGCGTGGACAACGGCGCCGACGACGGCGCGGCGGACTTTATTAACCAGAGCGTTTACACCGACCGGCTGACCAAGATGAAGGCCAAGTTCCAGCAGCTCTATGACGCCGGCGTGCGCTCCTTCAACGTCCTCAACGACGACTATAACTCCGGCACACACCGGGTTCAGGTGAAGTTCCTCAATGACCTCAACGCTTGGCTGAAGGAGAAGGGCAACTGTATGCCCCTCATCTATTGCTGCGCGGGGTACAACACCGCTTGGTGCGGCAACGACGGTCAGGAGCTGAAGGATCTCGCCGCTTTGGACGACGACATCTACCTCTACTGGACAGGCTCGGACGTGAACTCCCCCATTGATCAGGCCAACACGGACTGGGCCTACACCCGCTCCCACCAGCCTATTGTCACTTGGATCAACTACCCCTGCTCGGAGCACTGCGGCAAGCGGGGGGTGTTCCTCGGCGACATCAGCCACTATGTGAAGAACGCCAACGGCCTCACCGACCATTACGGCATCCTTGCCAACCCCATGGACTGGGCGGAGGCCAACAAGGTGGCCTACTTCCAGCTCCTCTCTTGGGCTTGGAACCGGGACAACTACACCTCCTACCTCACCGAGCTGTGGGAGGACAGCTTCAAATACCTCCAGCCTGAGGTGGCGGGGGCGTACCTCACCATCGCCCGCAACGTATCCAACGCCCCCAACTCGGGCCGGGTGTCCAGCTTCCCCGAATCGGAGTACATCAAGGAAAAGCTGGCGGCCGTTCAGGCGGCGGCGCTGGCGGGAGAAAATCTCCAGAGCAACACGGACGCGCTGGCCCTTCTGGACGAGTTTGCCAACATCCACGCCGCCATCCAAGCCTTCCGGGACGGCTGTGAAAACCATGTCTTGACTACTGAATTATCTCCTTGGCTCAACTCCTTGGAAAGCGTGGTCACCGCCGGCGAAAAGGCCATCGCCGCCGTGAACGCCCTCTCCTTGGGCAACGACGCCAACACTTGGAATCTCTTCTCCGAGGGCGCAGTGGCTCTGGGCCGCTGGGACGACTTTTCCTCCAACGACAACGCCAACAGAAGCGGCGTCAAGCTGGCGGGCAGTCTGCGGCTTCAGCCCTTTGCCGAGACCGTGCTCAACTATGTGAAGGAGGCCATGGCGCAGGCCTTCAACCCCGGTGGCGGACTTACCGGCGAGCTGACCCCCATCGCCCGTCTGGGCGGCGTGGATCGGCCCAACGACGCCAACGCCCAGAAAATGGTGGACGGCGACCCCGACACCCGCGCAGACTACACCACCAACCAAGCTGCGGACGACTACTTCGGCGTGGATCTCGGCTCGATCAAGTCGGTGTCCGCCATCGACATCCTTCAGGGCCAGAACGACACCCACCACGACTACTTCCACAAGGCCACGCTGGAGTATTCCACCGACAACCAACACTGGACTACTCTGGTCACCAAGGTCAACTCCCACCACATTGTGGTGGAGGATCTGGACATTGCCGCCCGGTATGTCCGCCTGCGGCTGTTGGAAAAGGGCTATCCCGGCAAAGATGACTTCTATACCCACATTCGTGAATTCACCGTCACCACCAAGGAGACGGGCCTCCTCTACACCAACGCCGTCACCGACGGCGTCACCGCCCAGCAGGACGGCGAGGCCTACGTCCTCACCATCCCCTCCCTGACCCTTGCCGCCGGGGAATATGTGGGCCTCCAGCTTCCTGAGCTGACGGGCATCCAGACCATCAGCGCCCAAGGCACTCTGCCCGCCGGCGTGAAGCTCCAATACTCGGTGAGCGGCGTTGTCTGGACGGACAACGCCCCCGCCCAAACCACCCTTATGGGCTATATCCGTCTGGTAAATACCAGCGGCGGAGACGCCGAACTCACCGACGTGACCCTCACCGCCAGCAAGCCCGTCCGCACCGAGCTTCGCCACGTCGGCAACAGCGGCGTTTCCATCTCCTCCGGCTCTTGGGACAACGTGGTAGACGGCAACCGCAGCACCTTGATACACACCGGCGAAAAGCAGTCCTACGGTCAATACGCCATTTTTGACTTGGGCGCGGCCCAGCCTGTTCAGGACGTCACCGTCTTTGTCCCCGACAGCGGCGACGACATCCCCCACAATCTGGACATTTTCATCGGCAACAGCAGCGATCCCGCCGGGACTTGGGAGACGATCGGCCAGCTCCGAAACGACGGGTATTCCCGCGTCGAGCCCCAGCCCTACCGCTTCTTTGCGTGCAGCGGCAATGGCAAGACCGCCCGTTATATTAAGCTGGCCATCGCCAATGTGGAAGCCGCCAACTGGTTCCGTATCAACGAGCTGGAGGTCAACACCACCGTGCCTCAGGAAGCGCCGCTGACGGCGGTGTCCTCCTCCTCCGGCGAGGGCGCGAGCGCCGACGACGGCGACCTGCTCACCTTCTTCACCCCTGACGCGGGCGCGGGTTATTGGGAAAAGCTCCTGCAAGCCCCCACCGCCTTTGACAGTATCACCATCCTTCGGGGGGAGACGGGTGAAACCGCCACCGTGAAGGTGCAGCGGAACAATAACTGGATCGACGCCGGCAGCCTTACCCAAGCCGCCACCACCATTTCCCTGAAGGATGGCGACCCCGTCACCGGGGTGCGCCTTGAGTGGACGGCGGACGACGTGCCCGCCATTGCCGAGGTCATCTTCGCCGGAGAGGCCGTCCCCACCGGGGAAGCCCCCACCCTTTACCCCAATATCTATGAGCAGCCCGCCAACCCCGCTGCGGTCACTGTCGCCAACGGCACGGCGGCGGAGAACGTCCCCCTGCCCGATCAGGTGAGCGTCACCACCAGCGGCGGGACGACCACCGAAGTCCCGGTGAAGTGGAGCTGCGGCTCTTACGACGCCCTCACCGCCGCCACCTACACCTTCGTGGGCAAATTTGACCTTGCCGACGCGCTGCTCATCAACCCCGGCTGCTTTGAGGTAACGGTGGACGTCACTGTCCGTCCCGCCGGGGGCGGCGTCACACCGGAAACAAATCTGGCGCTGAACAAAACCGTGTATGTCTCCGGCGTCGAGGTAGCCAACAGCACCACCCCGGATCTGGCCGTGGACGGCAACAGAGACACCCGTTGGAGCAGCAACTATATGAAAAGCAACGGCGCGACCAACGGCAACAATCCGGCGTGGATCGTGGTGGATCTGGGTGCCGATGTCAATTCCATCTCCTCTATTTCCATGGAATATTACAACTTGGTCTGGCCTGCCAGCTATGTGGTACAGGTGGCGGGAAGTGATTATACGCCAAAAGACTTCTCTACCGGTACGAATGCCAATGTGGGCACTGTTCCTGCCGACGACGAAGCCTTCTCCGGGCAGCACGCCAAGGATGCCGGCTGCTGGACTACCGTTAAGACCTTTACCGACCAAGCTCCGGGTGCCCACCCCACCAACAATGTGACGCAGGCGGAGCTGGCCGGGGCAACGCTGCCCGATTCCATCCGTTATGTCCGCCTTTTCTTCACGAAAATGAATGCCAGCGCAGGCGGCAACTCCATCGGTCTTGAGGAACTCACCGTCAACGGCACCCGCACCGCTCCCGCCGCTGACACCGACATCTCCTCCATCACCCCCGTGACCCTCACCGGCGTGGTGGGCGACGAATGGGCCAGCCTGAACGCCCCCACCCATGTGGTCGCCGCCTTGGCCGACAGCACGAAGGTTCGCCTCCCCGTCGCTTGGGACAGCACCGGTTATGCCCCCAATGTTTCGGCCGGAACGACCCAGACCTTTACCGGCACGCTGACCCTCCCCAACGGGGTGACCAACACCAGCAATGTCACGCCCACCCTCACCGTGACCCTCTCCGCGCCCCCTGACGTGACCGGCTACACCGTCACCCCCAGCCGGGTCACCGCCCAGCACCGCACGGCCTTCAACGACTTGAAGCCCTCCCTGCCCGCCAATGCGGTGCTGCAATTCAGCAACGGCGCGACCCGCTCCCTCCCCATCACTTGGGACGAGGGCAGCTACGATCCTAATTCCTTGGCGGATCAGACCGTGACGGGCAAGGTGACCCGCCCGTGGAGCAAGACGGAATATGAGGTCTCTGTTCTGGTGCGCCTTGACCCCATTCTGGCCACTTCCGTCACCGTCTCTCCCAAGACCCTCACCCTTTACGCCAACGAGAGCCACGCCAACCACACCGCCACCCTCACCGCCACGGTGGGCGGTGCGGACGCCTCGGACAAGACGGTGACGTGGAGCAGCAGCGACGTCCGCGTGGCCGCAGTGGACAGCGGCACCGTCACCGGCATCGGCCCGGGCACTGCCACCATCTATGCCATTGCCCACGACGGAAGCCGCGTCTCCGACTCCTGCGAGGTCACCGTGAAATGGGAGTTGGAGGGGAACGTGACCGTCTCCGGCGGCCCGAAGGTGGGCGCGACCTTGTCTGCCGACCTCAATTCCTTTGTTCAGGACGCCAAGAAGTCCATTGAGATCCAGTGGTGGCGCAAGGGCAAGAACGACCCCGACTTCACCGCCATCAGCGGCGCAACGGAGAAGGAGTATGCCGTTACCGAAGCCGCCGCCAACGTAGGCGCACAGTATAAGGTGGTCATCACCGGCAAGGGCCTTTATGAGGGCAGCTCGGAGTCTCTCCCCATCACCATGACCAAGCTGGCCGGACTGCCTTTGAAGGCCGTTCCCACCTTTGAAAACGTCTCCGCCGAAGGGGAGAGAGACGGCGCGATCACCGGACTGTTCAAGGGCCGGGTATACGAATATAAGCAGGTGGCAAACGGCACGGACGCTCCCGGTGAGACCGGCTGGACAGAGTTTTCCGATCTGACCGGAGATGAGACTGCGTCGGACAGCACCTACGGCTCTGCGCGGATCACCGGTCTGGGTGTAGGCCACTATGCTGTCCGCCGGGCCGCCGACGACCTCCACGAGGCCGGGCCGCACCGCACCGTCACCATCGCCGTTCAGGGCGCGGCAAACGTCGTCGTCCACAATCCCCAGACCTTTGAGGGCGGCATGGTCACCGTCGGCCGCACCCAGATCCCCGAAGGGGACACTGTCCGCCTGACCGTAGCCCCCGACACGGGCTATGAGCTGGTGCCCGGGTCTTTGAAGGGCATTCCCAATGAGGGCGAGGCGGTGGTCGCCGCCGCAGACGAGACCACCGAGGGGCTCTACACCTTTACCATGCCCCGCGGCATCACCAGCGTGACCATTTCGGCCCAGTTCCGTCTGAAAACCTACACCATCACCCACGATCTGACCCATATCACCTGCGGCATGGATCAGCATGACCACACCGCCACCCACGGCACGAAATTCTCCATCACCCTCACCCCTGACGAGGGTTATGAGATGAAGCCCACCACCATCACCGTGAAAAACAAGGATACGAACACGGCCTTCACCGATTACACCTATCTGCCCGACGAAACCGACCCCGCCAAGCGGGTGCTCACCTTCGCCCACGGCGTGACCTGCAACCTTATCATCTCTGGCGAGGCCGACCTCAAGACGTATCTCATCGACGACCAGCTTGTGGATCTCACCTGCGATATGGGCGACAAGGATCACCACAAGGTCACCCATAACGCCGCCCTGACCATCACCATCACCCCGGCGGACGGGTACATCCTCCCCGCCGCCAAGGAAGATGTCAGCATCACTATGGGCGGCGCGGCGTTCACCGACTTTACCTACACCGTCGTGGATGATACCCACGCCCAGATCACCATCGCCGAGAACAAGATCCACGGGGATCTGGTCATTTCCGCCGCCGCCGGCATCCCCCTCACCTCTGTGGCCATCCACGGTGCGGCGCAGGTGGGCGAGCGGCTCACCGCCGACCTCCGGCCCAGCAACGCCACAGTCACGTGCAAGTGGACGATCACTGCGGAGGACGGAACGGAGGAAACCGTCACCGGCGACGCCCTCATCGTCCCCGCCGACGCCGAGGGCAAGACCATTAAACTGGAGGTCACCGGCACGGGACGCTATCACGGCACGCTGACCACCGACCCCACTGGGGCGGTCACCCCCGCCATCGCCGACAAGAGCGCCCTGCGCGCCGCCTATGACGACGGCCTTACCGTCGCCAACGACAACTACACCGCCTCTACTTGGGGCGCGTTCCAGAAGGCCCTGAACGACGCGGCCGCCGTTTTGGACACCGCCGCCGCCACGCAGGCCGAGATCGACGATGCGCTGGCCGTCCTCACCGCCGCCCGCGCCGGGCTTAAAAAGCAAAGC
>CAJUAS010000041.1 GCA_910584395.1 uncultured Oscillospiraceae bacterium | reverse complement strand
CCCGACGATGTGATCACCCGGGAGCAGTTGGCCGTTATGCTGTGCCGCTATGCCAAGCTCATCGGCATGGACACCAAGGCGGACGCAAACCGTCTCCATGTGTTCGCTGACGGCGAGGACACCGGCGACTGGGCCGTGGACGGCGTGGCTTGGTGCGTGGCCAAGGGAATCCTCAAGGGCAAGGGCCAGAACAACCTTGACCCCACCGCCAACGTCACCCGCGCGGAGGTCGCGGTCATGCTGGATCGGTTCATCGGCCTGATTAAATAACAACAAGCTCGTTCCATCGAACAAGCAAAGGGCCTCGGCGAAAGCCGAGGCCCTTTTTGATGGATGCCTGTAGGAAACGGGAGGACGCGGGCGGCTTGCCGCCATGCTGGCGATGGGGTTCGCTCTAAATGTAGTCAAAGGATTGATGGACTTCCTTAAACGCCTCCGCCTGCGCGCGGCGGCGGTATTCCTTGGGGCTGATCCCCTCCAAACGGCGAAAGCTCTGGCTGAAATAGCTGCCGGAGGTAAAGCCCACCATCAATCCGATCTCCAAGATGCTGTAATCCGTCTGTGCCAAAAGGTAACGGCTTTCCTCGATCCGCCGTTTGGTGAGATAGCTGATGGGCGGTTCGCCATATTCCTTCGTGAAGATGTGGATCAGATAGGAGCGGCTCAAAAAGGCCACGCTGGCAAGGGTGTCAACGGTAATGTTTTCTTTATAGTGATTGTCGATGTACCGCTTGATCTGGGCACACTTTGGATTGACGTTTCCGCTCTTGGAGGTAAAGGAGGCGGCGGACTGGCTGCGGAGCAGCTGAATGGCGAGAATGTGAAAAATGTGTTGGACGACGTTTTGATAATGCGCTTTCTTTTGGGTGATCTCCAAGGAGATATTCTTCAGATAGGGCAGCAGAGGCCGAGTAGTGGAGAGGTCGGTCAGGATACAATAGCGCTGATCCTGCTGACCGCCCAGAAGAAAGTCATTTCCGCTGATGCCCAGAACAATGTATTCCAGCGGGTCATGGGCGGAGGATACCTCGGTGTGTGCCACGCCGGAATTGATGACGACAACATCGTCGTGGGCAATGGGAAAGGAGGTGTCTTCCACACGAAAACTGCCGCTGCCCTTCACAATGTAAAAGATCTCTATACATTGATGGGTGTGAAGGGTGCAATGCCAGTCATGCTCATATTTCGCCGTGGAAAAATACAGCAGCTTCAAAGGCTGCGGAAGGGGAGAGACGGGGCTGTCTTCGCTGTTTTCCCAACGCAGTAAACTCACAAGATCACCTCCGCACAAAAAGCTATGTACTAATTTAACATAATTGACGCAAGAAGTAAAGAAATACATTGGAGAATATGACGGGGCGAAAAGCACAATTTCTAAAAACTATCGTAGAGTTAAGATTGAAACAGCGGGGGGAAGGGCTTAGTATAGGTGATAGAAGGGAACTGGGGAGAGAAGTCCGCGCTCCCGTTTCTGAATTCAGTGGACAAGCGGACATCTGACAAACGGCAAACAATAATTCATACATCGGCAGGGGAGGAGCCATGTGCGGGCCGCGCACGACAAAGCGGCACTGCGGTCAACGGTAAAACGGCAAATTGTTCAGATCTATTCAGTCCGTAGCTTTTGCGGCGCAAGCCACACTCTTACAAGGAGGTCCGTTATGAAGAAACGAATCTTATCGGCTCTGTTATCGGTCTGTATGCTGTTGACGTTTCTCCTTACCCCGGCCATGGCGGCGAAGGAAGACGCCGCATTGGCGGACGGGGTCACTGTCAACGAAAATACAGAACCGGCCCAGAAGCCGGAGGAACAGCCTGTTCCCATGGACACGGAAGCTGACTTTATGGACGAACTGCCCGCCGTGGCAGAGGAGGAGTCCGCTTTCTTCGAAGAATTGCCTGTTCTCTCGGACGCGGCCATTCCCGTGGATACCGCGGCCGGGGAGGTCTCCGCAGACATTCCGGCTCAGCTGAGCGCCGAGCCGGAATGGGTCTCGGGCATGGTTTTGAAGGGGTATGACCTGTTCACCAAAGACCCCTCCGAGCTGCCCGACACCGCCGAAGGAAAGTACTTGGTGCTGGCTCAGAGCGGCGTAGAGGGGGACACGGCGGTGTACGCGCTGTATCTTAACCCCACTCCCAGCCAGCCCAATAACGGCGTGGTTGTCGGTCAGGGCGTTCTGGCCGCGCGGCTGGGCCGGGATGAAAACGGCGAGCTGGCCGGCTATTTGGCCGGAAGCAACACGAAGGTCACACTGGACAAACTGCTTCTCACTGCCGGGACAATGGAGAGCGGTTACACCCTTTCGAACGGCGGAAACTACCTGAACTTCAGCGGCGCGACGACTGTAGGCGCAGCCGGTGCGCTGGAGATCAGCAGCCGCCCCGGCGTCAACGGGGCGTACCGGATCGCCATGGGAAACCGTAAGCTCGCCCTCTATGTTACCGAGCGCCACACGACAAATGCCTCATGGCAGACCAATTTCTGGACGCCTCAGGCAGATCAGGGGCAGGTGGGCATCTACGGTTCCAGCTACATCTATTTCCTCCATCCCCATGTGGACGACGGCCGGACAGTGACCGCCGCAGCAGCGGACGGCACGCCCATTGAGGCCAACGAGGACGGAGACTTTGTCATCCCCACGGGCGGCACGATCAGCGTGGACGGCCAAGTCACCTTTACCGTACCCTCCATGGTGACCAGCGTCACCGTGGCGGCCAACTATGCCTCCAGCTTGACCATGGATGAGCAGGGCGCATTCGGCGTGATGGGCTGCACCATCACCATGCAGGACGGAACTACCACCAGCCAGATTGTCCGCTCCGGCGACGCGGGGGTCACGCCCGGCTCGGTGACCTTCGCCCGCACCGGGGACAACCGGCTGTACTTTGGGGGCAATGGCGCGATCCGGGACGTTTCCTCGGGAAACACCGAGACCGCCCCGTGGCTGAACACGATGGGCGACCGGACGTTGAAGTCGGTCTCCATTGGCCTCGGCATCACCGCCGTGGGCGACAACGCTTTCAAGTTTACCAATATGACCCGCCTTACTCTGCCGGAGGGGCTGGAACGCATCGGCGAGAGCGCCTTTGAGAGCACCAAGGTAGAGGCGGTGGAGTTCCCCGCCTCCCTCACCGAGATCGGCCCGAACGCATTCCGGGGCGCGATCGGTTTGCGGAGCGTGACCCTGCCTGCCGGGCTGACCACCATGGGAACCGGCGCGTTCTCCTGCTGCACCCGCCTGCGGGACGTGACCGTGACCGGGGATGACCTGTCCGGCATCCCCGCCAGCGCGTTCCAAGCTATCAGCCACCACAACAAGCTGAATGTGGTGTTCCAAGGAGACGCCCCCGCCTCCGCTTATTCTGACTTTGACAGTCTGCTGCCCTTCCTCCATCAGGACGGGGCGATCATCTACACCCAAACCGCCCCCGCCCCTGCGCTGGCGCGCTCCGGCGGCAAGGACGCCTACTTCGCCAACGTGAACGGCGGCGACCTGACCGGCGTTACCCTTCAGGGCGGCGTGCTGCCCGCCCTCCCGCCCAAGGGCGGCGAGGCATTTACCGGCTGGCGGGTGGGGAACACCGAGGCCATGCTGGCGGGAGGCAGCGCAGTGAAAGGGCAGCCCGGCGGGAGTGTGTTTACCGCCCAGTGGGGCGGCACGTTTACCGCGGTCTGCACGGTCACCATTGACGGCGTGGCCTATTCCGTGGCGCAAGGCGGCACGATGGGCAGCGATATGCCCGCCGACCCCGTCCGGGAGGGTTATCTCTTTGGCGGCTGGGTGGACGCCTCCGGCGCGGCCTTTACCGCCGACACGGTGATCACGGGCGACACCGTGGTTCGTGCCGTATGGACGGCGATCCCCCGCTATACCGTGCGTTTTGATCCCGACGGCGGCACGCTGAAGGGTAAAAACGCGATCACCGTCACGGAAGGGGAGTCCATCCCCTTGACCCAAATGCCCACGGTCAGCCGCGCCGGCTATACCTTTGACGGCTGGTTCACTCCAGAGGGTACTCGCTTTGTACTCACCGCGGCCATTACCGCCGATCTGAACCTCACCGCCAAGTGGACGGAGGAAGGCAAGCAGCCCGCCCAGCCCACTGAGCCTTCCGGCGGTGGCTCGTCCGGTGGTTCTTCCGGCGGATCTTCCCGTCCCACCCCCGGCAAGCCCGGCGAAGAGGAGGTCAAAGAGCCTGACGTGCCGCTGACCGACAAGCCCGTCGCCTTCGTGGACGTAGCCCCGAACGCGTGGTATGCCAAGGCGGTGGCCGCTGTGGCCGCCCAAGGATTGATGAAGGGCGTCGGCTCGGATCGGTTCTCTCCCGAAACCACGCTCTCCCGGGGCATGATGGCCCAGATCCTGTATAATATGGAGGGCGGCCCTGAAGTCGGCGTGAAGGCGGCCTTCCAAGACGTGAAGGCGGACGCGTGGTATGGCGACGCCGTGGCGTGGGGTGTTGACAAGGGCATCCTCAAGGGTGTTTCCGACACCGCCTTTGGCGGCGACGATGCGCTGAGCCGGGAGCAGATGGCGGTCATGCTGTACCGCTACGCCAAGCAGGCCGGTCGCGACACGACCCTCAACGCCAAGGCTTTGGAGAAGTTCACCGACCGCGAGACCGCCGGCGACTGGGCCGTGGACGCTCTGGCATGGTGCGTGGAGAAGGGTCTGCTTCAGGGCCGCGGCGGCGAGCTGCTTGCGCCCAAGGCGACCATCACCCGCGCCGAGGCTGCGGCCATCCTCCAGCGTTACGCCGATACCTTCCCGGCCTGAAGCACAGCACGCCTTTTGAGAGGCGTAAGCGAGCTGATATCCGGCAAAATCTTTGAATAAAGGAGAAGACCCATGAAAATGAAACGTTTTCGCCCGGTGCTTTCCCTTCTTCTCTGTGTCGCTATGCTGTGTACGATGGCGGTTCCGGGATGGAGCGCGGCTTTTGCTGCGGGCGCGACTTATGAAAAAACAGAGTGTATCACCGATCCGGGGTTTGAATCCTCCAGCCTCCGGAACGCCGGCGCGAACAGCGAAGCTGAGAACGCCGCGCGGATCGGCTGCTGGACGAAGTACAACAACGCGGCCATCGTGACCGAAGCGCACCATAGCGGAAGCAAGTCCGTCAAGGTGAGCCCGGTCAACAACGACGGAACTGCGCTGGAGCAGGACATTGTGGGCCTGCAGACCGGTTTGACCTATGTCTACACGGTGTGGACGAAGGTGGCTGCCGCCAATCAGGGCGGCGGCGACCCCACGACCATCGAGGTGAAGGTGAACGGTTCCAAGGTGGGCGGCATGGAAGTGGACGTATCCGCCGTAGGGGACTGGGTGCAGCACCGCATCGAGTTTGCGTACACCTCGGGCACTGTGCGTGTCTGCCTTTGGAATCCCAATAACAGTGTACTCTATGTGGACGACGCCTCTTTGAAGGTCAAGGGCGACGTAGACCGGGCCGAGATCACCAACGGCAGCATTACCGTCCAAGGCAATGACCTCAACATGGCGGGCTTTACCGCGGTCTATACCTCTTCCCTCAATTCCGAGGAGGCCAGAACGCTGTCCCTGACGGCGGAGGGAGATACCCTGCGCTTTGCACCCATCGCCGCAGCTGCGGTGGAGCAGACCATCCATGTGATCCTTACCTATCAGGGGGTAAGCATCCCGCTGGACTATACGCTGGCCGCCGACCCCAACGCCGAAATGGTGGCCGCGAGGATCGAGAGCCTGCGCGTGACCAACGGCACGGCGGTGGTCACGCTGGCGGAGAAGCCTACGGTAGCTCCCACGGCGGACGATATCACCTTTACCCTTACCGTGGACGGCGCTCCCGCCGGCTTCCGGCGCTCCCGCTTCGTCTATGACGGCAACAAGACGGTGACCGTGGACTTTGAGCCGGTGTCCGCCAGCCTGAGCGGCGAGCGGGCGGTGTCCCTCACCGCCGCCTGCGGCGGCGAGAGCCGCACGGGCAGCTTCACCGTGGCCCAAGGGGCCAGCCGGAGCTATTATGTGGCCGCAGACGGCCGCGACACCAACGACGGTCTCACCCCCGAGACCGCCCTTCAGAGCATTGAGAAGCTGAACACCATTTCCTTTGTGCCCGGCGACCGAATTCTATTCAAATCCGGGGACACCTTTACCGGGATGTTCCGCCCCCATGGCTCGGGCAACGCCGACGCTCCCATTATGGTGGGCAAGTACGGCGGCGAAGCCCGCCCCGTCCTCCAGCCCGACCCCGACGGTGTTTTTAACTATGCCTTGGGTGCCGGCAGCGTGACCACCCGCAAGGTGAACGGCACGATCTGGCTGGAGAACGTGGAGTATTGGGAGATCCGGGATCTGGAGCTCCACGACCCCTCCTACGACCCTGAGTTCTACCTCGTGGGCGATTTGGACGTGTTTAACGCGGGCCTCCGCGTGGTCAACGTGGATCAGGGCGACCTGTCCCACTTTGTGTTTGACAACCTGAAGATCCACGGCTTCCGCGGCCCGGGCATCAACGCCGGCAAAACCAGCGGCGGCATCCAGTTCAACGTGGGCACGCAGGCGGCGACCCCCGTGCCTTCCTGCTTCGTGGACGTGAGCATCACCAACTGTGAGATCTACCAGTGCGGCCGCGACGGCATCAACTCCCTGACCGTGTGGGGCTTCCGTAGCTATCAGGACAGCGGCGCTGCATGGCCCTCCTTCCCCTCCGGGGAGTATAACAGGGCCTACTCCTACTATCCCGGCCGCAACCTCTACGTGGCCAACAACATCCTGCGGGAGATCGACGGCGACGGCCTCATCGTGGACAGCTGGAGCAACGCCGTCGTGGAACACAACACGGTCAGCCGCTGTGCCATCCATATGTCCAACCCATTCCGTGCCGCTGTGGGTATGTTCAACTGGAACTCGGACAATACGGTATTCCAGTATAACGAGTGCTTCCTCAACGGGGTGGACGCCACGATCCACGCTGTGGGCAACACCAATGTCTCCAAGGGCGTCAACATTCAGGACGGTCAGGGCATTGAGGTGGACGCGCTGAACCAGAATACGTGGGTGCAGTTCAACTACCTCCACAACAACGCCTGCTTTATGATGCTGTGCTGTGAGGAGAACCAATACACCTCCATGAACACATGGATCCGTTACAATGTCAGTGAGCGGGAGGGCTACAACCCCAACACGACCATCCCGGGCGGCATGGGCTGGTTCCGAAACGGGGAAAAGGGTCTCAACACCGAAGTGTATAACAACACCTTCATTTTGGACAGCACTACCTTGAAAAACGGGAAGATCTTCCTCCTCGGACGTACCGGACAGGCCGCCACCCCGTATAAGTTCTATAACAACATCTTCTACTATGTGGAGCAGACCCCCGGCACAGTAGAGAACTGGTGCGCCAACAGCACGGACTTCCGAAACAACCTCTTTATCGGCATCACCAACGCCCCCACCGACAAGGGCAACCTCACCGCGAACTCCGCCGACGGTCTCTTCGTGGGCGGCACGGGTGCGGAGGCCTACCGTCTGGCGACGAACACCTATGAAGGGATGGGCGCGGTTCTGCCCAGCATGAGCGACGGGATGTTCAGCGACCGGGATCTGGCCGGGACTGCGATCCCCGCCACCCCCGGCATTGGCGCTTTCGTCTATGCGGACTGAACCTGATACCGCCGAAAGAGAGGGCGCGCTATGGCAAACAAAAAGGGAAAGCCCGATCCAAAGCCACTGCCCCGCAGGAAGCTCCTGCGCTGGGTTCTGATCGGCGCGGCGGCGGTGACCGCAGCCGTCCTCCTTGCGGTGGTTCTGCACGGAGGGGGAGAGAACTCCCCCTCCGGCGGGCTCATGAAAGAACTGGCCGCCTACCGGGGCTATTCCCGAACCGTGGGCCAAGAGGAGTATGACTTCTTCCGCGAGATCGCGGAGGACAGCCGCCCGGCCGATGAGGACGCGGACACGTACACCAAAGCGTATATCAACCGGGTGAACGCCAAGTTCTACCTTGGCAGCCGCATGGGGCTGTGCGACCCCTTTGACTACGCCGCCATGAAGCTGCGGACGGAACAGGAAAACACCATCCGCGCCGCCAAGGTGGCCGACGGGCAGACGGTATACGGCGTGACCAGCTTTACGCCGGACAGCTATTTTCGCTATGTGGAGGCCGACTTGGACGCGGCCATCGTGACCTACATGAAGGATCACGTCGACAAAGGGATGGAGGAGCAGGCGGAGGATTATTTTAACGCCCACTCCGACGCTTTTTTGCAGTTGGAATCCATTACTTACCAAGTGGAGGAAAACGGGGAAAGGGAAACGGTGACGGCGGAGCGGGCCGCCCTGAGAAACATGGAGAACAGCGACGGGACGCTCTCTGATTTCCTGTACTCCGCCCAGCCGGGGGACTTCATGGACTACCAGACCCCGGAAGGAGTGGAACGGCGGGTCACACTGGTGGAGACCGCCACCCAAATGCCTGCCTTTGACGAGGCGCGGGATGCCGCGCTGGACGCATGGCTGCGCGCGGAGGTGCTGGACGGCCTTTACGCCACCATCGCGGAAAACAACCCTGTGCAGTTTGACTTGAATACCTGAACACGGGCCGCTCCGAAGGGGCGGAGGGCCAAACGGGAAAGGAAGATGACTATGAAACGGAAAAGATGGAAGCAGAGGATGGCGCTGCTTCTGGTCGCCGTGCTGCTGGTGGGCTGTCTGCCCCTGACGGCGTTTGCGGCGGGGAGTACCTCTGAGGCCAAGGCCCAGCTGGGTACGGACAAGAATTATAACGGCGATAAGGTGGACCTGAGCAACGCGCTGTATACCTTTACAGAAAGCAATAACGTCTATACGATCAAGAGCACCATTGCGAATCTGTATCTCAAACCCGGCGGCTCGGCGAAAAATCCGAACCAGTCCGACAGCACACCGGTCACCCTGTCCGTAGTGACCAAGAATGACGTAACATGGTTCCAGCTTAAGGGCACCAAAGCCCTCTACTTCTACAACAACGACATCAACAAGCTGTATTTTGATCAAACCGGAGACTTTGTGACAACGGGACAGAGTGATTTTGCCCTGTTCCGTCAGGCAAATGAAGGGGAATCCACTGTTGGTGATATTCCGGGCTATGTCCGGTTGTCCGAACTGGACGAAGTCCAGAGTGGCGGTAAGTACCTGATTGCTTCCAAGGTTGCCGCCACCAACACATGGTATGTCCTCTATCCCGCAACGGGAAGCATTTACGCCCACGTCGCCAAAGTGGTCATCGAGACGACCACCACGGAGCCCGACCCGGTAGAACCCACCGATCCTCCCGAGCGGCCTACCCGGCCCGAGGGCAAGCCCACCATCGACGTCAATAACGACCTCTATCAGGTGGTGGTCATGTGCGAGGAAAAGGACAACAAGGGCGACGATGCCGACAAACACTACTGGAGCTATCCTAAAACGACCAATTGGGGTAGCACCACCGCCGACCAATTCGAGGTGGGCGAGGTTCGGGAAAACGATCTGGACAACGGCACTGCCGAGCAGTACCCCTACATCTGCCCGGTGACCCCCGCCTATACGCTGGAGCAGTGCCTTGCCAACATCAACGGCGAGTCTGCCGGCCACCGGCTGGTCACTACCGAGGAGACCATTCCCACCGCCTACTACTATTGGAACGCGACGGACGGCTGGCAGCTCCTGCGGGACAAACAGCCTGACCCCAATGTGACCTTCAACCAGAACAACGACAAGCACGAAGGGACGCTGACCGTCTACGTCACCTGCGCCGAGGAACAACCGGAACAGCCCGATCCCGACGCCGGCAAGCCCACCGCCAAGCCCGCCGTGGGCAACTCTACCCTCTATCAGGTGGAGTTGCTGTGCGAGAAGCATGTGGACAACGACCCGGACTGCACCGACCATTGGTGGAGTCATGCGGCGACCGCCGCCTTCACCGTGGGGGACATTCAGGCCAACAACACCGGGAAGTATACGGACTACAAGTGGGTTTGCCCAGTGACCCCGGCCAAGGCTCTGGACTATTACCTAACCCAGCTCAACAACGAGACCAGCGTCAGCCATACGATGGTTTCTGAGACCTTGCCCACCGCATGGTTTTTCTGGGACGGCACAAGCTGGCTGCTTCCTCAGGATGCCAACAGCGAAGTGCGCTTCGCGAACAACGGCGTGGGTTCTTTGACCCTCTACGCAACCTGTGCCGACCCTGACGAGCCCGATCCCCCCACGCCGGCCGACCCCGATAAGCCCGCCGCCCCGGCAAACCAGCCCGCGGAAGGCACATACACCATGCCCAATGACAAGCTCAGCGGCACAAGCAGCAACGGCCCGATGAGCGATGAGGAAGTCAGCAGCTACTTCCGTATCCCCGCTCTGGTCACCCTGCCCAACGGCTGGCTCGTGGCGGCCTCCGACGCCCGCTGGCCCAACACCGAGGACTCCCCCAACAATCTGGACACCATCGTCTCCGTCTCCAAGGACGGCGGTGAGACTTGGGAGTGGGAGATCGTCAACTACTTCGCCGACTTTGCGCCCATTCAGGGCCCGACCTATTGGCAGAACGGCATCAAAGGCAAACTGGGCAGCGCCTCCTTCATTGACCCTGCCCTGACGGTGGACGGCAGCGGGAAGCTCTGGATGCTGGTGGATATGCTTCCCTCCTATGGCGGCAATGCCGGCGGAAACAAGACCGTCTCCAACACTGGCTTTGACGAGCAGGGCCGCCTGCTGCTCAGCCATGGCACGGCGGGCGGGAACGCCTCCGGCAACGCCGCCGACTACACCTACTGTGTGGATCTGAACGCCCAGCCCACCGAGACTGCCCAGAAGGACGGCAAGACGGTTGGCCTGTACCCCATCTGCGCCCGCAGCGACGGCGCGGAGACCGGCTACTATGTGGACATTTTCATGGATCTCTGGTACGACTATGAGGATGCAGGCATGAAGCCTGTGCTGTGCCGCCAGACAGACAGCGACCACTATGTTCAGAACAACGTGTTTTATATGCAGTCGGAGTGGAAGGTGATCTGCACCTTCTACATCATCGCCCGCAGCGCCGAGGTGGACGGGGAGAGCGGCCGCTTGGTGTGGAGCGATCCGAAGATGCTGAACGTAAAGAACGACGGTGAGCGGTTCACCGCCGTGTGCCCCGGCCGGGGGACTACCACCACCGTGACGGTGAACGGCAAGCAGACGGAACGGATCATCTTCGCGCTCTATGACGACGCCACCGGGAAGGAGCGGGCCAGCACCGTCCATTCTGACGACGGCGGGAAGACGTGGGTTCGCGGCGAACGCACCGACGTCGGCGATACCACCGGAAAGGCCAGCGAATCCCAGATCGTCCATCTGCCCAACGGCGATCTGCGGATGTACTCCCGGAACGACAAGAACTACATCCGGTACGCCGACAGCACCGACGGCGGCGTCACATGGGGTGAGTCCAAGCTGGATAACGCCCTTGCCTACTGTGGGAACTGCATGGTGTCCTTCATCAATGTGGACGGCGTGTTGATCGGCCCGGACAACACGGTCTACGAGAACCTGATTTTGGCCTCCTATCCCAAGGGGGCGGTCAAAAACGGGGAGCATAGCCGCAGCAACGGCGTGATCCGCATCGGCTGCTTCAATGACGACGCGGGGCAGACCGTCACATGGCTCAACGACGACGCGGTTCGCTTCCCCAACCGCTACAACTACTCCTGCCTGACCCAGCTGCCCGATCACGCGGGCTTCACGGTGCTGTACGAGCAAGACGACACCACCAACCCCAAGGGCGTTATGGCCATGCGCTTTGTCAAGTTCACCGCCGCCGACCTGCTGGGCGAGGACTGGCTCTTTGCGGCGGAGAAGCCCGACGAGGACGTGACCCTCACAGTAGATGCCGCCCTCATTGACATGGACTTCGGCGAAAGCCGGACTGTGGAGGTGGAGTATTCCCCTGCGGACGCGCAGGTGAGCTGGAAGTCCTCCGAGGAATCTGTGGTCACCGTGGCCGACGGTGTCATCGCCGCCGTGGGTGCGGGCAGAGCCACCGTCACCGTGTCGGTCACCAAGGGCGTGTTGACCCGTTCCGCCGCCATTTCTGTGCTGGTGCAGCCGGAGAGCGGGGAGCTGATCCTGCCTGAGGAGTATGAAGACAGCGTCACCACCGTAGTCACTCCGGGAACTACCCAGTATGTACTGGACGAGGACGGTACGATCAATGACGTTCCGTACATTGTTTACGCCAAGAACGGAGACCGGCTTCTCCACAACGGCACTGATAAAAGCGCAACGAATCATTGTACCCCGAGCATGAATGGGGACAAGGCCATGAACGCCAATCACGCCAACGACAGATGGCAGCCCACAGATGATCTGTGGACGCTGGTGAAGCAGACGGATGGCTCTTACTTTATCCAAAGCGTGACCGACGACAAATATCTGACTGCCACCGCCAGCGGCAGCCAGCTGGCCTTAGGCAACACCGGCGTTCCGTTCACCATTGCCCACCAAGGCAACGGCGTGTACCACGTTAAGAACGGGGAAAACTATCTGGCCTTCTCTGGCGGTTGGAAGATGCAGACCACCGCGTTTGAACTCCGCCTCTACGGCCGGGTGATTACCCCGGACGCCACCACCTACACCGTGTCCGCCGACGGCTTGAAGGCCCTGATCCAGACTGCGGAGATGGACGAGGCGGACTACACCGACGTTCTGGCGCTGGAAGGGGAGTATGACAATGAGACCGCCGCGCAGGAGGCGCTGGCCCAGATCAACGCCGCCGCGCAGGAGGTCTATGGACAGCTTCGCGAGGGCAACCTCACCCGCTATTTGGTCACTTACACCGTCCAAGGCGAGCTGTTGGGCGTCCAGAGCTACTATCCCGGCGAGACCATCGTGCCCATGACCGATCCCGTCCGGGCGGGATATGTGTTCACCGGATGGACTGGGATGCCCGAGGACAAGGTCATGCCTGAACACGCTTTGGAGCTGGTGGCGGCCTTCCGCGCCATCACCACCACCGGCGGCAACGGCAGCGGCGGATCTTCCGGCGGCAGCAGCTCCGGGGGCGGCTCGTCCCGTCCCACCCCCAGCAAGCCTGACGAGGAAGATCTGAAAGAGCCGGATGTGCCGCTGACCGATCTGCCTGTCTCCTTTGTGGACGTGGCCCAAACTGCGTGGTACGCCAAGGCGGTGTCCTCCGTGGCGGCGGCGGGTCTGGTGAAGGGCGTGGGCGAAAACAAGTTTGATCCCACCGCTCCCATGACGCGCAGCTCTTTGGCGGAAGTCCTCTACCGTCTGGCCGGAACGGAGGAACAGGCGGCGGCCGCCTTTGCCGACGTGGACAAGAACGCGTGGTACGCCAACGCGGTGGCATGGGCCGCGAACAATGGCGTTGTCACAGGCGTGTCCGACGATGCTTTTGCCCCTGACCGGGCCATCACCCGGCAGGAGCTGGCCGTGATGCTGGCCCGCTACGCGAAGCTGGCGGGTCTGGACGCCAAGGGCGATCCCAAGGCGCTTGACCAGTTCGCTGACGGCGAGGACACCGGCGACTGGGCCGTGGACGGCGTGGCTTGGTGC
>CAJUAS010000040.1 GCA_910584395.1 uncultured Oscillospiraceae bacterium | reverse complement strand
TCGAAGCCCACGGCGGCGATCCATGCCGCCTGCGCCAGCGTGGCGTGGGTGTCCGCCTTGAAGCCGCTGCCCTGCCACCAATAGTTGTCCGAAATGCTGGCGGAGGTAACATAGGAATTGCCCAAAAGAATGTTTTGCAGCTCGCGGGTCAGGTCGGCCGCGCTCTGGGCGGAGAAGGTGTCGATGGAGTAGGGCCAGCCGCTCTTTTCATTTGTGATGGCGTTAAGCACCGCTTGCTTCAAGGCCGCCTGCGTCTCGTCGGTGTACGGGATGCCGTGGATTTCCGCGCGGAGCTTGAGGCGCTCCATGGTGGCCGCGTCCAGCTGGGCCAGCGGGTCGAAGCCAAGCGTAACCGGCGGGTCGCCCACGCCGTCCCTCGCCCAGTAGGCGTAGGTCAGCAAGTCCATGATGTCGCCGATGCGCTGGGCCGCGCTGGGGACGTGAGGCTCGGGAATCCACCAGTAGTTGCACTTTACGTCCGGGTCGTCCGGGTCGGCGATCTTGTTGGATTCGGGGATGGGCTTGTTCACCAGCTTGGAGGCGTTGAGGAGGAGGTATTGGAACTGGTAAATGTCCAAAACGTACTCTTTCTTGCCGCCGCTCATGGTGTATTTCAACTCGCCGGTGACTGGGTCTTCAAAGTCGGCTTTGTTGGTGACGTAGCCCAGAACCTCCATGGCGGTTTTCAGGGCGTTCTTGAACTGGGTCTGGCTGGTGAAGCCGCTGCCCGCCGCGGTGCGGCGGATGTAAACCTCGTTGTTGATGGGGTTAACGCTCTTGGCAAGGAGCTTGTCCAGCTGGGTGGAGTCGTTGTAGCTGCTCGCGCGCCACTCGCTCACCGCGTCCAGCAGTTTTTCGTAAGTCAGCTTTGGCAAGCCGCCGTCGCGCCACCAATAATTGGTGGTGGCGAGAACGGTGGTGGCGTCCGCGTATGTGCCGGTGATGAGGGCGTACTGGATCTCCTGCCAAGGAATAGTGTTCCAGTCCTTGGGGAGGTCGTAATGAGCCGCCAAGGCAGGTAGCGCTTTGAGCCACGCTTCCTTAAATTCCTCTACGTCGGCAAAGGCGTTGTCGTCCTCGTCGGACTCCGCTTTGCGGAACCAGCCCACGTTGGGCGGCGTGTTCGCGGTGGTGGGCCGCTCGTAGCTGATCATGTCCTGAACCGCGTTGGGCAGGTTGATGTTGGTCATGCCGTTCAGTGCGTCGGGCACGGCGTTGGTCACCACCAGCATACCGGCTTCGATCCAGTCCTGCCATGTGTTCACAGGCCGCGTGCCGCCGTTCCACCACCAATAGGTTTGGCCCGTGGTGGGGTATGTCCCGGTGATGATGATCTCCTGAACCTGCTCCTCGGTCAGCTTCTTCATGTCGTCCTGACTGAGGTTTGCCGCCGCCAGTTTGTCGTAGACCGTTTTCAGCGCGTCGTACACCTCTTGGCGGGTCTTAAACGGCCGGCCGTCCTTGTCCTTGCGGAATTTGTTCAGGTAGCCGTCCAACAGGGGCGGAGTGCCGTTCTTCAGGTCGTCCAAGGCGTCCTTGGCCGGGTGCTTATCCCCCGTCTCGTCCTTGGCCTTGTCCATGGCCACGAAGATGTCGCCCAGATCGAAGATATCCACCTTCACTTCCTTGGCGCACTCGTCCAGACGACACCATGGGAAGCCCGCACAGTCGGTCTCGCTCATCAGCGTACCGCCGGAGTAAATGCCGGCCACCGCGCCGTTCGCCTGCATACACATCAAAATGTGCCGCTGGATCTGGTGCCAGCCCAAAACGATATCTCCCGTTTTGGGATCGCGGTATTGCGGGTCGTTGCTGTTATATAGCCGCGTCACAAGGTCTTGGAGGTAGGGAGCGCAAACATCGTAGTTACCCCATGTAAATTCCGTTCCTGTCATATCAGATCGCAGATTCAAATCCACAACCGTATCCTTCGTAAAATGTATTGCTAATTCGCCATTTTCACCCTTTGCCGTTTTTGTCGCTTCTGCCAAAAGGGTGTTCATGGTTGCCTGAAGTACAAAACCGTCCGTTCCCTGCCGATCTGGATATTCCGCATTATCATAATCGAAGTTTGTCTTCAAGTTTAATTCGCCGCCAGCAGAACGCTGCTTTCCGTTAGAAATATTTGCCTTATAAATATCAAATAAGACATAATCAACTTTCCACAGCACGCCACCTGTGGTAATATCAATATTTAGTATATCATTATTATTCGAAATTGTTTTCATAAAGAAAGCATACGTATCTGCCATCGGATTTAAATCATTGCCTTCTGTATCAAACGCGTTAATATCATAAGTATATCCAGTTTGTACTGCCGGTTCGCGAGCGCGAGTCACCCCTTGCCACGCTCCAGTTGCTTTGGTTGCCCTTGCATATTGATATTGGAAAGAGTATACAGATGCTTGTGTCGAAGCATTATAGCCATATCGTTCTACACGTAAGCTATCTTCAACCACCGAGTAGTTTGCACCATCCCGCAAACTCGTCCCCGGCTCGTAGACCGCCTTGACGATCAGCACGTCTTGCCCCTCGCGCAGCATATTTTCCATGGCGGAAAAGTCCGCAAAACGCAGATACCACGCCGCGTCCTTTTCGGTCACGGCGTAGGTATAAGGATCACCTGTTCCGGGAATCGTCTTGGCGGCAGTGTCCGCCGGGTCGAGGTCGGCCAGCTCACCCACCCCGAACGTTGTCCAGACGTCTTCCGTTTTGATGGAGTCTTTGCGCAAGATCCAGTTCTTTTTGGTCACATCTTGGGTGTCGTCCTCCACGATGGCCCAGCCGTAGACATAGGGGTAGAGGTAGCCGTCGTAGTCCTCCGAGCCGTCGCCCACGCTCAGCGGGGTCGTGGAGTAGTAGCGGGTGTTCAGGCCCGTTCCGGGGTCGACCACCTCGGTTTGGGTCGTGGCGCGGCGGTAGAAGGCGTAGTCCAGCTTATTTGTTAAGGGAAAGTCCTCCCCCGGCTGGAGGTGGGTAGCGGGGCGCTTCAAGGTGTCGTCCGTGTCCTGCCCGACCTTATAGGAATAGTCGCCGCGGTAGGTGAACTCCCGGTTTAGAGAGTCCACCCGGTCTACATAGTCTTGGTCGGCCTGAAGCGCGGTCAGATCCGCCGCAGCCGCGATGTTGTCGCCGGTGCGAAGCTCCGGGTGAATCAGCGTTTTTTCGATGTATTCGTTCACCGCCGCCCGGGCGTCTCCCTCCGGGTCGACCACCAGCGCGCCGATGAGACTGTCGTCCCAGTCATAGAAGAGAATTTGTGCGCCGCCGATGCCGCCGGTGGGCTTGCGGTAGGTCTCCGCGTTCACCAGCGTCAGGCGCAAACTCTTTTCTTCCAGCGTCAGCAGATTCTGGAAGAAGGAGTAGTCTTGGTTGCCCGTCGTGCCCTCCGGATCGCCGGTGGTGGCCCAGTCCGTGGAACGGTCGGCCAGCACCACCGCGCCCGCGGTCTGGGGCGCAAGAAGCTGCTGATCCCACACCTTCTTCTGTGCCGGATCGTAGACCGAATAGGTACGCGGCGTCGTCTCGTGGGAGGAAATCAGCCCCCCCGCGTTGAGATCCGCGCCCAAATAGTAGTAGAATTCCGTGGCCTTTTGGCCCGTGCCGTCGGTGATCGTGTTCTGGGCGTACCAGACGCTCTGGTGGACGGAGGACTCCGCCGCCTGTGCGTCCGAGGCTTTGTACATCGGTGTTGTGCCGGTATCCCTCCCGCCCAGATAGGTCAGCGGGGTCTTGCCCATATCCGCACCTGCGCGGTCATTTACGTCCAGATCCAGCCAAAAATCACAGGAATTGGTCACATCCAGATGGGTAAAACGCTTCATATCGTAGGCAAAGCGCACCACCACCACCGGAGTGGGGATCTCGTAGACCACTCTGGCGTTGGGGGTGGTATTGGCGCTGAGGGTGAGGAGCGCGTCGTCGCCCTTCACCTCTTCGATCAGCGCGGTGGCGTTGTTGATCTCGTCGGGCTTGGCGGTGTCCAGACGGACGGACGCCGTGCCGGTGCCGTCGATCAGCGCCTTCAGTTCCTCCACATCCTTGAAGATCTTGGCCTGATCGGGGTCATTCACGTCAATGCCCCGGGGATAATCTGTATCAAATGTGTCATAGCTGCCCGCCGTGCCGGTGGCACCGCCGGCCGTCCAATTGGCATAGACAGGCTCGCCCGCACCCCACGTCACCGCCGTCAGGGCGTCCAAGTTGATATGTACCGCCGCCGCCGCGGATTGGAAGGGGTAGTAGGTCACCTCATATTTCGCATCCAACCCCGTGCGGTCGCCCTTTTCCAGTGCCTCCGCCAGCTCTTTGGCATAGTCCTCCTCTTTCACTACAGTATGAGCGGGATCGTCCTTCAACGTGACCGTGCGGGCCGTGCGAACGCACAAAGCAAGCTCATAAAAGCCGGTGGGCTTCCCCTTGTCCACGACCACGTTGCCCTGAATCACAACCTCGGGTTTGGGCGCCGCCGGGTCAGCAACCACATCCGTGCTGTCTACCGTTGCCGCGTATGCGACGCCGGCCAACAGCGCGCAAGCCAACGCCGCCGTCAGGGCAAAGGCCCATAAACGGCTGCGCCAGTTGGATATTCTCTCTCTTGTCTCCACGGCGATCACCTCATTCAAGGTTGCGTTCTCTCGGGAAGTTCTATATCCGTTCAAAAAATCGGTTCTTTGACGCATCTTCTTCCATATATTGCCAATCAAAAGCCATTAGTAGACATAATTAGCAGTATACATGGTTGATTATAGAGCAAGAGGCAAGAAAATGCAAGAGGAAACGGCATTTTTTTTACCGCAGATATGCGAAAGCCCGGCCATCTTTTAGACGGCCGGGCTTTTTATTCTGTTCCCGATGTTTACTTGGCGTATTCGATGGCGCGGGTCTCCCGCAAAACATTGACCTTGATCTGGCCGGGGTACTCCAGTTCTTCCTCGATCTTCTTGGCGATGTCCCGGGCCAGAAGCACCATCTGATCCTCGCTGACCTTGTCGGGGGCGACCATGATCCGCACCTCCCGGCCGGCTTGGATGGCGAAGGACTTTTCCACGCCGGGGAAGGAGGATGTGACCTCCTCCAGTTTCTCCAAACGCTTGATGTAGTTCTCCACGTTCTCGCGGCGCGCGCCGGGGCGGGCGGCGGAAATGGCGTCGGCCGCCTGAACCAGACAGGCCACGATGGTCTTGGGTTCCACGTCGTTGTGGTGGGCCTCGATGGCGTGGATCACGCCCTCGCTCTCCCGGTACTTCCGGGCCAGCTCCACGCCGATCTGGACGTGAGAGCCTTCCACCTCATGGTCGATGGACTTGCCCAGATCGTGGAGAAGTCCCGCCCGCTTGGCCATGGTCACGTCCGCGCCGATCTCGGCGGCCAGCAGACCCGCCACGTGGCAGACCTCAATGGAGTGGTTGAGGACGTTCTGGCCGTAGCTGGTGCGGTATTTCATGCGGCCCAGAAGCTTGATCAGCTCGGGGTGGAGGCCGTGGACGTTGGTCTCGAACACAGCCCGCTCGCCCTCGGCCTTAATGGTGGCGTCCACCTCACGCTTGGCCTTCTCCACCATCTCCTCAATGCGGGCGGGGTGGATGCGGCCGTCCTGAATGAGCTTCTCCAGCGCCAGCCGGGCGATCTCCCGGCGCACGGGGTCAAAGCAGGACACGGTGATGGCTTCCGGGGTGTCGTCGATGATGAGATCCACCCCGGTGAGGGTCTCCAAGGTGCGGATGTTGCGGCCCTCCCGGCCGATGATGCGGCCCTTCAGGTCGTCGTTGGGCAGGGGCACGACGGACACGGTGGCCTCCGCCACATGGTCGGCGGCGCAGCGCTGGATGGCAAGGGAGATGATCTCCTTGGCGGTGGTGTCCGCCTCTTCCTTGGCGCGGGTCTCGATCTCCTTGACCTTCAGCGCGGCCTCGTGGGTCACTTCCTGCTCCAGCTGGGTGAGGAGGAAGTTCTTGGCCTCCTCGGCGGTGAGACCGGAAATGCGCTCTAACTCCCGCACCTCCTGCTCCTTGAGCTGGGTCAGCTCCTCGCGCTGGGCGTCCAGCGTCTCCTGCTTGGAGGCCAGCGCCTCCTCCTTGTGCTCTAAGTTCTCCAGCTTGCGGTCCAGATTTTCCTCTTTCTGGTTGAGGCGGTTCTCCTGCTTTTGCAGCTCGGCGCGGCGCTCCTTGACCTCGGTCTCATGCTCGGTGCGGGCCTTGAGGATCTCCTCCTTGGCTTCTACCAGAGCTTCCCGCTTCTTGCTCTCTGCGGACTTGATGGCGTCGTTCAGAATGCGCTTGGCCTCTTCCTCGGCGCTGGAGATCTCCTTCTCGGAAACGCGCTTACGGTACTGCACGCCCACAGGGAATCCAATGGCGAAAAAGACCACGGCGCAGATCACGCCGACTAAAATATAAATACCCATTTTGTCTTGCTGACACCTCCGTCTTTTTGATTTTATCCTTGACTTCCTAACGAAAAGCCAAAGCGGCACTATTTCAGCATACCTTTTTTATTTTAAGGCAGAGGCTTCGATCTGTCAAGGAATAAATTTGTCCGGCGGCGGCGCAGGATCACTGCCGTTCGGGGAGAGAATCGTCCTCCCTGATCCAATCCTCCACATGAACGACCCGGTAGTCGGCGGGGGTGTCGCGGATGACCACCTGACTGATGCCGGCGTTGATGATGAGCCGGCGGCACATGGCGCAGGAGGTCGTCCCCGCCATCAGTTCGCCGTTTTGGGGGTCAATGCAGGCCAGATAGATCGTCCCGCCCAAGCTCTCCCGCCGGGCGGCGGAGATGATGCAGTTGGCCTCGGCGTGGACGCTGCGGCACAGCTCATAGCGTTCGCCGGAGGGGATGCCCAGCTCCTCGCGGGTGCAGCAGCCCAGATCGGCGCAGTTGCGGCGGCCGCGGGGCGCGCCGTTGTAGCCGGTGGAGACGATCTCGTCGTCCTTCACCAGAATCGCGCCGTAGCACCGGCGCAGGCAGGTGGAGCGTTCCGCCACCGTTTGGGCAATATCCAGATAATAATTCATTTTGTCCCGTCTTTTCATGGTGTTCCTCCTCTCGGTTTGGGGAATGTTACTCCTATTATACGGCCTCCGCCCCCGTCCCGCAAGGGAAATTTACATTTTGTTAACGCTTTTCCCATTGACTGTGCCCTTTTTGCGGGGTATCATACTTTTATAAATGAGGTGATCCCTTGGGCTTTCTGCAGCGATTCATGTATGGCCGCTACGGCGGCGACAATTTGGGCCGTGCCTTGATCGCGGTCTATTTTGTGCTGTATCTTGCGGGGCTGCTGACCCGATGGAGCATCCTTGTCTACCTGAGCGCGGCGGCGGCCGCGTGGTGCATCTTCCGGATGCTCTCCCGCAACGTGGAAAAACGCCGCCGGGAGAACGCCAAATATCTGGCCGTCACCGCCCCCCTGCGAAACTGGCTGCGCCGCCGCCGTGCGATCCGCACCGACAAGACCCACCGTTATTTCAAATGCCCCAACTGCGGGCAGCAGCTCCGCGTGCCCCGTGTGAGCGGCAAGATCAAGATCACCTGCCGCGCCTGCGGGACGGTCTTTGAAGAAACCATAAAGTAAAAGGGACGGCCCGATGGGCCGTCCCTTTTACTGCGTTTTTTGAATTTACACCGCCGCAAGGGCCTTTTCCACGTCGGCCAGAATGTCCTCGATGTCCTCAATGCCCACGGAGAAGCGCACCAGATCGGGAGAGACTCCCGCCGCTTCCAGCTCCGCGTCGCTCATCTGCCGGTGGGTGGTGGAGGCGGGATGGAGAACGCAGGTCTTGGCGTCGGCCACGTGGGTGGCGATGGAGGCCAGCTCCAGCCCCGCCATGAACTTGGAGGCCGCTTCCCGGCCGCCCTTCACCCCGAAGGACACCACGCCGCAGCTCCCCTTGGGCATATACTTTTGGGCCAGCGCGTAATCGGGGTCGCCCTCCAGCCCGGGATGGCGCACCCACGCCACCTTGGGGTGGTTTTTCAGATATTTCGCCACCGCCAGCGCGTTGGCGCAGTGCCGCGCCATGCGCAGGGACAGGGTCTCCAGCCCGATGTTGAGGTAGTAGGCGTTCTGGGGCGACGGGATCGAGCCAAAGTCCCGCATGAGCTGGGCGGTGGCCTTGGTGATGAACGCCCCGGCCAAACCGAACCGCTCGGTGTAGGTCACGCCGTGGTAGCTCTCGTCAGGGGTACACAGGCCGGGGAACTTGTCGGGGTACTTCGTCCAGTCAAACTTCCCGCTGTCCACGATGGCGCCGCCCACGGCGTTGGCGTGGCCGTCCATGTACTTGGTGGTGGAGTGGGTGACGATGTCCGCGCCGAACTCGAAGGGACGGCAGTTCACCGGGGTGGGGAAGGTGTTGTCCACGATGAGGGGCACGCCGTGGGCGTGGGCCGCTTTGGCGAACCGCTCAATGTCCAGCACGCTGAGGGCGGGGTTGGCCACGCTCTCTCCGAACACCGCCTTGGTGTTGGGCCGGAAGGCCGCTTCCAGCTCCTCCTCCGAGCAGTCGGGGGAGACGAAGGTGAAGTCGATGCCCATGCGCTTCATGGTGACGGCGAAGAGGTTGAACGTCCCGCCGTAAATGGCGGAGGAGGCCACCACATGGTCGCCGCAGGAGGCGATGTTAAAGACGGCGTAGAAGTTGGCCGCCTGCCCCGACGAGGTGAGCATCGCCGCCGTGCCCCCCTCCAGCGCGCAGATCTTCGCCGCCACCCGGTCGTTGGTGGGGTTTTGCAGGCGGGTGTAAAAATACCCGCTGGCCTCCAGATCAAAGAGCGCACCCATGGCCTCGCCGGTGGCGTAGCGGAAAGTGGTGGACTGGACGATGGGGATGTTGCGGGGCTCTCCGTTGCCGGGGGTGTAGCCCCCGTGGATGCAAATGGTGTCTCGATTCATGCGTGCGGCCTCCTTTGGCTTGTTGCGCCCATTATACTCCCGCGTTTCTTACAAATCAAGAAAAAGAGTTTGAAGTACGCCGTGCGGTTGCGAGGTGCGGGTAACAGGGATGGTGGAGTTTTAGGGCTGCGGACAGCTCATGACAGCAGATAGATCTCCGCCAGACGCAGGAGCAGCACGCCCAGAAAGGCGAGGAGATCGGCCACGCACAGCCGCTTGGCCCAGACGGGCAGCTTGGGCTCGGGGAGGGAGCGGAGGTAGAGCTGGACGCTCACCCACCAAAAGAGCATGGACGCCAGATACAGAAGGTTTCCGATGGAGTCCATCTCGTCGCTGAAAAACACCCCGCGCATTCCCCCGCCCGCAAACAGGGCGATGAGGCTGAGGACAAAATAGGCGAGGCCAAGCACGCTAAAGACCAAATAGAGGAGCTTCATTTCCCGCTGACGGTTTTTCATGGGCTTCCCACCTTTCGTTTTGTTCATTATACTGTTTTTCCGGCTGCAAGGCAACCACTTTCCTCCATCTGCGTTGACTTTTTCTCCTTGGGCGCATATACTATATATTCAACTACCGCTGCGAGAGAAAGGAGTGTGTGCCATGACCGCCAAAGAGATGAAGACGGCGCGGCCGCTGAAAATATTCGCCTCGTACTACAAGCCCCACTGGCCGCTGTTCGCTCTGGATATGCTCTGCGCCACGGGCATCTGTCTGGTGGACTTGGCCTTTCCGTGGGTGTCCCGGCTGTGCATGAACGAGCTGCTCCCCGGCAAGGTGTACGCCGCTTTCTTCGCCGTGATGGCGGCGCTGGTGGCGGGGTATGTGCTGCGCTCCCTTTTCTACTTCGTTGTCAGCTACTGGGGGCATCAGCTGGGCGTCCGCATTGAGGCGGACATCCGCCGCGACCTCTTTTCCCATATGCAGGATCTCTCCTTCTCCTTTTACGACAAAAACCGCACCGGCCAGCTCATGAGCCGGGTCACCGGCGACCTCTTTGAGATCACCGAGCTGGCCCACCACGGCCCGGAGGATCTGTTCATCTCCTCGGTGACCCTCCTCGGCTCGTTCTGCGTGATGCTCACCATCCGCTGGGAGCTTGCGCTGGCGGTGTTTGTGGTCGTACCCCTCTTCCTCTGGTTCACCATCGTCCAGCGCCGGCGCATGAGCCGCGCCTCCATGGAGGTCAAACGCACGCTGGCGGGCATTAACGGCGAGTTAGAGTCCTCCCTCTCCGGGATGCGGACGGCCAAGGCCTTCGCCAACGAGCAGGCGGAAATCGCCAAGTTCGGCCGGGCCAACGACCGCTTCCGCGGCTCGAAAAACGACTACTACAAGGCAATGGCCACCTACCATTCCGGGCTGGAGTTCGCCATGGGTATCATGTCGGTGCTGGTCATCGCGCTGGGCGGCTTTCTCATTATGGCCGGGCGCATGGACTACATCGACCTCATCACCTTCTCCCTCTATGTCTCCACTTTCCTGACCCCCATCCGCAAGCTCTCCGCCTTTGTGGAGCAGTACACCCAAGGCATGGCGGGCTTCCACCGCTTTTTGGAGCTGATGCGGGTCGAGCCGGACATTCAGGACGCCCCTGACGCCCGCGACCTCACCGATGTGAAGGGGGATATCCGCATTGAGGACGTGACCTTCGCCTACGCGCGGGACGCCGAGCCTGTCCTCAGCCATGTGGATCTCCACATCTCCCCCGGCCAGACCGTGGCGGTGGTCGGGCCGTCCGGGGGCGGAAAGTCCACCCTGTGCCAGCTTATCCCCCGGTTCTACGACGTCACCGAGGGGGCGATTTTGGTGGACGGCAAGGACGTGCGTACCCTGACCCAAAGCTCCCTGCGCCGGGCCATCGGCATCGTCCAGCAGGATGTATTTCTGTTCGCCGGGACGATCTTTGACAACATCTCCTACGGCAAGCCCGGCGCGACCATGGACGAGGTGCGTGAAGCGGCGCGGAAGGCGGAAATTTTAGACGACATTCTGGCCATGCCCGACGGCTTTAACACCTATGTGGGCGAACGGGGAGTGATGCTCTCCGGCGGGCAGAAGCAGCGGGTGTCCATCGCCCGCATCTTCCTGAAAAACCCGCCCATCCTCATTTTGGACGAGGCCACCTCCGCGCTGGACAGCGTCACCGAACACCGCATTCAAGGGGCGTTCGACGCGCTGGCGGAGGGCCGCACTACCCTCATCATCGCCCACCGCCTCTCCACCATTCGCTCCGCCCAGCGCATTTTGGTGGTGGACGGCGCCCGCATCGCCGAGGAGGGCACCCACGAAAGTCTTTTGGCCCAAAACGGACAATATGCCAAGCTCTACGCCGCTCAGGGCGGCGCAGACGCCCCCGCCGGAAACGATGGATAAAACAAAGGTGTTGGATCATCTGGCGGCGGACGCGGCCAGCCGCCTGTCTCTGGCCCGGCTGCTGGATCAGCTGGAGCTGTGCCGGCGGCGGGACATCCCCACCCACAGCCACTTCTTGAGCGACGGGGAGCAAAAGCTGGCCGCTCAGGCCGTTGCCGCCGCCGGGGAGGTCAAGTGGATCTTTGAGGGCGGCTATGAGGCCGCCTCCCGCCGGGTCTGCTGTTTCCTTCCCCCGTGGATGGACGCCGTGGATGAGCCTCCCGTGTCCGCTGTGGCGGTCAAGCCGCCCAAAAGGCTCTCCCACCGGGACTTTTTAGGCTCTCTCATGGGGCTGGGCATCACCCGTGACCTGCTGGGGGACATTTTGGTGGGGGAGGATACCACGCAGGTGGTCTGCCTCACCTCCGCCCTGCCTGTTTTGCTGAACCAGTGGAGGGAGGTGGGCCGGTATGCCGTCTCCCCGGTGGAGATCCCCCTCGCCTCCCTCACTCCGGTGGAGGAAAACGTCCAGACCCTCACCGAGACCTTCCAGTCCCTCCGCTTCGACGCGGTGGCCGCCTCCGCCTTCCGCATCTCCCGGACGAAAGCCGCCGGCCTGATCTCCGGGGGCAGGCTGCTGCTCAACCACCTGCCCTGCACCAAGCCCGACCGCATTTTGGAGGAGGGGGATTCCCTCACGGGGAAGGGGCTGGGCAAGTGCCGGCTGGTCAAGATCAACGGCCTGAGCCGCAAGGGCCGCATTATGGTAGAAATGGAGCGATATGTATGATTACCCAAGGGGATATCGACCGCATCAACGCGCTGGCCCGAAAGTCCCGCACCCCAGAGGGGCTGACCGTGGAGGAAAAGGCCGAGCAGATGGAGCTGCGCCGCCGCTATGTGGCCGCGGTGCGGGAAAACCTCACCGCCCAACTGGACAACACCGTTATCCAGCGCCCTGACGGCAGTAAAACGCCGCTGAAACCAAAGGATTGACAGCCCCCGCCTTTGTTGGGTATAATAAGCTACTGAATTTTGAGAGTGCATAGGAGACTTTTTATGCTGGAATTTGACGAGTACCGGGTTTGGCTCAACAACTTCAAACCCCAGCTTGACACCTTGAAGGACGCGCTGAATTTAGAGGGCGCGGCGCGGGAGCTGGATCTGCTCCAGAGCCAGTCCGCCGCCCCCGGCTTCTGGGACGACCCGGACAAGGCCCAAAAGACCCAGCAGCGCATCAAGACCCTTCAGGACAAGATCGAGAATCAAGCCAAGCGGGAGCGCAATTGGTCCGACCTCTTCACCCTGTGCGAGATGGGCAACGAGGAGGAGGACGCGTCCCTGCTCCCCGAGCTGTCCGAGGGCTGCAAGGCTCTGGAGGAGGACGTGGAGTCCGCCCGGCTTGCCACCCTCCTCACCGGGGAATACGACAACGCCAACGCCATCCTCACCTTCCACGCCGGGGCGGGGGGCACCGAGGCGCAGGACTGGGCGCAGATGCTCTTTCGGATGTATACCCGCTGGGCGGAACGCCACGGGTTCAACTGCGAGACCATCGACTATCTGGACGGAGACGAAGCGGGGCTGAAATCCGCCACCATTACGATCTCCGGGGAAAACGCCTATGGCTTCCTCCGGGGAGAAAACGGCGTACACCGTCTGGTGCGGGTCTCCCCCTTCGACGCCAACGCAAGACGGCAGACCTCCTTCGCCGCGCTGGAGGTCATGCCGGAGATCCCCGACGACGTGGAGGTGGACATTCGCCC
The DNA here is from genome assembly GCA_910584395.1 of uncultured Oscillospiraceae bacterium. Classification (GTDB taxonomy): domain Bacteria; phylum Bacillota; class Clostridia; order Oscillospirales; family Oscillospiraceae; genus MGBC124762. Next base: position 678 of record CAJUAS010000040.1, on the reverse strand, counting down.
GGAGGACATTGAGATGCAGGTGTTCCGCTCCTCCGGTGCGGGCGGCCAGCACATCAACAAGACCTCCTCCGCCGTGCGCCTCATCCATAAGCCCACGGGTATCGTGGTCTCCTCTCAGCAGGAGCGGTCTCAGTTCCAGAACCGGGATACCTGTATGCGGATGCTCCGCTCCAAGCTGGTGGAGCTCCAGATGCAGGCCCATGCGGAGAAGATCTCCGACCTCAAGGGCGTGCAGATGAAAATTGAATGGGGCAGCCAGATCCGTTCCTACGTCTTTATGCCTTACCAGTTGGTGAAGGACACCCGCACCGGTTTTGAGACTGCCAACATCAATGCCGTCATGGACGGCGATCTGGACGGCTTCATCAACGCCTATTTGTCCTGTGAGGCCACCGGGAATTGGCTCGAAAAATGATTATTAAATAAAAACAGGCCGTTATCTTTCCAAGAAAGATAACGACCTGTTTTTATTGTCTTTTCTTACGCTTCCGGGGCTTTCGTTCCTCTGTTCTCCAGCTCCTTCAACGCGTCCTTGTAGCTCAGGTTGACCCGGCCCTTCTCGTCAATGTCGGTGACCTTGACCCAGATCATGTCGCCCACGTTGACCACGTCCTCCACCTTCTCCACCCGGTGGTTGGCCAGCTTGGAGATGTGAACCATGCCGTCCTTGCCGGGGGC